>JBGFRR010000136.1:0-18365 GCA_041695045.1 Bacteroidota bacterium
GAGGAATAAGGCATGGGAATAGGTCTTTGTTGCGAGGGAGTTCAACCTCTGTTGCGAGGGAGTTTAACTCCCGAGCTGCTTGTTTGTTCAGGAGTGAAACTCCTTCACAACCTTCGCACAACCTCTGTTGCGAGGGAGTTCAACCTCTGTTGCGAGGGAGTTTAACTCCCGAGCTGCTTGTTTGTTCAGGAGTGAAACTCCTTCACAACCTTCGCACAATATGAAGATAGGAAATAGTCGATGAAAATCGTACAGCGGCTTCAGAACAAGAAAACCAAGCTCGTCGTCGGCCTCATCTCCGGCACCTCGGTCGACGGAATTGACGTTGCACTCGTGCGAATTCAGGGGGCAGGGCTCAACACGCGGCTGAGGCTGCTTGCCTTCGATACAGTGTCCTACCCGAAGGGACTCCGGGAACTCGTGCTTGCCAACTCGCTCCCCGGCACCGGCAGCGTTGACCTCATCTGCCGTCTGAACATCCTCTACGCCGAGCTCTTTGCCGCTGCCGTCCGGCGCATCGCACGGAACGCGCGCATCCCCCTGCGCTCCATCGACCTCATCGGCTCGCACGGGCAGACGGTGCACCACCTGCCCAAGGCAGAGAGAATGTTTGGCAAGCGTGTTCGCGCGACGCTGCAGATTGGCGACCCGTCCACCATCGCACAACTCACCGGCATCACAACGGTGGGAGACTTTCGCACGGCAGACATGGCCGTCGGGGGACAGGGTGCGCCGCTCGTGCCGTACTTCGATTTTCTGCTGTGTCGGTCGCGCACAAAGAATCGCATCCTCCTCAACCTCGGCGGCATTGCCAACTTCACCCTGCTCCCGAAGAACTGCACCGTGAGCGACGTACTCGCCTTCGACACCGGTCCGGCCAACATGGTGATCGACGCGCTGATGATGCGCTTCTTCAAGCGGCGCTTCGACCGCAACGGCTCCGTAGCTCTGCGCGGGGAGGTGGTTCCGGAGCTCATCTCATGGATGATGTTGCACCCGTATGTTCGCCGGCGCCCGCCGAAGTCGACCGGACGGGAGGAGTTCGGCGAGATGTTCGTGAAGCAACTGCTCCAACGAGCGCGTCGCGTGCGGCCGGAAGACCTCATCGCTTCCGTCACGGAGTTTACGCCACTTTCCGTTTTCGATCAATACAATCGTTACCTCAGCCGAAAAATGAACGTCGATGAAGTGTTAGTGAGCGGCGGAGGGGCGCATAACAAGGCCATCATGCAGGGATTGCAGCACTACTTTGCCCCGGCGCGGGTGATGCGTATCGAAAAGATCGGCGTTTCTGCCGACGCGAAAGAGGCTGTGCTCTTCGCGCTATTAGCGAACGAAACGACCCACGAGTTGCCTTCCAACGTCCCCAGTGTCACCGGCGCGCGGCGACCGGTTATCCTCGGGAAAATCTGTTTGCCATAATGCGTGTACTAACCATCGCCGTCGCATTGCTCGCCCTGTGTTCGCTCCATGCACGAGCGCAGAAGACACTGACCATCTTCCACATCAACGATACACACAGCTATGTGTATCCGTGGGGACCGAAGGTGAACGGTATTCCTCAAACCGGTGCGGCAGCGCGGCTCATCCGGCGTCTGAACGAGCTGCGGGCTACGGCCACGAACCCGATCCTTCTGCACGGCGGGGATAGCTTCACCGGCGATTTGTTTTTCAACCGCTTTCTGGGACGAGGAGAGTTCGAGCTCTTCGATGCGATGGGTGTTACGGCGATGGCGTTAGGCAATCACGAATTCGACATTAGGCCGTTTCGGCTGAAGCATGCCATCGTGCAGTCGGGGGCGAGGTTCGATTTCCTCTCGGCAAACATCCGCTACAATAACGACACGAGCGGCCTGGCGCAGCACGTCAAGCCGTTTGTGGTGAAGACTGTGGGAGACGTAAACGTCGGGATTTTTGGACTGACGACAACAACGACGCCATCGTACGGCGAGTCGGAGCCGATTACGTTCGAGTCCCCAACTGCCGCAGCGCGGAGAATGGTGGACTCGCTCCGCGCGTACAACGTCGACATCATTATTGCCGTCACGCATCTCGGCGTGAGTGAAGACCGCCAGCTCGCGCGCAATGTTGCCGGCATCGATGTGATTGTGGGAGGACACTCCCATACGCCGCTTCAGCAGCCGGTGCTGGAAATAACTCCGACTGGCGATACGACGATCATCGTTCAAGCGGGTTCGAAATGGCAATATCTTGGCACGCTTACCGTAACCATGAGCGGCGGCAGAAAATCGTGGAGCTACCGGTTAGAGCGGATTGAAGCGCCACTGCCGGAAGATGCCGCCGTTGGCGCCCTTCTGCGAAGCTACAACGATTCCATCACGGCAACCTACGGCAGAGTCTATTCCGATACCCTCGCAGTGCTCACTGAGGAATTACCACCGCCCAACGTCGCTGCGGGCGACCTCGAGTCGCCGCTCGTCAACCTTGTCGCCGACGCATACAGGTTTGCGACGAAGAGCGACGCCGCATTGGAGGTTGCTTCCCTCATGCGTCAAAATCTTTACCGCGGCGCCATCTCGACGGCAGAAATCCGACAAACACTCTCGTGGGCGTATGATCCCATCCAGAACATGGGGCTGCGGCTTTCCATCGTGCGAATGAGCGGCTTGATGCTGCACGTTGTGCTGAACTCCGCTCTCTCGCTTTCGTTCGATTTCTTCGGCGGTGGAGGCGGCAGACTTGCGTTCCAGACATCCGGATTACAGTACTCGATCTCGGGTGTAGGCTTCTTCCCGGTCGTACGAGATGTTTGGGTGAACGGCAAACCGTTGGATGAAAACAGAATTTATACGGTCGCACTCAACGAATTCGTTGCCAACTTCGCCAGGCGCTTTCCGCTGATTCAGTTCATCAGCCGGACCGACACGACCTTCGGCACCGACGAAGCCCTGAAACAATACCTTCGAACGCTGGGGCAGTTCGATGCACGCGCGATCCGTATGGGGCGTGTGTGGGACGAGACGAAGACAACACCGCTGCTGTTTTCATTCGAACGGGAAGGCGTCGCGATCCGATGGGTCCCCAAGGCCGGTGTGACGTCCTACAATCTGTACCGGAAGTCCGGCAACGCGCCGTTTGTTCAACTCAACGCCGTACCGTTGACGACAACGGATTTTCATGATGCCACCACGACGAGAGGGACGGTGTACTTCTATCAACTTGAAGAAGTCCGCCTGAACGGCATGCGCTATCTTCAGCCGCCCGTTCGTCACCAAGCGGGCGGAACGCCTTTGACGACGTACTTGCGTCAGAATTTTCCTAACCCGTCGAACGGTGCTACGAAGCTGGTGTTTGGGCTGTCGGAAGAAAGCCAAGTCCAGCTGCGCATCTTCAACCTTCTCGGTCAGCATGTTGCAACGCCCGTCGACGATGTACGAATGCCGGGTGAATATGAAATCGTTTGGGATGGAACGGATAGTGTAGGAGTTCCCGCGACGAGCGGCCTCTACCTCGTCGAGATGACCACACCCCACCGGCGCGATGTACGCAAGATTGTCCTCGTCCGGTAGCCACCGATGCAAAAACAAAAACTGATTATTCTCTTTACTGTCTTTGTAGATGTGCTTGGGTTCGGTATCGTTATCCCGATCCTGCCATTCTATGTAAGCTCCTTTGGCGCGTCGCCGTTTACCGTCACGCTTCTGTTTGCGTCGTTCGCGTTCTTTGCATTTCTCAGCAGTCCGGTACTCGGTGCGCTCTCGGATAAAGTCGGACGCAGGCCGGTACTGCTCTTGAGCATCTTCAGCACGGCGGTAGGATGGTTCGTCTTTGCCGGTGCAACGACGATTCCGCTTCTGTTCGTGGGGAGGATCATCGACGGCATTGCGGCCGGGAATTTCACCATCGCTCAGAGTTATCTCGTCGACATCTCGCAGGATGAAAAAGAGCGGACGGCGAACCTCGGACTCATGGCGGCAATGTTCGGGATTGGCTTTACGGTGGGACCACTGTTAGGGGGATTGCTCAGCACGGTGTCGCACGCGTTCCCGTTCTGGTTCGCCGGTATTCTCGCGCTCGTCAACACGGTCGCGGCGTACTCCGCCCTGCCAGAAACGCATTTCAACCGAAGCTCGATGCCGCTGAGCTTTAATCCGCTGAAACCGATTGCACGTGCTGCGTTTGACCTCAAGCTTCGGCCGTTGTATATCGCTTGGGTTCTCTTCGCACTGGCGTTTACGATCTCGCAGGCGGTTTATGGTTTATATGCAGAGAATGCGTTGGGGCTTGATGCATTCACAACCGGTATGCTGTTTACCCTGTCGGGTGTTTTCATGGTCCTGAATCAAGCGTTGTTGCTGAAGCGGTTCTGGCTCGCCCGTTTCAGACAGCTTCAATTAGAGTTCGGCATGCAGGCCGTGCTCGGCGCCGGGCTGGTGCTGATGTCGATCCACAACATCTGGTTCTTTACCGTCGGTACGCCGGTGCTCGCCATCGCACAATCGACGCTGCGTGTGGTTGTGACGAGCCGTGCCGCAGGCTTTGCCGACCCGCAAATGAAGGGGGAGATTCTCGGCATTCTGACATCGATCTTCGCGGGGGCGATGGTGGTGGGGCCGTTGTTAGGGGGAATATTGTTCGAGATTCATGCTGCGCTGCCGTTCCTCGCGGGGGCGTTGTTTATGGCGTTGGCGTTTTGGGTATCCTTCCGCGAGCGACGGACCCCATCGATGCCTGCCTGAACGAAAAACGCCCGGCCGGTTGGTCGGGCATGTGCATTCACATCCCTCGTTATCAGTCTTATGACATACCCTGCTGCTTCTTGAGCTCATCGCGAATTTTTGCCGCTTTTTCATAGTCCTCTTTCTTAATCGCGTCGTTGAGCTGGTTTTGAAGTTGTTCGAGGCGCGAAAGCTTTGGCTTTGGTTCTTTCTTCTCACCTTCCGTTTCGGATGACCCCTCGGTCTGCTCGTTTTCCGGAACGAACGATGCTTCGTCCATCACTTTCTCTGCTACGAAGATCGGCACACCAAACCGCACCGCTAACGCAATGGCATCGCTCGGACGGGAATCGATCTCCTGGCTATCGATGCTCAGCCGAGCGTAGAATGTCCCATCCCGCAGCTCGTTGATGAACACATCCACCAACCCGACGCCCATGCTGTCGATAATGTTCTTGATCAAGTCGTGCGTTAACGGGCGCGGCGGTTTGATGCCCTCCATCTCTAACGCAATCGACTGCGCCTCAAACGCCCCGATGATGATCGGCAAGCGGCGCAGGCCGTTGACCTCTTTTAAGATCAGCGCATAGGCACCGCCCGACGATGGGCTTGTCGATAGCCCTAAAATGTCAACCTGAATCCTCTCCACGGAACACTCCTTTCACGAACTTACTTCCCAAGAAGTTTCTTGAATTCTTGAGTCAACGCCGGAACGATTTCGAACGCATCTCCCACCATGCCGTAATCGGCAACCTGGAAGATCGGCGCGTCCTTGTCCTTATTGATGGCTACAATATACTTCGAAGAGGACATTCCCGCAAGATGCTGGATTGCCCCCGAGATCGCGACAGCAATGTAGAGCGAGGGAGATACGGTCTTGCCGGTCTGGCCAACCTGCTCGTCATGCGGACGCCAACCCGCATCGACAACGGCACGTGAGGCGCCCACGGCAGCACCCAACACGCCAGCCAACTCCTCAATCATCGCGAAATTCTCCGGCCCTTTCAACCCCCGCCCGCCTGAGACGATGATCGACGCTTCGGTAACATCAAGCTTTCCTGTCGCCTGTGTTGTCGATTTGACGACAACCGAGAAATCGTTTTCTTCGAGCGCAATGTCCATCTTCTCGACCGTTGCCGCTGTACCGTTACTCAGACCAGCCGTGAACACATTCGGCCGCAGGGTATACACTCCAACGGCCGAGTTCACCCGGACATCGATGAGCGCTTTGCCGGCATAGACAGGACACGTGGCAACGATGACACCGTCCTTGACCGAAAGCGCCGTGCAATCCGCCGCAAGCCCTGCGTCCAGCCGAACAGCAACGCGGGGAGCAAGGTCTTTCCCCATCGCCGTTGCGCTAAGCATGACGTGTGTGGCGTTGAGCTGTCTGGCGACTTCAGCGATGACTTTGGCGTACGCGGTGGTGGAATAGTTCGCGAGCTTTTCGTTTTCAACCACGACGGTCCGTTGAGCGCCGTATCCGCCGAGTGCCGGCGCGATATCCGCCACTGTTCCACCGATCACCAGTCCCACCACTTCACCACCAAGAGCACCCGCCAGCTTGCTGCTCGCGCAAACGACCTCAAAGGCGGTTTTTTTCAGCTGATTATCCCGTTGTTCAGCGACTGCAAGAAAGAGCATACACTATTTCCGTTCCTCTGTTCGTCGAGAGCGCATCTGCTACACAACCTTTGCTTCCTCATGGAGGAGGCGCACCAACTCGGGCACTGCATCGACGCCCGTCCCGACAATCTTGCCAGGGCTTTTTGCCGGCGGCTTGCGCATTTCAAGAACTTCAACTTTGTTCGAAGCCGCTGCGGGCGTTTTTTCGGCAATCGGTTTGTTCTTCGCCGCCATGATGCCTTTGAGCGACGGATAGCGAGGCTCGTGGCCCCCTTTCTGCGCGGTGATCACGACCGGAAGCCTGGCTTCGACGTGCTCGTGGCCGCCTTCGATTTCCCGCTCCGCCTTCACGACTCCATCGGCGACCTCCAGCTTCACCACCACGGCAATCGACGGCCAACCCAACAGTTCTGCCACCATGTTCCCAATGGCCGCGTTGTCGTAGTCGATCGATTGCTTTCCAAAGAAGAGAACATCGGGGGAAAGCTCTTTGACCGCGTCTGCCAATGCGCGGGCAATCGAGAAGGAATCTCGCGTCGAGCCGTCGTTGAGCAGGGTGGCTGCATCGACCCCCATGGCGAGGGCTTTCCGCAGAGTTTCTTTGTGGGAGTCGCCGCCTAAGCTGACCGCCGTCACGTCGCCACCGTGCTGTTCCTTCAGCCGGAGCGCTTCTTCGACGGCGTACTCGTCATAGGGGTTCATCACAAAGTTGACGCCGGTTGTATCGATGCTCTTTCCATCCGGACCAACCTTGACTTTGGTTTCAGTATCGGGAACATGATTAATGCAGACGACGAGTTTCATGAGGAAGTATCAGGATTCAACATATGTGAGACGTTCAGCGTCAACGTGCGTGGTATTGTATGAAACTTTTGCGACACGGGCAAGCAGAAATCCGTTCGGGTGGTGGTACGTTGTGGTATTTCGATGTAGGGCGAGACGCCCGCCTGCCAGAGCGAAGCGGCGGGCAGGGTGTCTTGCCTGGCGAATCAGCAATTCGCTCTACAATCAAATCGAAAACTTTGAATCGTTCCCAATTTGCCATTTTTCATTTGCTATGCTTTTCAAAGAATCCGTTTCAACAAGTTGGGATCCAGATTCCCCCCGCTGATGAGGGCGCAGATGTTTTTCGACCGGAGACCGAGAATGTTGTGATACACTGCAGCCGGCGCAACAGCGCCCGTCGGTTCCACAACGACCTTCATCCGTTCCAAGAAAAACTTCATCGTCTCAATCACCTGCTCGTCTGTAACGGTGATGACGTCGTCGACAAACTTCATGATGATCTCGAAATTCCGCTGGCCGATCGATTGCGTGCGCATCCCGTCGGCGATCGTG
The DNA here is from genome assembly GCA_041695045.1 of Bacteroidota bacterium. Taxonomy (GTDB): domain Bacteria; phylum Bacteroidota; class Ignavibacteria; order UBA10030; family UBA10030; genus JBGFRR01. Next base: position 7,644 of record JBGFRR010000136.1, read on the forward strand.
TTCGGCGGATCGATGCGGACGATGCGCTTCTCTCTGAACGTCCGGTAACAATCGTTGGCGGGTTCCGTCTCCACGCCAATAACTTTCACACGAGGAAACAGCGTTTTGGCGGCAATTGCATTCCCAGCAATCAATCCCCCACCACCGACGGGGATGAAGAGATAATCCAGCTCGCGAAGTTCCTCCGCGACTTCGAGCATGATCGTCCCCTGCCCGGCGATGATCTCATCATCGTCAAACGGCGGGACGGGAATATACCCATGCCGCTCTTCAAGCGCCTTCGCCACACGCTCACGGTCTTCTGAAGAATCTTCCGAAAACACCACCTCCGCGCCGTAGGCACGCGTCGCTTCGACCTTATTCGGCACCGACCCCTTGGGCATCACGATCGCGGCCTTCACACCCAAAAGTTTTGAAGCCAATGCTACCCCCTGAGCATGGTTGCCGGAGGAATGCGCAACAACCCCTCGCTTGTGTTCGTCATCGGAAAGCGAGGCGATCTTGTTGTAGGCACCGCGCAGCTTAAATGCCCCGGCGCGCTGGAAATTCTCGGCCTTCAGCCACACCGAGTTGACCGATTTCTCATTCAGTGTGCGCGAGGTCAGTAGCGGTGTCCGATGGACGACGCTCCGAATACGTTCCGCGGCCTGTCGGATGTGCTCAAATGCGACCATATCGGCAAAAAGGTAGAGAAAAGGCTTATGGGAGGCAAGAGGGGAAGGGGGGAAAAATCTTCAAAAAAGTCCTTGACTTCGAGGGAAGCAATTGCTATACTTTACTTCAGTAAAGTATGAAGGATGTCAAGCCGAAAGATATCGACCGACTCTACGAGGTGATTCTCCAGCTTCAGAATCTCGATGAGTGCCGGAAGTTTTTCCGCGACCTGCTGACCGAAACCGAGATTCGCGAGATCGCCGAGCGGTGGAAGGCCGCACAAATGCTCGCCGACGGCATCCCCTACACAACGATTGAGAAAGAAACCGGATTGAGCTCCCGCACCATTGCCCGCGTTCACAAGTGGCTCAAACAAGGCAAGGGGGGATACGCACTGATGCTCCGGCGAATACGGAAGATCGCCTGATTTTTTTTGAATTGTTCACTTTATCAAAGTAAAGTCTATGCTTGCAACCAACGGACGGCTCAAGATTACCATCCAACGCAACGGACGCCTCACCGAGGAATCCGTTGCCCTCTTGCGCACCTGCGGACTCGATTTCGAGTTCCGTCAGGAAAGTCTCTATTCCCCCTGCAGGAATTTTGACCTCGACATTCTCGCTCTCCGGGACGACGATATTCCGGCGTACGTTCAGGACGGTGTGGCCGACATCGGCATCGTCGGTGAAAACATTCTGGCCGAAAAGCGCGCCCGCGTCAAAACGCTCGAGCGCCTCGGCTTCGGCACGTGCAGCCTGATGATCAGCGTGCCTCGGCAATCCAGTCTCACCGCCGTGCGTTCGCTTCAGGGAAAGCGCATCGCCACGACGTATCCACGCACGCTGCAGCAGTTCCTGCGCACACAGAAACTCCGCTGTGAGGTCGTCGAACTGAGCGGTTCGGTCGAGCTCGCGCCATCGCTCAATGTTGCCGACGCCGTTTGCGACATCGTTTCCACAGGCACGACGGCGCGCATGAACGGCCTCCGCCCCCTGCACACCGTCCTCGAATCGCAAGCGCTTCTGGTCGCCAACGCCAACTCCCTTTCTGATGCGAAGAAATCGACGTTGATCGAACGCCTCCGTATCCGAATTTCCGGCCGACTGACTGCCCGCGGCAAGCGTTACATCATGCTGAACGCTCCGCTCTCTGCTATGCCAACACTGAAGAAGATCATCCCCGCGCTCAAGAGCCCGACTGTGGTTCCTTTGACCGAGCCGGGCATGGTGGCGCTCCACTCCGTCATTGCCGGCGATGTATTCTGGGATGTGATGGAGAAATTAAAGCAAGCTGGCGCGAGCGACATCATCGTCGTGCCAATCGAAACGATCATCGTATGAACCGCTACATTCTTTCACAGCTCAACACGCAACAGCGCCGGCAATTGTGCGCACGAACGGCCGCGCTCGACTCCGACACGCTCTCTACCGTACGTGAGATTTGCTCAAACGTCAAACTGCGCGGCGATGCAGCTCTGGCAGAATACACGGCACGCTTCGACGGCGTGACGGCGTCGCCCTTGCGTTTGCCTCAACAAGCATGCCGCGAAGCATTGGCTGCACTTCAGCCTTCTCTCCGCCGAGCACTCGTCGTCGCAGCAGAGAATATCAAGCGTTTTCATGCGGCTCAACTTCGTACAGAACAGCCTGTCGCAACAGCACCGGGCGTGGTCTGCTGGCGGGAGGCGAGACCTATCGACACGGTCGGTTTGTACGTGCCGGCCGGAACTGCGCCGCTTCCTTCCACGGTGCTCATGTTGGGAATTCCCGCGTTGCTTGCCGGATGCAGGCGCGTGGTGCTTTGTTCCCCTCCACGCTCCAACGGCAATGTCGATCCGCTCGTTCTTGCCGCCGCTGCATCCATCGGCATAGTGGAGGTCTACGCCGTTGGAGGTGCTCAGGCCATTGCTGCGTTGGCGTATGGCACGGAGACGATGCCGAAGGTTGACAAGATTTTCGGCCCGGGAAACAAGTATGTTACCGCAGCGAAGCATATTGTTTCCGCCGACCCTGATGGTGCGGCTGTCGATATGTTCGCCGGGCCTTCGGAGCTTCTCATCGTTGCCGACGACTCTGCCGATGCGCTCCTGGTGGCAGCAGATTTGATTTCACAGGCAGAGCATGATGTTGACTCGCGTGTCGCTCTCGTTACCACAAGCAGATCGTTGGCAGACGATGTAGCCGGTGAACTGGACGTTCTTTCTCAACAACTGTCGCGCAACACGATCGCTGAGCGTGCGCTCGGGGCAGGCTTCACTCTACTGGTTGATACGCTCGATGAAGCTGTGGACTTCACCAACGAATACGCGCCCGAGCACCTTGTCATCAACACGCGATTGTCGGAAGCATTGGTTCCGCGCATTCAAAGCGCGGGGTCGGTGTTCCTCGGTCCCTTCTCGCCCGTTACGGCGGGAGACTACGCCTCCGGCACAAACCATACGTTGCCGACATCGGCGACGGCTCGGCGGACGAGCGGACTGTCGGTGGAAAGCTTTCAGAAGTTCATCACATTCCAGTCGCTCACAGAACGCGGTCTCCGGCAACTTTCTCCAACCCTCTTCGCTCTGGCACAGGCCGAAGGCCTCGAAGGACACTGGAAAGCGGTCGAGGTTCGCACAGGCCCAATACAGGAATCTCCATGAACATCGAAGAGCGCATACGACCCAACATTCTGAACCTCAAGCCATACCGCAGCGCGCGGCACGATTTCGCGAGCGGCATGCTCCTGGATGCCAATGAAAATTCGTACGGCAGTGTGATTGAGTTCGATGAAGTCCCTCTCCATCGCTATCCCGACCCGTTTCAAACAACGCTCCGCAGTAACATTGCCGACCTCCATGGCGTGAAGCCGGAAAACATTTTCCTCGGCGTCGGGTCGGATGAAGTCATCAGTCTGCTCATCACCATCTTTTGCGAGCCGCGCACCGATGCCGTCGTCATTACGGCTCCGACATACGGGATGTATCGCGTGGCTGCGGACATCCAGGGCGCCCGTCCGTTAACCTCGCTGCTGACTCGAGAGTTCCAACTTAACACCCAACAGCTTCTTTCTATAACAGACACGCACACGAAGCTCATCTTCTGCTGTTCACCTAACAATCCGACGGGCAACGTCCTGCGGCGCTACGACATCATCGGCCTGTGTGCTGCAACTCGTTCCGTGCTCGTGGTGGACGAGGCGTACGCGAATTTTTCGAATGTCGAATCGCTCGCGGACCAAGCCGCATGTACGCCGAACCTCGTCGTCTTACGAACACTCTCCAAGGCATGGGGGCTGGCAGGAATCCGGCTCGGCTATGCCGTCGCCCACCCTTCGGTTGTGAACGTTCTGATGAAGGTGAAACCGCCGTATAACATCAACGCCGTTACAAGCCGGCTTGCCCTGCAGGCGCTCGAGAGAAAGGGAGAGATGCAACGCTTCGTGGATGCAATTGTTACCGAGCGAACAAAACTCGCCGACACGCTCAGGCTGCTGCCGATCGTGGAGCGAGTATTTCCATCGGAAGCAAATTTTCTGCTCGCCCGCTTCAAGAATGCCTCAGCCGTGTACCACTACCTTGCCCGACGCGGCATCATCGTGCGAGACCGAAGCACCGAGCCGCTGCTTGAGAACTGCCTTCGCATCACCGTGGGAACACCTGCGGAGAATAATGCACTGATCAACGCACTGAAGGAGTTTGTCGGATGAACGTCCTCTTTCTTGACCGAGACGGAACGATTCTGGTCGAACCGCCCGACCAGCAGGTGGATTCGCTGGAGAAGCTTGCATTCCTCCCCGGTGTGTTCGAAGGACTCCGTCTTCTTGTGCGCGCAGGCTTTGAACTCGTCATGGTCACAAACCAGGACGGCTTGGGCACGCGCTCCTTTCCAACTCCCAATTTTGACAGGGTGCAGAACACTATGCTTCGCATGCTCGAGGCGGAGGGCATTCGCTTCTCGGCAATTTTCGTCTGTCCTCACACGCCGACCGACCGCTGTCCGTGCCGCAAACCCAAACTCGGTCTGGTCAAGGAGTTTCTTGCCCGTAACACAATCGACCTAACACGCTCGTTTGTCCTGGGCGATCGTGAAACCGATGTCGAGTTCGCACGCGCGATCGGCTGCAGGGCAGTTCGGCTAGCTCACAACGCTCAGAGCGACGCCGATTACGTCGCGGCAGAGTTTCCGAGCGCGTGCAGATACATTCTCCGCTCGAGTCGGTCGGCGCGCATCGAGCGAACAACGAAGGAAACCAGCATCAGCATTGCCGTGTGGCTCGATGGCGCCGGGTTGCACACGATCCAGACGGGCATCGGATTCTTCGACCACATGCTTGCGCAGCTATCGCAACATTCGTTGATCGACATAGAAATCCTGACGCGTGGAGACTTGAACGTCGACGAGCACCACACCATAGAAGACACCGGCCTTGCGTTAGGAGAAGCCATCCGGCTGGCGTTGGGTGATAAGCGGGGAATCGAACGCTACGGCTTCCTCGTGCCGATGGATGAATCGTTGGCGCAGGTTGCGCTCGACTTGAGCGGCAGACCGTATTTCGCGTTCGACGGATCGTTTACACGAGAGCGAATTGGCGACTTGCCGACGGAATTGGTTGAAGACTTTTTCCGCGCCTTTGCCGACGGGCTGCGCGCCAACCTCCACCTCAACGTTCGGGGAAGAAACGACCACCACAAAATCGAGGCAATGTTCAAGTCCGTTGCACGCGCCCTGAAGCATGCTGTTGCGCGGGATGAACGCGCGGCGTCCATTCTCCCCTCAACAAAGGGCACTTTGTAAGACCATCATGATCGGCATTATTGATTACGGCGCCGGTAATATCCGGTCGGTGAGCAACGCGCTCAGGCGCCTGGGCGTGGAGCACCGCATCTCTCGCTCAATCGACGTTTTGGAGAAAGCCCACAAGCTTATTTTGCCCGGCGTTGGCGAGGCGCGCATGGCAATGGAGTTGCTCGATCGCATTGGACTTATCGAATGGCTGCGCGGCGTGCGTGTGCCGTTTCTCGGCATCTGTCTCGGCATGCAGCTGCTCTTCGAGCGGTCGAGCGAGCGAGAGACTGCGTGCCTCGGTTTGATTCGCGGCGCAATCACATTATTTGAAACAGGCCGCGTCAAAGTACCGCACATGGGATGGAACACCGTTGCGGCCGATCCGGCCAATCCGCTGTTTGCAGGTCTGAGGGAGAAAGAGTACTATTACTTCGTCCATTCGTACCACGCACCGCTCGTTCCGGATGCCATCGGCACGACGGAGTACGGAATCGAGTTTGCTTCTGCGGTACAGTTCCGGAATTTCTACGGCGTGCAGTTTCATCCCGAAAAGTCGGGCAGCGCCGGGCTTCACCTTCTCAACAACTTCATCACGCGATGCTAATTCTCCCCGCTCTCGATATCTATCAGGGCAAGTGCGTGCGGCTTCGGCAGGGCAACTTCACCGACCAGACCGTTTACTCCGATTCGCCCGCTGACGTTGCGCGCTCGTTCGTTGAAGCGAGCCTCGCCCATCTGCACGTCGTCGATCTCGACGGAGCCAGGCAGGGCGCTGTAACGAATTGGGAATCGCTCAAAGAGATTCTTTCCATCCCCGGCGTACAGGCGCAGGTTGGTGGGGGCGTGCGGTCGAAGGAAGATATTGAACGGGTCTTAGAGCTTGGCGCTCGTCGTGTTGTGCTCGGCAGCATAGCTGTTACACTGCCGACTGTGGTAAAAAAGTGGATTCAGGAATTCGGAGCATCGCGCATTGCCATTGCGCTTGACGTGCACAACGGAAAGATCGCTCACAGTGGTTGGATGGCGGAGTCCGACTACTCTCCCAACACGTTCCTGTTAGAGATGACCGGCTTCAGAGCAACGACATTCATCTGCACCGATATTGCTCGTGACGGAATGATGGAGGGACCGAACATCGAGTTCTACAAAGAGCTCAAACAATATTTCCCTTCGGTCGAACTCATAGCATCCGGCGGTGTGTCGTCCGTGGATGATTTGAAAGCGCTGCAGAACATTCATGTCGCAGGTACCATCGTGGGCAAGGCGTTGTATGAAGGGCGCGTGACACTGAACGAGATACGCTCATTTCTCTGACGATGCTGACGAAACGAATCATACCATGCCTCGATATCAAGGACGGCCGAACGGTGAAAGGCACCAAGTTCGCCCACTTGCGCGATGCAGGCAACCCCGTTGAGCTTGCCGCGCGCTACTCCGACGAAGGTGCAGACGAGCTCGTCTTTCTCGACATCAGTGCCTCACAAGAAGATCGGGGCACGTTGGTAGATCTAGTGGAACGGGTTGCCGAGGCGATACAGATTCCTTTCACCGTTGGAGGGGGCGTTGCTACCGTGAGCGACATTGCTGCAGTGCTGGGCGCCGGCGCGGACAAGGTCTCGCTCAACAGCGCCATTGTGCAGAGGCCTGAACTGATGGACGAAGCCGCCCGTTTCATCGGCTCGCAATCGCTCGTCGCCGCAATCGATGCGAAGTGTACCGGTTCATGCTGGACAGTATGGATACGGGGCGGCACGCAGGCAACGGACAAGGACGCCATTGCGTGGGCTCGCGAGATCGTCGATCGGGGAGCGGGCGAGTTGCTTGTTACATCCATGGATCGCGACGGCACGGCGGAGGGTTACGACGTGGAATTGCTACGACGGATGACCGACGCTGTTTCCGTGCCGGTGATTGCTTCGGGAGGAGCGGGAACCAAGGAGCACTTTCGCGAGGCGATCACACGCGGCAACGCGGACGCCCTCCTCGCCGCAACGCTGTTTCACTATCGACACGTAACGATTCCTGAGTTGAAATCGTATCTTTCCCAGCAGAACATTCCGGTGCGGCAATGATGAACGGATCGATGGCAGTCAACAAATTGAATTTCAGCAAGCTGAACGGCCTTGTTCCCGCCGTCGTACAAGACGCAGAGACGCGTCAGGTGCTGATGGTGGGATTTATGAATCGCGAGGCGGTTGAGCGGACAATCCGGGAGAAGAGGGCAATCTTCTGGAGTCGCACCAAGCAGCGGTTGTGGAAGAAAGGAGAGACCTCCGGCAACGAACTGACGGTTGAATCGCTCCAATTGGACTGCGACGGCGATGCGCTGCTTGTTCATGCTCGCTCTTCAGGTCCGGTTTGCCACACAGGAACGCACACATGTTTTGGCGATGAGCGAGCGACAAATGGACTCTCAGGGTTGCAACATCTTGAACACGTGATTCAAGAGCGCAAACGCACGATGCCGCCGGAGTCTTACACCGCGCGGTTGTTCCACAGCGGCGTTCCGAAAATTTCTCAGAAGGTTGGCGAAGAGGCAGTCGAGGTCATTGTCGCTTCCTTACAAGAGGATCCTGCGGCACTCAAGGAAGAAGCCGCCGACCTGCTGTATCACCTTCTCGTGCTCCTTGCAGAGCGGGGACTGCGGTTGGAGGACGTTGCGGAAACGTTGAAAGCGAGAGCGGGGAGATAACGCGTGGATGAAGGGATTGTTGGAGGAGTGTTGCAGGGATTTGCCAGAATAATCCGGTCATCCAGCAATCCATTCAGCCTGATATCGTCACTCACCGTGAATAAACTCGTGGCCTGCTTTTTGCAAAGCCTGGACAGCGTTGACGAGATGTTCTTCCATCAGGAAAATGTAATCGGTGTTGAAGGTGCTCACGGCGATAATCGGCATGCCGGCATCGGCTAACGGCTGCGCGACCGACGCGAGCACTCCCACTTCATTGAGATTCTGCTGCCCATCGACCCGCATTGCTTTATAACCCAATTCCTGCTGCACGTTGTTCGGCGCCATGAAATCGGGACAGATGATGGTGAACTCTTCATCCGTTCGCATCATGAAGCACATTTCCCCTTTTGCGAAAATGGAGGGAAGCTCGGCAAACTGCGGGAGCTTGTTGATGGTAAAGGTCTCGGCAAGCAGATGCAGTTTGAGTTGTTTTGGCATGATGGGCGCCCTTCGTAAGAATGGTTGATGCTGACGCACAGAAAGTAACGTTTCTCGCGGTGTGGTGCAAGGGTGAAGAAACGCTGCCGGGTCTGTGCGGTTACTGTTTGCGAATCAGCCCTCGAACAGCATCTTCAAGCTTCTTCCGTGCTGCATCGGTCTGCTCTTTCTTCTCCTCTTCGATCCGGGCTTCTAACTCCTTCTTTTTCGTCTCAACGAGCGCGAGTTTCTCGTTCACGAGATTTTCATACTGCTTCACTTGCGCAAGCACCTCTTCTTTCTTCTGATTGAAGAGACGCTCGAACTCCTGCCGCTTCTCCGCAATGCGCTGGTTGACTTTGGCTCGAATCTCGTTCTGCAGGCGCGTTAGCTCATCGCCAATCACCTGACGCGTCCTCGCAGCAATGTGATCATCAAGGTCTGTTGTAAACGCGATGTCGACCTTTCCTTTCGCGTTCCAGAGACGGAGACTCACATTAAAGCGGTTCACCGCCTGAAGCACGTCTCGCACGATGCGTTCGACGTCGTTCTTCGGCGAGCGGTCGTATTCGAGCGTCACGTTGGCAAAGTGCATGGAAAGTTTTGAGTCGAAGGTCGGGCCAACCACATCGACAGCGATTTCTGCCTGTGCCGTGGAGCGAGTGATGCGGGAGGGGAGAAAATCGACGCGGCCAACGGTGAAGTCGCTGAGCGCGATGCTGGCGACATGCACGAGATACTTGTCGTGTGGCGCGTCCTTCCGACGGTCGAAGACCCCGTTGAACGTCAGCGAGAGGTTGTCTCCCTTCTTCGCCGCGAGGGTGGCCGTCATCGGTTCGCCCGTTTGACGCTGGTTGTTGGTGATGTTTTTGACCTTGCCGCGCGCATAATAGTACTCCGGATTTTGCGTGCGGTCTTCTCCGCCGGAGATCAGCACCCGTTTGATCCAGAGTTTGGGATAACTTCGCTCCGTCGGAAAATGAATATCCTGCCCCTCGAATCGCTTCGGCCTTTCATAGTCCGGTTTGGGGATGTACTTCGGAACTGTTGCGCGAACGTAATCAATCCAGCCCAAATAGTAGTCGACTTCTGCAAGCAACGCTTTACCCAACAGGAGATTGGCCAGACCCGTCATGCTCATGTCGGGCAGACGGGCAAGACTCTTGAGCCGCTCGTAATCCTGCCGCGCGAGGTCGTCAACCGTATCCACGGACGTAACGATGCGCTTGATGTGTCCCTCGACCGATGAGCGACGGCTCTTGTAAGTCTCGTTCAGCTCGTTCACATTCTTGTGGATGCTGTTGACGTTCTCCACGGCCTTCAGCATCCCATCGACCGTCTTCAGCCCATCGACCTTGATTGCCCTAACGGTTGCTTCAATTTCGGCGAGGCGCTGTTTGGAGCGCTCGAAGTCTGCAACGACGGCTTTCCATTTCAGTTCTGCCTCCCGCACGCGCTGTTTGAGTGTGTCGATGTGCTGGAGGGTCTTGAGCGCGTGAACGTCGAGCAAGCTGTCGATCTTCAACTCTGCGCGAAGCTTCTGGAGGTCGAACACCGGCGCGCGAGCAACTTCGCCGGCAATTTTGTCAGCGGCTTCTTTGATGAACGACGGCGTTGTGGATTCCTTTGCGGGCTTCTTCGGCAATGCACCGTCGGTCGTTCGCTTGGTGCCGAGGATCAACTCGTTGACCTCAACGGTTTCGATGATGTACTTTCCCCGCAGTAACTGTCCAACATCGAGCGCTGCGCGAACATGGCCCGTCTCAAAAACATTCTTCCATGTATTTTTGGGATTGGCCACCTGCATTCGCTCGAACCGGATAGCTAGCGGTGAGAGCGTGATGGAGAGTTTGTCGATCTCCACCTTCGCACCGACGATGGCCTCTCCTGCTGCTTCGAAGCCGGACTCCACCCATTCATCAATGAAGAAGTACATCGCCGTCGCCAGCGCGACGAGTGGGATGAACACAATGATGATAAATTTCTTCCGCATCATCCCTCCCCAAAATTTTTGATGCGATGATACCATCGGACGACGGCGTTGCTCCGAATTACCTGATAGATGTGCCACCGTTCGACTTTGGCGCCGATGTGCAACCGGTAGGCAATGACAAAGCGTTTCATCCCCCAGAATAGTGCCGGCAGGAGCGC
>JBGFRR010000104.1:0-18356 GCA_041695045.1 Bacteroidota bacterium
CCGTGGCAACAGTGGCACTACCGAGGATTTTCAGGAAGTCTCTGCGTTTGAGGTCCATCCGCGAGTTGATGGTTTATGGTAACTGTTCTCTGAAAAAGCTAAACCACACCTGCCTGTCCCGCTGTACGGTTCCGCTCTTTTGGAATCCCGCTTGCCCCGTTAACGGGGCTTGCAGCGGAATCTCCCGCTCTTTGGATCCCGCCTGTGAGCGGGATCCCTATAAGGCGGGACTGAGAAGCGGGAGATCCCGAAACACGGGACCGCAGGCAGGGATTCACAGAAGATATTCCGAGTTGTGAGGCAGTTTTCCGCCAAAAAAGATGGCGGACAGGTGCACTCTCGAACAACCGTTGCTCAAGAAAAGAGTGAGGCCTATCTCGCTCCTAATGGAGCTTCACCGTCATTTTGGTTCGTGCTATGAACATCACGTCCCTATCGGGACTCCAGAGGAGTCGAATGTCTTAAGCTTTGTCTCAAGAAAAGTCTCTCGAGCTCCTGCGAAGCGGAATTTCGTTTTTAGAGCGAGATACTCCCCAACAACCACAAGCCAGTTGTGAGGGAGCTTGACTACTACCTCATTGTCCTCGGGAGTTTAACTCCCTCGGAACATAAGAACCCCCGCATTACCCGCGTTGTGAGGGAGTTTTACTCCCGAACCCCGCGAGAATATTCCTGACCTGCATCAGGTGGTTCACATCATGGCCTGCGTAGAGCTCGACCATCCGCGCGACGGTTTCTCTGCCGCGTTCGGAATGCGTTCCGTGCATTTCCCACTGTGTGCGTGAGAGCGATCGCAGAAGAACAATGTTTGCTTCCCGTACAACGCTGAACAACTCCATCGCTAACCCTGGGTCTTTGATGAGCGCGTGGGCGTTCTGCTGCCACTTCTTTTCATCGAACGACTGTATCGGCACTCCATCCTCGCTCAGCACCATACGGAGTCGATGCGCGAACACAATCTCGCTCTCCGCAAGGTGAGCAACGATTTCGGCAACCGACCACTTGTCTATGCTCGGTCTTCGAGCAAGCGTCGAACTCCACTTTCCCCGCGTGAGTGCCCCGAGGCTCTTCAACGTTGCTTGAAGAACCTTGAGGTGGTTTTTTCTCTTGACGTACCCTGTGATGCGCTCAATGTACTGCCCGGTTGTTTCCTGCATGTCGCCCTGTTTTGTCCTTCCATTCAAACGTGCAGCGTTCTTCGCTCGCGTCCCCGGTCTCCCTTGCTCTCCTGCCGTCAGTTCATTTTTCCAAACTCACCGTTCGCAGAAAGTGCCTCAAGCACCACAACAACTTATTTGTGACATGTATAGCAATCGATGCTCGCTTTGTTCTCGCGGTGACAATCTACACACCACGTCATGTTATTCACTTTGACGAAAGGCTTCACTTCTTCCATCTTCGCAACGTCGCCATGACAAGTCTTGCAGTCGATTCCCTTTGCGATGTGGGGATAGTGATCGAAGTGCACAAAGTCCGCTAACTCATTCACTTTCATCCAGCGAATCGGCTCGCCGCGCTCCCACGTTTCCCGCACTTTGACCACCTCCGGCCGCGTTGCCACGACAAGCTGATGACATCCCATGCACGTCTGCACCGAGGGAATGTCCGCTGCCGGGCCTCGCCGCACACCGCTGTGGCAGTATTGACACGCAATCTGATATTCGCCCGCATGCGTTGCGTGGCTGAACGCAATCGGCTGGCGCGGTCCTGTTTCAGGCCGCTCGCATCCGGCAAGCACCACACCAAGAAGTGCGATGGCGATCACGGACGCATAAAGATACCGGACGCCGTGTAGTGGCGAGGCGTTCATCGCTGTGTCCTCAGTGCGGTGAGCTCGGGGGCCGTCCATGGTCCGCGGACGCCATATTGCGTACGGATGGCAGCGACCTGTTCCGGCGTTGCCGGCGGCGCGTCGTTTCCCCACGCTGAGCGCGTATACGTCACGACGGCGGCGATCTCATCGTCGGAGAGTTTGTCGTGGAAGTGCGGCATCTTGTTGTTGTAGACGTTCCCTTCCACGGTGATCGGCCCTTCGAGGCCGTAGAGGACGATCTTGATTGGCGTCTCGACATCCTGTACGAGCCACTCCGAGCCCGCAAGCGGCGGATACTGTCCCGCCACACCCATGCCGCTTGCTTGATGGCACGTCTGGCAAACGCCGATGTACACTAAGTCGCCTTTCACTTCTTTCTTGACCGGCTCTCCAGTGGCAAGCATGGGCTGTTCTACTTCGTGCGCGATGGAAGACCATGAGCCGCTGTAGCGGCCGAGGTAGAAACCCATCACGAACAGCAGCAGCACGCTTACCGTCCACACCCACCACGGTGTCGGCTCGAAACCCTCCTCGGGCTCGACCTTCTCGCGCGCAACAATCCGTTGGTGAATCTGATTAACGTGCACCTCGTCGGTGTCGCGAAATTCTGGTTTGTCTTTGGCCATCTACATCCTTGTCATCGCGTTGACAGTTTTTCGGTCATTCGAGAACGTCTCAAACGACATTCCTTCCACAAATCCCTTCATGTCTCTGATTGAATCAACAATGTCTTGAAGGTAATCGCCAAGTTCGCGGGTCATAGGTAGACAACCTCGTTCAGGATATGCTTGCCAATCCACGGCTTCAATGCCTTTTTAGAAACCAGATCAACCCTTGTCCCAGAAGTTCGGCGAGGTAGTCCTCCAGCTCAAGAAACTTGACACAAGTTGACCGCCTTTTTAGATAGGGGCTAAAGCCCATTGAATATTTTGGGGGATTTTTATCCCCGACCTAAAGGTCGGGGCTATTGCCACGTCCCCGCCTGCCTCTTGGAACCCCCTGAGGCGGGCAGGCTTCAGGACGTGGACAACAGTTCCAAACAATACTCTCAGGGGTTTTAACCCTCACTCATGGCGGTCAACTTGAAAAACTTGAGAAGGCCAATCGGTCTTGAAAACTGAACGAGGTGGGCAAGCCTGCCGGCAGGCAGGGCAGGCAGGCCACAACCAAAACAAAATTCTAAACCGCGAATGAACGCGCCTGCGCGCTGAAGCGCTACGGCGCGCAAGCGCGAATTAGCGCGAATGCATTGAGTATTGATTCGCGTAGATTCGCGGTTCAAAAAATCCAAAAGTGAAAAACCTTTCTCCTTCTGAGAAGGCTGTACGTGTTATTTCCTTCCTGCCGTATCCACTCTTCTTCCCTGCACTACCGGATACGACCGGTCGAGACTGAGCAGGTAGGCTGTCAGCGCCGTTGCTTCACGCGTCGCCACGACGACTTTCCCTTTAGGAGCGAGTGAATCCGGCAACTCGAGCACCGTCTCCGTCGGCCCGGCGCTGAGCTTCTCTTCAAACAGCCACGGGAACGGCGGCATGATCGACCCCGGCACCACGATGCGCGGGTTGTAGAGATGGATCAAATGCCACTGCTCGCTCGGCTGACGCACGCCGATGTTCATCAGGTCGGGACCGGTGCGCATCGTGCCGAGCAGATGCGGTTTGTCGTACACATAATCGCCCGGCACCGATGGCCGCCCCCAGAATCGCGCCTGGTCCGAGCCGAATCCCTCCGGCCTCACCTGCTGACTGTGACAATACAGGCATCCTTCGCGGATGTAGATGCTGCGGCCGTACAACTCTTCCGCTGTGTAGCGCTGTAACCCCTCGGGCGGCTGCACCTCGGAAGAAATCATCGCGTCCGGCACACCGACGAGCGCGGCCCATCCCAAGAGCAGCGTCGCGAAGACGCCGAGAAAAAAGAAGAATGAGCGGATGAACATCATCGGCGTTGTTCCTCGCTCGTTCGTTCCATCGGCGCCGGCTCACGGAAAAGCGCCGGTGCAAAGCGCCGCGGCCCAGCACGTTTGATGATCGCGAAGAATTGATACGCGAAGATACAATGCCCCACCGTCATCAATCCGCCGCCGATGCTGCGTGCCCATAAGTAGGGAAGTGTGCTCTCCACAACTTGCATGAACGGAATCGATGGATCGTTCAGCCCGACGCCCTGGATCCATCCCCCGATACTCATCGCAAGCACGTAGACGGCGATGCCGACCGCGGAGGTCCAGAAGTGCAACTTGATGAGATTCGGGTACGGCCACTCCCACTTGGCCAGGCGCGGTACAATGTAGTAGAACGCGCCGAAGAGGATCATCGAAAGAAATCCATACACGCCGAGATGCGCGTGGCCGATGGTATAGTGCGTGAAGTGCCAGATCTCGCTCAGCGACCGCAGCGACTCTGCCGCGCCCTGGAAGCTCACCGCCGTGTAACACATCGAACCGAACACAACAAACCGCAGCGTGGGACTGTACCGCAGCATCGAAAAATGATTGACGGTTGTGAGGTGATGGTTCACGGCGACGGCGAGCACCGGCACCACCATCATGACGCTCGCAACAATGGAAACCGTCACCAACCACGTCGGCAGCGGACCGCCGATGAGATGATGAATGCCGTTCCAATTATAGAAGAGCGCGAACGCCCAGAAGCCGAGGAGTCCGAGGTAGTAACTGTAGATTGGCCGCCCGATCACTTTCGGGATAAAGTAATACGCTCCGGCCAATCCTAACGGCGTGAACCACACCGCGAGCGCGTTGTGCGCGTACCACCAGTTCATCGCCGCCTGCACCACGCCCTGATAGGTGCCGAGGTTTGCAACGACATAGAGAATCGGGAACCAGAGCATGGACGCGAGAATGTACCAGAGGCTCACGTAGAGATGGCCGACGTTCCGTTTGCGGAATGTTTGGACAATGGATGCGGCAAAGAGGAGGAAGCCGACCGCGATCAATCCGCCGGCGAGCGTGGGAAACTCTAACCACTCGAGTCCCTGGCTGTAACCGGCAAGGATGGCAGTCGTTCCGGCCAACACGCCGAGGTTCCAGAACAGCGCCGCGAGGTAATGCAGCCAGCCCCATTCGAGCGGCACGCGGCAGAGCCGCGCGGTGAGCCACACCACCATGCCCGCGCCGGCAAGCGAGGCCCATCCGTACATGAGCGTGTTCAGATGGGCGGGCCGGATGCGTCCAAACGTGAGGGCAGGGATGTGGCCGAGCCAGTCGGGGAGGTTAAATTTGAGCGCCGTTACCAAGCCGAACAGCGAGCCAATCAGCAGCCAACCGACGGCGGTTATAAAATAGAGGATAGTCGGTGTGCGCGCGGAGTCGTCGATCTGAATGCGAAGGCGCTCGTCCGCAGCAGCGGATGATTGGAACTCACGGTGCGCCGTCTGCGTGGACGAGTCTGCCGGCTTATGATGTATCCTTGCCATGGTCGGGATGGAAGATCATGTCCTGCGGCCTGCCGACGGGTTCGTCGTTGTCGAAGACGAGCAGCGCGCCTTCGTTCAGCTGCTTCAGGGAGAATTGTTTGGTGCGGACGGCCCAGATGAACGCGGCAAGAGCGATCGCCCCGGCAACAACGGCGATGAGGATAACGATCAGAGCGGCGTAGGGCAGAACCATGATCGCAACGAGACGGGATTGGTTGATGCAGCCGATAAAAAAGCGGAAGCAAGATACAAAGCTGTTGATTGAGCCGCAAGACAAATCCGACCGCTGTTTGTGCTTGCGGGTTCGCATGTCAGCGGCCGCGTGGTGCGCGGTTGCATTCGGCGGGAATGATGGGTACGTTTGCTGCCCCGATGTGTCTTTTACATCGGAGCGGCGATATCACCCATGGAGTACTGGCTCGCGTTTCTCATCGGCTTCTTCGGAAGCATGCACTGCGTCGGCATGTGCGGTCCCATCGTGTTCGCATACACGACGCACGGCACACCGCAGCCCCCGTCGCTTGTCGCCTCACTTTCTTCCCATCTCACCTATAATGCGGGGCGCGTGCTGTCGTACACGCTCGTGGGAGGAATCCTCGGCGCTCTCGGCGGAGGGGTCTCGGCCATCGAGGGCGTCGCGTTCTGGTTTTCACTCCTCTCGGGCATCCTCCTCATCCTGCTCGGCCTCTCTATGGTCAAACGCATTCCGTGGTTACCGACCCCGATGCAAAAAAGCGTCGGCGTTGGCGGCGGTGCGTCGCTTTCCGACCGATTCTACCGCGCAACGTTCGGCGCGCTGATCACCCAGCGCACGCTCGAATCGAAGTTCATGGCCGGCCTCCTCACGTCGCTGTTGCCCTGCGGACTGCTGTATCCGATGTTCCTCAAGGCGGCAAGCTCCGGCAACGCTCTCTCCGGCGCTCTAACGATGTTTTGGTTTGGTACGGGGATTATTCCTGCGCTGATCGTGACAGGCCTGGCAGGGTCGTTTCTCGGCGCTCACGTTCGGCGGTGGGGAACCATTGCCGCCGCCCTGGTCATACTGCTGATGGGGATGGTGTTGATCCTGCGCGCGTTCGGCGCGCATGGGTAGGCCGAGCAGACTGCCCGGCTTCGGTAGGCGGGTTCGACCCGCGGAGAGAGGAACAACCATCTTACCCGGTCCGCTTTTCTGTTGCCGGTTTGGGGAGTCGGCGGGTACGGATTTTCTCGATGGCGTAATCTCCAACTTCTTCGACAATGAACTCCGCGCCGTTGACTTGAAGCGATTCTCCCTTCGTCGGGATCCGGCCAAACTGCTCAATCACAAATGCGCCGATCGAGAGAATATCTCTCGGAGAAAGCTCTTGGTCGAGCAGCCGCTCGACCTCATTCGTTGTCACGCTCGCGTCCACGACGAATTCATCATCACTCACACGGGAAATCTCGGGCGCTTCGCGATCGAACTCATCCTGAATCATTCCCACCAATTCCTCCAGCACGTCTTCGAGCGTCGTGAGCCCCGCCGTGCCGCCGTGCTCATCAGCAAGGATGATCATGTGTGTCTTCTTCTGAAGCATCGTCTCTAAAACTTTTTCCAGTCCTGCCGTCTCGGGAAGAAACGTTGCATCGCGCAGCACGGCGTCAAGCGTGAAGTCCGGTTCGAGATGGCGATTGTGTTTGAAGATATCCTTGGTGTGCACGACGCCGACGATGTCGTCGATGGTGTCCCGGTAAACAGGATAGCGCGAGTATTTGTTCGCCCGCATCGTTTGGAGATTCTGCTGAACGGGCGCGTTGAGGGGGAGGGCAACGATTTCTCGCCGTGGGATCGTCACATGGCGCGCCTGCTTGAGGCGGAAATCCATTGCGTTGAGGATGATGTTCTTGCTCGTCACGGACGTGCTCTTCCCCTGCGCGAGGAGGAGGCGAAGCTCTTCATTGGAATGCACAAACTCTGCCTCACCGACAGGACGGAGGCCGAGCAGCTTGAAGGTCACTTCGGAGAACCGATGCAGGAGCGTGATGACCGGCTTGACAACGACAAAGAACGCTTTGAGCGGAAAGGAGAGCCACAGCGCAATCCGTTGGGCGTTCTGGATGGCGAGCGTCTTGGGAAGTAACTCGCCAAAGAAGACATTCAGGAACGTGATGAAGCCGAACGCAACCCCGAAGGAGATGACCTGGATGACGTTCGGGTTGGTGAAACCCACCCACTCGAAGATCGGGTAGAGCAGCCGCGCAACATACGGCTCGCCCAGCCAGCCGAGCGCAAGGCTCGTCATAACGTTGCCGAGTTGCGTAGCGGAGACGTACGCGTCGAGGTTGGCAAGGATGTGCCGGGCGAGGCGCGCGCGGCGGTTGCCTTTCGCGGCAAGCGGTTCGATCTGCGTGGACCGCACCTTGACAAGCGCAAACCCCGCAGCGGTGAAACAACCGTTGAGCGCAACAATAATAAAGATGACAAACAGGTTGAAGAATGTTTGCCAGAAATCCATGCATCAAATATAGGCCAAAATTTGGCCGGCTTCAAGGAAGAGGGCGAGGGGTGTTCCACCGCAAGAGCAATACCGCTTGCTCATTTACAAAAACCAAGCTTGCTGCATTGCTCCTGCACAACATCCTTTACGTTCTTGCTCCTTGCATCCTCACCGTTTTTTGGTCATACTCTTTCGAGAGTATAGCCAATGAACCTGACTGAAAACCAACGCCTCCGAATCAAATCGACCCTCTCCGTTACCGTGCTCGCGCTGCTTCTGTTGCTCTTCCTTCTAAGTGGATTGCGCGAGCAGGTGAGCCTCGAGAACCTGCGCTCTCTCGGGAGCAACCCATGGACGGCTGCACTCATCATCATAACTATGGCGGGGGCGTGGACCTTTGCACTGCCGGCGTCGGTCTTCTTTTTCATTACTCCGCTCCTCTTCTCACCCCTCGTAGCAGCGCTCGTCATCTGTGCGGGGTCTGCGGCGGGTACAACAATGGGCTATGTTGCTGCGCGGTTCGTCGGCGGACCGTGGGTAGAGCGGTTTCGTGAGCATCGGGTTACACGATTGGTACGCACGCATTCGAGCTTCGCGAGTCTCTTTGCCATCCGCATCTTTCCCAGCTCGCCGCACGGCTTCATTAATTATGGGGCGGGGTTGGCCGAGGTTCCGTTGGGAAAATTCTTGTCGGCAACGCTGCTCGCCGTCGGCATCAAAGCGTATCTCTATGCCGTCGCGATTGCCAACAGCATTGGCGCGGCAAGCATCACCGAAGCGCTCAACTGGCAAACGGTCGCGGCGCTCGTTGCCTTAGCCGCGCTCGGCGTTGCTGGACATGTTGTGCAGAGGCGGTGGAATGTAGGGATTCAGTAGGAGCGAGTCTTGTAACAAGACTGTGAAAATATGTAGGTCGTGCAGACTGCCTGGCCGCAGCAGTCAGGCTCGACCTAAAGAGCTTTGAAATCACCCCTACGGTCTATTGGGAGGGTGTTTTGCCGGAGATGGTCGGCGACTTGATGGGATAGCACATCACGTCGATGATGATGCGAAAGGTAGGAAGTTCGATGACAAAGAAATCCGAAAGCTCCTGATTACCGGACGCCTTTGTGTGTGTGCGTTTGGTCCGCTTCTCTTTGGACTGTTTAATGGCGGTCTCCTT
Source organism: Bacteroidota bacterium (assembly GCA_041695045.1). Taxonomy (GTDB): domain Bacteria; phylum Bacteroidota; class Ignavibacteria; order UBA10030; family UBA10030; genus JBGFRR01. Next base: position 8,873 of record JBGFRR010000104.1, read on the forward strand.
TCTGCCCCGTTGTTGCAAAATACGATTGTCCTTCTATGCCGTTCGTTTTCATGCAACAACGGCGTTTATTTTTTGATCTGCGCATCGATCCAACGTAAGTACGATTCAAGCTTCGCGAGAAACCCCAAGTATCCCTGCGCCCATTCGGAGGGCGACGACGGCTGCGGCTTCCCGATGGTTTCCTGAAAAATCTTCGACACCGCCATCGCTAACTTCTGTTTTCCCTCCTCCACCACCGCGTCGGCATCGAACGTATAGAACGCCTTCATAGTGTTGAGGTCCCACCGCACACGCGTCTCGGGCGCCTGCTTGAAAAACGTCGCATCGCTTTTCTTTCCGCCGGACATCTCGTAGATGAGCAGGTTCCATCGCTCCACGATTTCGCGGAAGTCCTTCTCGTTCTGGCAGAAGTCAATCGGCAGGCGTTGGGCGGCGTGCTCCGCGGCAAGGCTGTTGTGAAAGAGCGCATCGCCCCCGAGGAACTGGGAGAGCATGTTGAGGTCCGCACGACGACCTACTACTCGCAACACCGTGTGGTAGGTCTCGCGTTCCAGGTTTCTTGCCGTCCCCGCTGCCATGGGTTTTTGCTGCTTGGCCATCATCTTCATCTGGAGCTCCAACTCGGCATCCATCGTTGGCGGTGCGTTGGCTCGCTTGACGCGCGGCAGATCGACGTCGCCTGCTCGTAGGGCATAGAGCGGTTCACGCTCATCCCACTCTAATTCTTCGAAGCGCTTGGACGCGCGCCCCGTTGACGGCTGGCCGTCGGACTCTGCCTGCAGGAGCGTCAACAGTTTGGTGAAGAGCCGGTCTTTGTACAGTCCACCAAAGTGCGACATGTCGGCAAGAACGTAGAGATCGTCGGTCGCGCAGGAGAATACCGTGTTCAGGAGCGATGCGATGCGCTGTTCACCAACCTTCTTGTCGTCAAGAGGCCGCACGGTATAATCCACGCCCGCCATCGTTGTATCGAAGATAATCGCTTTCTTGCGCCGACCGCGGAATGTTTGCGGCGTCCCGACCTCTACGTTCTGAATTCCATCCAACCTGAGCAACTGCTTAACGTAGAGCGTCTGTCCCGGCATAGGGGTGATGACGCCGATCTCACCGGCCACGCGTCCTCCCTCTAACATCGCATGCTTCACGCATTCGACCGTACGCGCGGCCTGCTCGCTGTTGAAGGGGAGGACTTTCTTTTTCCCCGCATACTGCTTGCACGAAGCTCTCAGCGAACTCGTATCACAGAAAAAAATCTTCCCCTTGACGTCTGCAGGCGCCTGCACCTTCAGCTCACCGTCGAAGAGCACGGAGTTTACGAAGCGTGAGAGTTTGGGCGTTGTTGCAAATTGTGAGGAGAGGAAGATCGACCAGCGGCTGTTGTGCCGCGACCAGGCGAACAACTCGTGCAGGTTTTCGGTGCCTGCGGCGTACATGAAGATATCCCGCTGCAGCCATTCCTGGGCAAGCTCCGTGTTGGTCAACGATTCGGGGTCGACCTGGAACGGATCGCCGGACACGACCATCTGTTCCACTGCGTGAGACGCTACCACGGCCATGGTGGGGAGATTCACGACCTCGGCGTCGTCCACAATGACGAGGTCAAACCGTCTGTCGTTCAACCGCCCCGCCAGAGGCGGGGCAAGAGCTGTCATCAAGGTCGTGCCGATAAGCTTTTTGTTCCTGAGCGCCTCCGCTTCTTTCGCAAGTCCAGCCTGCTCGACCTTCTCGACGACTGCCTCCAATCCCCCTTGTTCCTTGATGCGGGCGAGGGTTTGTTCGAACGCCTTCAGTTCATCGGCTTTGATGGGGGCTTGCAGCTCCATCTTCGGAAGCTCCGCTGAAAGCGCCGCAACCTGCGCTTGATAGCGCTTCTGGAACGACTGCTTTTCGGCAACAAGTTTTTGCGTCTGCGCGAGCTCATCCTTATAGCTCTTCTTCATCTTCTCCAACATCGAGGCTTGTTCGAGCTTAGTGAGCGCGGTGCGGGCGGCGTTTAGCTCCGCCGTTACTCTGTCGAAGCGCTCCTTTGCTTCAGCTGTTCGCTTCCGGAGGTCTTCGAGCGCGGTGTAGTAATCTTCATGGAGGATTTTTTTGATTCGCACATCCCAGTAGCGTTCGACCAGCTCGATGTCCTGTTTGGACTGTTCCCGCTTGGTCGCGTCGAGCTGCACCTCGAACGAAATCTGCGCCATCACCTCGGAGTCGAGCGATGAGGAAAGACCGACGCGTGAGGTCAGCGCGACCATATCGACCCCAAGTTTCTCGCCGACGTCGACCGCGCGTGCGAGAATACCGTCCACACACTCACTGGTCGGGGCAACGACCAGAACCTTCTTGCCTGCTCTGACAACGTTGACAGCAACGAGGGCGAGGATATCCGTCTTGCCTGAGAGGATCGGTCCCCACAGGAACGAGACACGATTCTGCGCGATCTTCTTGAGCACGTCGCTGTACTCCAGTGGAGCGTCGGCCGGCACAGACGTCTCGAAGAGTGGGGAAGTTTGGTTCGCCGCGCCCCTCGGCTGAAAGAGATGCCGCGCGATGCCTTCCCCCTCGCGCAGGACGTTCAATTGGTCGATGAGTAAGCGCATGCGCTCGGCATAATTCCACGTGCACTCCACCTCTGGAATCACCGGACCGATATCGATCGGCAGGGCGAGGGTGATGAATTGATTCTCGATGCTTGCCACACGACAGGGGATTTCGACCGGCTCGACGCGCCCGAACGTCATCACGACGCGATCAAGACCGCGCAGTTTGATGTGTTCGGGGACTTCAAATCGATAGAGGGAGGAAGATGCGATGCGGTGGAGGAATCGTCCACTCTGCAGTATCACGCGCCGCGGCACTTTCTCGAACTGTTGTACCTCGTCCTGCAGCACGCGAGCAAGAGCCGTAAACTGCACGTCGGCGGTTTGGGTGAGCGGTTCGGTCATGAAGAAGCGACGGGTGCGAAGAGTAGCCCGCGTTCAGCCGGGCGCGAATGTAAACTACGAGATTTGGTTAGAAAGTCAAGGTGTGCTGAAAGAGGAGCGCGTGCTTCGCAGATTTTTATTTCGCGCGGGTATGCGTGCGCAGCAATGTCGCCTATACAACCAGTAAGAGGATAACGTCCCCGTTCGACTGTTTGTTCATCGGCCGAACTTCGCACGGCAAACAACGCATCCCACCAGATGGAGAGAGCAGTGATGCTATGGATGGTCGGGCAGTTCTTCGAACGCGTCGCCGAAGATGTCGTCGGCAACGGTCGACGCGTCGAAGATGCCTTCAAACTCGGTACCGGCAAGATACCGGCGTCGCACGTACACCGCCAGCGCGGAGAGCACAACGCCCGTGATCAAACCGATGATGATATATTTCTTCATGTGTCCCCTGTGCGTTACGATAACAACATACGTTTTTTTCGCGTGCGCTTCAAGGGACGCGGCGGAAAAATTTTTCGGAAGACGGGTCGCGACAAGAGATTAGTGGAGGAGGAAGCCGAACACTCCGAACAGGAGAAGGGCGACTGCTCCGGCAACGAGCGCGTACGGAAGCTGTGTCTTCACGTGGTCCACGTGGTCGCTCGCAGCGGCCATCGACGAAACCAGCGTCGTGTCGGAAATGGGGGAGGCATGATCCCCAAACACTCCTCCACTCAGGACGGCGGCGATGCACAACGGCAGGCTTACCCCCATGAGTACTGCGGTCGGAACGGCGATCGGAACCATGATGCCGAACGTCCCCCAGCTCGTACCGGTGGAGAAGGCGATGAACGCGGAGGCCACGAACAGGATCGGCGCAACGGCTGCGGGGTGGAGCGCGGCCTCTGCAACCTCCGCCACAAAGATGCCCGTCCCGAGCACCTTGGTGGTATCGCCGATGGCGAACGCAAAGTTCATTAAGATGGCAAGAGGAATCAGGCCTCCCATGCCCTTGAGCGACAGATCCACAACTTCCCGCACCGTGAGAATGCGCTGCGCGACAGAGAGAACGCCGGCGACCGTGATGGCAGTAAGAACAGACCAGAGCACGGAGGTCGAGCCTGAGCCTGCCGTAAGATCTCCATCCCCCGTAATGTATAAACTCAGCGGCATCATCACGATCATCACAACGACCGGGATGAGCATGTTGCGGGCGCGCAGTGGTATGTTTTCCTTCGGCGCAACGGATGTTGTTTCTTCCGACACCATCGGAACGGCGCCGTCGGCGATAGTCTTGCCGGTTTCGCGCGCGCGCTGCTCGGCGCGGCGCATCGGGCCAAAATCACGAAACGTGAACGCAACGAAGCCCACCACAACTACCGCAGCGATGGCGTAGAAATTCAGCGGAATCGTCGCAAGGAACACGTTGACGGTATCTTCTACCCGTTCCCGTTCCAACAGGCCGATGACGTATGCTCCCCACGCATTCAGCGGGATGAGAATACACACGGGGGCTGAGGTTGAGTCGCAGATGTAGGCAAGCTTCTCGCGCGAAATCTTCAGCTTTTCAAAGATGGGGCGCGAGACTGCGCCCGTTACGAGACAGGTGATGCTCGATTCGATGAAAATCGACATGCCGATGGCCCACGCGAGAATACCTGCGCCGCGACGCGAACGGACGAGCTGTTTCCGCTGAACCCATTCGACAAACCCCTGCACGCCGCCGTTGCGCTGCGTTACCGTCATCAGCGCGCCGATGAGTGCAGAAAAGATGATCACTCTCGTGTTGCCGGCATCTTTGAAGACATCGATGCATGCTTGCAGCGCAGCCGCGAGCGCGCTCAGCACGGCGCCCCCTTCAATGATGACCCATCCTGCCCAGATACCGAGGAAGAGGGAGATGAACACCTGCCGCGTCCAGATGGCAAGCACGATAGCGAGCAGTGGCGGAAGGATGGAGAGCCAACCGTGGTGCATGTGGACTCATGCGATGTGAAAAGAAAGTGGGGAGAGTATAACGGAATTTGGAGTGAGTTGCAAAGCCAAACAGTCAGAGGAGGTTCTGTTTCAAGCGTGCCGAGGAAGAAATGGTATGTTCGTTCGCGTGGATGAAGGGATCACAACCCCTGCCGCGCGAACCGCTCCGTCTGGAGAATGAACCTCAGCGAGATGCGGTGCGTGTTGCCGAGGTTCTCCGTGCCGCTGAAGTGAGCAAAGGAATAGTCGATGTCGAGCTTGTTCAGGTGCACGCCTGCGCCGAGCGTCACCTGCTTGATGTCGTTGTACCCGACGCGCAGCGCAACGAGCCGGTCGTAGTCGAACTCCAACCCTACGTTCGGATCGACGCTGAACGGGCCCATACTCGCCGATGTTGCAAACCTTCGGTTCTCGAAGCGCACGTCGAGGTCAAGCGTCGGCGCGAACCGTCCACCAAGCAATTCGATGAAGTATGCCGTGCCAACTTTCATCGTCGGCGTGATCAGCTCATTGCGGCCGGTGCTCCATCCGAGGAATGTCGTGGTGACATCCTGTACGTTCAATCCCACAAAGAAATCAGTGAACGGTGTGTAGAGGATTCCGGCGTCGAAGCCGATGCCGGTCGCGGAATGGTCGGCGAGGTCGCGGCGGATGATCTTCACGTTGCCGCCGTAGAAGAAGCGGTCGCTCGCGCGCTTGGCGTAACTGAAGTACAAGGCCCAGTCGGCAGAGTTGAAGTAGGTGATCTTGTCGTAATCAGGGCGGTTGTTGTCGTCAAACAGCCTGTTGCCGTTGGCGTCGAGCCAGGCGTTGCGCGTGTCCGGAATCCCATCAACGCCAAGCCGCAGGATGCTGACGCCCACGCTCGCGTCGGCGCCGTACGGCAGCGCGATGGAAGCAAAGTCGTAGTTGATGAGATTGCCGAAACGCTCGTCGTGCATCAACACGGCTTCGGGATAGTTGAGGCGCGCGAGCGCGGCGGGGTTCCAGTAGCCTGCGGTGGCATCGTTCGCGAGCGCAACGTACGCACCGCCCAGGCCGAGCGCTCTTCCGCCCACACCAATAGCCATGAACTCGCCTGCGTACTTTGCAACCGTTTGTGCGGTCAGTTGTTGTGACGCAAGAAGTGTGACGACAAACCAGCCGAGCGTTCGCACAGGACCTCCAAAAGACACAAAGTCAAGATTCCTTTCGGGATGAAGCTACGGCAAATTGGAGAAAGATGCAAACCCTAATCTCCGCTCTCTGTTTGCAACTCACGCGCGACTCGTTCTGCCTCCCTCCACACACGCAGCAGGTTCCCGCCCCACATCTTGCGAATCTCCTCTTCGGTGTAGCCGCGCCGGACAAGTTCCAGTGTGACGTTGAACGTCTCGCCGGCGTGCCTCCATCCCTCAATTCCGCCGCCGCCGTCGAAGTCCGCGCTGATCCCCGCGTGGTCCACCCCGATCAGCCGCACCACATGGTCGATGTGATCGACGAACTCTTTCACCGTCGCCGGCGGCCCTGCGGGATACATGCGGTTCAGCTCCTGCAATCGCGCGCGGAACTTGTGCTGCTGCTCTTCGGAAAGCGCCTGCACCGCGCGCCGCATCGTCCCGCCACCACCCGCAGGCGGCAGTCCAAACTCCTTTCGCAACGCCTGCAGTGCTGCGGTGCGCTCCGGCGTTTCCACCGGATTCCACACAAACGCTCCCAGTTCCACAAGATGAATCACACCGCCGTTCTTTTTCAGCTCGAGCAGCGTCTCGTCGTCGATGTTGCGCGGGTTGTTGTTCACCGCCCACGCGCCGGAATGCGACGCGATCACCGGCGCTTTTGAGAGCCGCAGAGCATCAAGCACGGACTTTTTGGAAATGTGCGAGATGTCCACCATGATGCCGAGCCGGTTCATCTCCGCAATCACGCGCCTGCCGAACGCGCTCACGCCGCCGTGTTCCTCCGCCGGCTCGTCCTCGAACGGATTGGCCGAATCACAAATATCATTGTGCCCGTTGTGCGCCAAGGTGATGTATCGCCCGCCGCGCTCGTGGAACTCTTTGAGCTTCGAGAGGTCGTTCCCGATGGGCCAGCCGTTCTCGATGCCGATGCACGCCACGAGCTTGCCCCCGCCTATGGCGGGGTGAATGCGCTCCACGTCGTCCGGCGTGTAGGCGATGGCGATCTCGTTCGGGTACTGCGCGGCCATCCGGTGAATGGCCTCGAACTTTCGGATGGCTTGGCGGTACGCAAACTCGTTCCCCTCGTTTGTCCGCTCGCCCTGCCCGACGTAGACGATGAAGAAGCCGAGGTCGAGGCCGCCGTCGCGCATTTTCTGGAACGTCATCTGTCGCGGGTCATCGGGATTACCCGGGTCGTCCTTCGGCGTGGCGAAGTCGAATGAAATATCGCAGTGCGGGTCAATAGTGATGACGCGTTGATGAATGGCACGGGCTTTTTCGATGAGAGCGGCGTCCGACAATGTTGACTGCGAGAGAACGGTATGCGAAACAAAAAGGACAACAAAGAGGCGAAGCAGGAATGGAAGCATTGGCTGAATCTCCCGTTAAGGATTCTTCTGGACTCGGAGTGCATCAAAAGAAACGAAAAATAACCATGAAATGGAAGGGTATTCTGTTCACTTGTTGAAGAGGCCAGAACGATACACACACTCGCCGACTGAATACGCTTGACCGTTTCATAGAAAGTTGCTACCATGCGTAAGAACGCGCAATTCCTTCCGCCGGTCTACTGCTATACTTGCCTTCTGAATTATTACAAGAGAGCATCCGTTGAGAATGCGACTCTCCATCATGCCACTTCAACCGCTTACGACCATCACCTTGAACTATCCTTACTATCTTTCATCGGCAATCTATCGGTGGATTGAACAATCGTCTCCCTCCTATGCAGCGTTCCTCCATGAACAGGGGTTTTCGCCCGAAGGCCCGCAGCGACGCTTCAAGCATTTTTGCTTCTCCCGGTTAATCGTCCCTCGACGAACAATTTTTGACGGGCGGTTGCGCATCGAATCTCCAACGGTTCAATGGTTTGTCAGCATGCCGGTTGACGAATCGCTGCAGCATTTCGTGGTAGGAATATTTGAGAGACGCGAGTTTTACATCGAGCGGGAGGAAAACCGGTTCCTCGTTGAGCAGGTGGAGACATTGCCGGAGCCGGATTGGAAGGAAACGATGACATTCAGAATGCTTTCACCAACCACCGTTTCGATACCGGAAGATCGTAATGGCAAACTCTGGCCGCGCTACTTGCTGCCAGATGACCCGCGACTTAGCGACACGCTGTGTAGAAACATCATCAACAAATACCACTCGCTGTGTAGGTCGAACTTCAGTTCGACCTCATCGGTCGACATGAATGTCGACCTACAACTCCAATGCACTCTTGATCAGCAGTTTATCACTGATCGCGGCGGTCCCTCGAGGATCACGAAGCTGATCACCGTGAAGGCAGGTCATGCGGAAGAGACAAAGGTGCGCGGTTTTATATGTCCACTGACGATTGAAGGAAACGTGGAACTCATCAAGCTTGCCTACGAAAGCGGACTTGGGGAGAAGAACAGTTTAGGATTTGGGATGTTGGGTTTGTAGGTCGAACTTTCGTTCGACCGAATGTACTTAGCCTTTATTTCGACGAATGCAGTCGACATGAATGTCGACCTACATCATCAGGAACAACCACTTATGCCAAAATCATCACACACCGACGCGTTTCGCCGCGTCAACAAACTGATTGACCAGGGAAAACTGCGGAAAGCCATCCCGCTGCTCGAAGAACTCATCAAGCAATACCCCGGTGAGCCATTCCTGTATCAAGACTTAGCGATGTGCTATGAAGAGACCAGCCAGATCGAGCGGGGCATTGCCGTCGCAGAAAAGGCGGCTGATCTGTTTCCGGATAACCTTGATGTCCTAATCGATTACGCTGAGATTCTTTCTTTGAACGATCTCTTTGAAGAAGCGGAACGATTCTATCGCAACGCCATTGCTGTTGCAGGACCTACGAAAAAGCGCGAACAGACCGATCTCTATGTTGGACTGGGCGAAGCACTCTGGGGTCAATCGAAGCGCGATGAGGCGCTTGACGCATGGAAACAGGCGCTTAAACTAAACCCGAACCACGAAGAAGCTCGCGCACAACTGGAAATCTTCACCAACGAATATGGTGAGCCAAAACGCTTTGGTCCTTTTGATGACGTCTGGCATTTTCACAAGATTATGAGCGACCGCTACTTCAAACAGGTTGGGCGTACGGAGTTCGAAACCAAAAAAGAAGCTGAACAGGTCTATGGCGCCATTATGCAAGCATGGAACGAGAGCGTCGCTCCGCGATCGAAAGAGCTTGATACGATGACAGCGGCGGAGAAAACGAAATTCTTCGAATCGATCCGGATCGATTACAACAAGCCGTTTCAACCGAAGATCGATATCCGGAAGCGGGGGAAACCGAAGAAAGAAAAAGTTGTTGGCACGGCAAAAGAAAAGGAGTTCCTCAGAACGATGGACGCGCGGTTCGGATTTCTCCCACCGGCGGGAGGAGTGAAACTTCTCATGTTTGGCACGCCCGCCCTCTTTGCTGTGGGCTTTCGCAAAGAACGCTTCCGG
>JBGFRR010000062.1:0-18348 GCA_041695045.1 Bacteroidota bacterium
ATACGGAACATTACCCGCTTCTCGAAATCTGAAGGGGTGTGCATGACGCCTAACGATTTGCAGCAACAACGCCGTCTGTTCACATTCTTCCAAAGCGTCGGTGCAATTCCTCGACCGGAATCTTCACCACCACCGGCCTACCGTGCGGACACACGTACGGCATCGAGGTTGCGAAAAGCTGATCGATGAGCACAATCATTTCGGTAGTCGAGAGCTTGTCCCCCGCCTTGATAGCGGCTTTGCACGCGAACGACTTCGCCACGTTATCCCGCGCATCCATCGACTGGGCGTGCTCGTTGTTTTTGTATTCGTTCAACACATCCTGCAAAATAATGCTTTCGTTCCCCACTCGCACATCGGCAGGAATGCCTTCAATGACAACAGTGTTTTTCCCGAAGAGTTTCAGGTCGAACCCAAGCCGCTGCAAGTGAGGCTCGATTTCCTTGACGAGCGCGTAGTCGTCGGCGCTGAGCTGAACCGTCTGCGGGAATAACAGCTGCTGTGACGCCGGCAGGTCTCGCTCAAAGTTGGCCAGCGCGCGCTCATAAAGAATACGCTCGTGTGCAACATGCTGATCGACGATGAGCAGGCCTGTTCGAATCTGCGAAAGAATGTATGTGTTATGCAACTGCCAAATGGCTCTCGATTCCTTGACCGGATCGTCTTCCCCCGCAGGCCGGACGGCCTGATGCGTCAGAATGCGCTCTTTACTGGAAAACTCGACGGACTGCTGCATCGACGGTGCGGGTTGGCTGCTCTCAAGACGACGCTCGATGCGCGCAAACACCTTGTCCAACTCCTCAGGCGCCGTTACGACTTCCTGATCGACCGTCGGTGCAAAGGCACCGGGCCAGTTTGCCGCTGTCGGGAGTTTTGTGTGGACCTGTGCAGGCAGCCCTTGTGCTCCACCGCCATCAAACCGCAGCCGCTGATCGAGATCCGCCAAGCCCTCGCCCTGTTGAATGGAGAGTGTAGGAATCAAATCGTTCGCGGCGAGCGTCTTGCGAACGACGGCGAGAATGAAACGGTAGATGTTCGAATCGTTCTCGAACTTCACTTCCATCTTCGAGGGATGGATGTTCACATCGACTGTGCGCGGGTCGAGTGTGAGATTGAGAACGAAGAACGGATACGCCCCTTTCTCCAAGACATGCTCATACGCGTGAAAGACGGCATGGTTGATGGTGCGGTTCACAGCCATGCGACGGTTGATGAAGAGATACTGGTCGTTCCGGCTCTTGCGAATCATACTCGGCTTGCCGATGAAGCCGTCGACGGCCAAATAATCGGTCGATTCGTGGAGCCTGACCATGGAGTCGAATTGTTTCGGGCCAAACACCTCGCGCAGTCGCTCCTCGAACGACCCCGGTCTGAGGTCGAGCAGTGGTTCATCGTTGCTGACGTAGAGCCAGCCAACTTCAGGATAGGCGAGCGCCATGCGTGTCACAACGTCGGTGATGTTCCGGATCTCTGTGAGATTGGTCTTCAGAAAATTGCGGCGCGCAGGGGTGTTGTAGAAGAGGTTTCTGACGAGCACGCTTGTGCCGCGTTCGCACGCCGTCGGCGCTTGCTCTCGGAGTTCATCGCCTTCAATCCGAATGAGCGTCCCCACATCTTCCGACGCGGTGCGGGTCTTAAGCTCAACCTGCGCAACGGCAACAATCGATGCAAGCGCCTCGCCGCGGAAGCCGAGCGTGGAAATGCGTTCGAGGTCTTCCGGCCGGGAGATTTTGCTTGTTGCGTGGCGCTGGAAGGCGAGCCGGGAGTCTTCTGCCGACATGCCGTCGCCGTTGTCCATCACCTGCAGCAATGCTTTGCCGGCATCCTTGACGATGACCGTGATGTGTGTAGCGTGCGCGTCCAGCGCGTTCTCAAGAAGCTCCTTCACGGCTGAGGCGGGACGCTGGATCACCTCGCCCGCCGCGATGCGGTTTGCAACTTCCGGACTCAGGATATGGATGGATGCCGCCACGTTATCGAACGACTCCCGACATGTAGAGGTACGCATAGAGAATCAACACCGCCAAGCCTGCCCACAGAAACGCCGGACGAACCTTCCGTCGATGCTTTGAGCGCGCCGCTCGCATCTGCCGCTTCAATCGCTCGCCCGGGTCGCGGTCCGGCTTGTAGAACCGCGGCTCGTAATGAAAGATGCGTAGTTTCGGGCGACGGAAGAACATCAATCCCTCTCTCGAAGAACGACTCCAAGGCCGGGTCGGTCGGGAAGCACAAGTTTCCCCTCGACAATCTTGACGCCGTCAAACGGATCGTTGGTGATCAAGACATGGCCGTCAAGGTCGGCATAATCGATCAGCGGCGAGAGCTGTGCAGCAGCCGTGATGCCGACGGAGCTTTCGATCATGCATCCTACCATAATTTTCATCCGGCATGCTCGTGCGGTGTGGATCATCTGTATCGCTTCGCGCAAACCCGTGCACTTCATCAGCTTGATGTTCATGCCGTCGAAGGCATTCTGCAGGGCCGGCACGTCATGCAGACGAACGGAATTCTCGTCGGCGATCAGCGGAAGGTTCACGCGTTCTCGCACCCACGCCGTACCGGCAAGGTCGTCGGCGGGCATCGGCTGTTCGACGAACTCAACGCCTTCCTGCTCTAACCACTTGATCTTTTCCACCGCAACCTCTTTGGTCTTCCATCCCTCGTTCGCATCGACGCGGAGTGTCTTCTCCGTCGCCTTGCGTATCGTGCGCATGATCTCTTCGTCGTTCGAGCCGCCGAGTTTGACCTTCAGGATGGGATACTCTTCTGCTTCACGCACCTTTTGCTCGATAACCTCTGCCCGATCGATGCCGATCGTGAACGATGTGAGAGGTGCGCGGTCTTTGTCGAGCCCCCAGTATCGATACAACGGCAGCCCGACGTTCTTACCGATCCAATCATGCAGCGCTATGTCGATGCTGGCCTTGGCCGATGTGTTCGCCGGAGCGAGCGTTGCAACGTAGTCCAGAATGCTTTCCAGCCGAAACGGGTCGGCAAAATTTGTGAGATCGACTCGGCGGAGAAACGCCTCCACCGTTTCGACGGATTCATTGTAGCGGCCCGACGGTGAAGCTTCGCCATATCCTACAATGCTATCGTGTTCAAGCTCAACGATCATCACGGGTGAATATTCCCGCGTGCTGCGTGAGATTGTGAAGGGATGCTTCAGTTTGAGGTCGTACCGTTTGAATGTCAGTTTCATAGTCCGTTAGGATTGTTGAACAGTGCATGAACAAAGTCGCGACGCCGGAATGGCTGCAAGTCGTCGATGCCTTCCCCGACGCCGATGTAGCGTACAGGGATGTTCAATTCACGGCTTGCTGCAAGCACAATTCCGCCCTTTGCCGTGCCGTCAAGCTTGGTGATGACGATGCCGGTGACGCCGACAGCCTCATGAAATTGCCGGGCTTGCTGAAGGCCGTTCTGGCCGGTGCCGGCGTCAAGCACAAGCAGGACGTCGTGCGGCGCGCCGGGAAGGCGTTTGTCGAGCACACGTTTGATCTTTTTCAATTCCTCCATCAAATTCACTTTGGTGTGCAATCGACCCGCGGTGTCGATCATCACAACATCCGCACTGCGCGCTGCTGCTGCGCTGACCGTATCGAAGGCGACGGAAGCCGGGTCTGCTCCTTGTGCTTGCCGGATGATCTCAACGCCCGCGCGCCCAGCCCAAATTTCAAGCTGCTCGTTCGCCGCGGCGCGGAACGTATCAGCCGCGCCGATGATGACGCGGTACCCCTCGCAGCGATACAGATGCGCCAACTTGCCGATGGTCGTCGTCTTGCCGACGCCGTTGACCCCCACTACCATCACCACATGCGGCTTCGCCTCAAACTTGTGCTGCGACAGTCCTTCCTCCCCATTCACGTGGAGCATCGAAGCAATCTCTTGCTTCAGCATGTCCATGAGGCGGTCGGAGGATTCGAATCCCTCTTCTTGTATCCGCATCGTGATGCGGTCGAGAATCTCAAGTGTCGTCGGCACGCCAACATCGCTGCTGATCAAAATCTCCTCCAAGCGGTCGAGCATTTCGTGGTCGATGGTTTTCTTGCCTGCAACGAGCCGAGCGACCTTTCCAAAGAGCGACTCACGCGTTTTCGCCAGCCCTGCTTTCAGCTTATCCAAGAAACCCATAGTCTATTCGCTTGCTACCTTTCCAACGAACAATCGTTGCGCATACAGATAGAGCGACAATCCCATCAGTGCGAGGCTCGCCCACATGAGCGCCGCAGTTGTCTCCTCGAGTGCTTCCAGACGCAACATCGAGAAGCCGATATAGGCAGAGATACCAACAACCGCGACCTTCCCCGCCCAGTTCGATTGCGGGATGATTCCTTTGCGTCTCCGGATCACAATGCCTCCCGCGAGAATCAATACATCGCGCAGCAACACGACGACGACATACCACAGAGCAACGTCGCCGGTGATTACCATGACGACGGCGATGACGCCCACGCCGATCTTGTCGGCAAGAGGGTCAAGGATTTTGCCAAGCTCAGAGACCTGGTGTAGGCGCCGCGCGAGATAACCATCGAGCACATCTGTTGCGACGCCGACTAGCGCAATGCCGAACGCCCACCATCGACTGTCGGGAAAATCCACAAGCAAGCAATACGCAACCGGCGGCACGAGAAGCACGCGAAGAACGCTAAGACCGTTCGAGATCGTCCAGATACGCTGCCCGTCGGTCATGCTTCAATCGCGTCTTTGGCGAGGGCATGCTCAATAGCCACAGGATACCGACCGCTGAAGCAGGCCGTGCAATATTGCCGTCCGTTTTCGTGCGGGGTAGACTCGATCAGCTTCTCCATCGAAAGGTAGGCGAGGCTATCGACGCCCAATTCTTTTGCGATGGCATCAAGGTCGCTTTCGTGGCGGTTCGCAATCAACTCTTCCTTGCTGGGAAAGTCCATCCCATAATAACACGGATACTTGATGGGAGGCGACGTAACACGAAAGTGGATAGCCCTCGGCTCTGCTTCGCGGATGAGCTTCACGAGCTGCTTGGACGTTGTTCCCCGCACGATGGAATCATCCACAATAACGACGGTCTTTCCCTTCAACGCCCCCTTCACGGTGTTGAACTTCGTTTTCACTTTTATTTCGCGGCTGTTTTGGTCCGGCTGAATAAACGTCCGCCCCACGTAGTGGCTTCGGATGAGGCCAATCTCCATTTCCACCGGCGTCCCCTGCCTGTTACTTTGGATCACAAATCCCAATGCCGCCGTGTTGCTGGAATCCGGTACACTGATCACCACAACATCGTCGTCATCATCGGTTGCGTGTACGGGGGATTCCTGGGCAAGAAGCTTTCCTAACGTGCGGCGTACCTTATCAACATTCTTCCCGAAGACCTTGCTGTCCGGGCGGGAGAAATAGACATATTCGAAAATACACGGGTGGGGGACGGCACCACGCGTATCAATCCAGAGCGAGCGGAGCTTACCGCCCCGTACTCCTTCGTCGTCGATGACTAACATCTCGCCGGGGCTGATGTCGCGCAGATACGTCGCACCGATAATGTCAAACGCACAGGTCTCGGACGCGATGACATACGAATCACCAAGCTTGCCGAGGGCGAGTGGACGGAAGCCGTTCGGATCGCGCGCGGCAATGAGGCTACGGTCGGTCAGGATGACGAGAGAGAATGCACCGCGGATGGTCTCCAACGCCTCTTTCACCTGCAGCTCTTGTGAGACCTCTTTGCTGCGTGCGGCGAGATGGAGGATCAGTTCCGTGTCGGAAGTCGATTGGAAAATCGTCCCGTCCAGCTGCAGCTGATGCCGGAGGGAATGGAAGTTTGTCAGATTGCCGTTATGGCTGAGGGCGAGGTTGCCAGCCTTGTAGTTGACGATGAACGGCTGGATGTTGGCTAAGTTACTCGCCGATCCGGTCGTCGAATAACGGTTATGACCGATGGCGGCGTTTCCACGCAGGATGTTCTTGACGATCTTCTCATCTCTAAAAACATCCGTCACCAACCCGACTCCTTTGTGGACGTGGAAACGGAACCTCTGTTGTTCTTCAGAAAACTCGCTGGCGACGATTCCCGTTGCCTCCTGTCCCCGGTGCTGGAGGGCATGAAGGCCGTAGTAGGTCATGAGGGCTGCTTCGGGATGGTTGTAGATGCCGAAGACACCGCAGTGGCAGCGGGGTTTCCCCTCAAGTTGATCGGCGTGTGTCACGTGCACAAGGTAAGAAAAAAAGAGGGCTCTTACAAGGAAGCTGTACAAAGCAACGGGCGTCATTGCACGGATGACGCCCGTTGAAGACTCAAGGGAATCGGCAACGGCTATAGCTTGTAGCTGATACCGGCGTTCAGCAACCCAAGGCCGTAGCCGAGTTCAACTTGAATTCCAAGCTGTGGAGAAAAATAATAGCGCAAGCCGAGGTGGCCGCCATAAATCAGGTAACTGCCGCCGGCGGAATATCCAGTCCGCGCAGCTCCTACTTCCTTCCACGAAACAACATTATACCCTAACGTGACGCCGGCATAGGTGTCCATGTTGGGGTTTTTAAACACGTCAACGTGATAGGCACCGCGGCCAGCGATGATAATGTAGGTGTACTCCCAACCCCACGACTCACCAAACCATGTGTATTTATCCTCCGACCCGGCGATCCCCACCAGTCCTCCAATAGAAATGTTCTCGTTATAGCCTACTTCATACCCCGCACTGATCGGAGGTATTGTTGCCTTGCCAAACATACCGGCTACATCCCCCAAACCGAGGCCTACGCTTAAAACATTGTCTCCTTGCTTGTACGCCATCTGTCCATAGGACACGGAGACAAGCAACAGACTTGCGACAAGAAACAGGCTAAATTGTCTCATAAACCCTCCCTAATAAAATGTGTAGGATCGGTGAATGGGGCCACAATGACCCCTGGACTGTGGGCAAATATAGAATCTGCAAATGAGAAATGCAATACCCTCAAAGGGGGGTATTCCTCATAGTGAATTCAGACATTGTACCCGTACAATAAAATCTTATGCCGAAAACACCGCGCGAAGCACGCTGCCGAGCTCCACGAGGAATCGAACGCACTCCTCCCGCGAAACAATGAACGGCGGCAAAAGTCGAAGCACATTCGTATTCGTGCAGTTGATCAATATCCCCCGCCGTTGCAGCTCGTCTACGACAGGCTGCCCTTCACCCTTCAGCTCTATACCGAGCATGCAGCCGAAGCCGCGCACCTCGGCGATGATCGTTGGAAGTTCCTGCTGGAGTACGACAAGACGCGACTTCAGGTGGCTGCCAAGGTCTTCAGCGCGTTGCATAGCTCCTCCGTCCACGATTTCCTCTAACGTTGCAAGCCCCGCCGCGCACGCGACCGGATTGCCGCCGAACGTCGTTCCATGGACGCCGTACGTGAACACATCCTCCACGCGTTCATTACCCAAGAATGCGCCGAGAGGAAGCCCGCCGCCAATCGGTTTAGCAACGACAACAACATCGGGCTGAAGGCCGAGGTGTTCGAAGCTGAAGAACTTCCCCGTTCGGCCAAGACCAGATTGAATCTCATCGGCGATGATTAAGAAGCCGTAGCGCTCTCGCAGCTCATTCAGAGCGGCAACGAAGTCGGACGTAAGTGTGTAGATTCCGCCTTCACCCTGGATGCATTCAAGAACGACTCCGGCGGTTTGAGCATCAACCGTACTCTTCAAGTCGTTCACGTCGTTGAACGTCATGTGGCCGACGTTCGGCAGAAAAGGCTCGTATCCATCGCGATACTTCGGGCGCTCCGTGAGAGACAGGGCACCCATCGTTCTCCCGTGAAACGCGTTGCTGAGGCCGAACAGGTGCGTCTTCCCTTGTTTCTTTCCCCACTTCCGCGCAAGCTTCATCGCACCTTCGATGGCCTCTGTGCCGCTGTTGGTAAAGAAGAGTCGTTTGTAGCCCGTGACGCCGAGGAGTTTTTCGGCAAGACGAACCTGAGGCTCCTGAACATAAAAATTGGAAAGATGGATGTAACGACTCACCTGCTCGGCAATTGCAGCATTCACACGAGGGTTATTGTAACCGAGCGCGTTGACCGCCAGGCCGCCGAAGAGGTCGAGATACTGCTTCCCTTCGCGGTCATAGAGGTAGCATCCTTCTCCCTTCACAATGTCGAGGGGGATGCGTTTGTATGTTTGGAAGAACAGTTGGCGTTCTTTGTCAAGGATGTTCATCGTGATGCCGGCTGTCCTGCGAGTGTGAGGAAAAGTGTGTGAAGGAATGCAACGTTCGTTTCGAGCTCGTTGAGCGAGCCGTTGTTCTGGATAACATAGTCCGCCCTGGCAATCTTGCGGGCTGGATTCCACTGCGCCTTGATGCGTTTCGCAACGTCGGCCTGTGAGGAGCCGTCCCGTTCCATCACGCGCTGAATGCGGGTCTGCTCCTTGGCATCGACAACGATGACGGCGTCCATGTCTGTATCAAGGCCAGCTTCGTAGATCAACGCTGCTTCGACGATAACGAGCGGCGTCTTCGTCGTTTCGAAGCGTTGAAACTCTTTCAGGAGCATCCGCCGCACGCGCGGGTGGATGATGGTATTCAGTGTGTCCTGAAGCTTCTTGTCGGAGAAGACGGCCGAAGCGATGTAAGAACGATTGAGGGAGCCGTCGGGCAAATACGCCTTGTCGCCGAAGTGCTTGAGGATGTGGCGCCGTGCGGCTGGATCGCCGGTTGCAATGTTCTTCGCGATGTCGTCGGCGTACAACACAGGAACGCCGCGGCGCTCAAACATCGTACAGACGGTGGACTTCCCGCTGCCGATGCCGCCCGTTACGCCAATGCGTATGGTCTGCGATGATCTCGAAGGTGAACGTTGTGGAGTGGTCTTCAAGCCGAGCCTATCGATGGGTCCCCTACTCGACTATTTGGCGTATGCGACGGAGCGAAATTCCCGAATGACCGTCACTTTGATCTGGCCCGGGTAGTTCATCTCCTGCTGGATTTTGTTTGCGATGTCGTGCGACAGCTGGTCCGCGGCAACGTCGTCGAGTTTCTCGTAGTTCACGATCACGCGCACCTCGCGTCCGGCTTGAATGGCGTACGTGTTCAGGACGCCGCTAAACGACTTCGCTAACTGTTCTAATTTCTCCAGCCGCTTGATATAATCTTCTACCGCTTCACGCCGCGCTCCCGGTCGCGCGCCGCTGATGGCATCTGCCGCTTGCACGAGTGCGGCAATCGGATGCTCCATTGGAATATCCTCATGATGTGAGCCGACCGCGTTGCACACTATGGGATGCTCACTGTACTTCTTGCAGAGCTCGTAGCCTAACAGTGCGTGGGGACCTTCAACGCTCCGGTCCACCGTCTTGCCGACATCGTGGAGAAGTCCCGAGCGTTTTGCGAGCATCGGATCGAGGCGAAGCTCCGACGCCAAAATGCCGGTGAGAAACGCTACTTCGATGCTGTGCTGGAGAAGATTCTGTCCGTAACTCGAACGGTATTTCATCCGGCCGATGTGCTTGATGATCTCGGGATGGGCGCTGTGGAGCCCAACCTCCAGCAACGCGTTCTCGCCGGTTCGGATGATTTCTTCCTCAAGTTCCTTGCGAACCTTCTCGACCACCTCTTCAATGCGGGCTGGATGGATGCGTCCGTCGGCGACGAGCCGCTCCAGCGAGAGACGGGCCACTTCACGGCGAAAGGGGTCAAAACCCGAAAGGATGACGGCCTCCGGCGTATCATCGACGATCACATCTACGCCGGTTGCGGCCTCGAATGCGCGAATGTTCCGCCCCTCCCGCCCGATGATGCGCCCCTTCATCTCGTCGCTTTGAAGATTCAGCACGCTCACCGTGTTCTCCACCGTGTGATCCGACGAGGTGCGCTGAATGGCCTGGACAATAATCTTGGCCGCTTCACGCCGGGCTTCTTCGCGCGTGCGGTCTCGAATCTCTTTGAGTGCGTGAAGCGCTTCGGCCTTCGCCTGCTCGGTGAGGTTGTCGAGGAGGAACTTCTTGGCTTCCTCGCGGCTCAAACCGGAGAGCCGCTCGAGGCGAACGTTCTGCTCTTCGATCAGGCGCGTCAACTCGGCGTCCCGCTCTGCCAGTTTCGTTTGTTTCTGCTGCAACTCCTTTTCGAGCGACCGGACCGACGCCTCCTTTTTGCTCAGCAGGTCTAACTTCCGTTCAATGTTTTCTTCCCGGCTGACAAGCTGCTTCTCGAAGGCTTGAAGCTTGTTTCGCTTGGTTTGTGCCTCTGCATCGAACTCCTTCTTCTTCTTGTACCATTCGTCCTTAACCTCGATGAGCTTTTCGCGCTTGATCGCATTGGCATCGCGTTCTGCCTCTTCGATGACCCGCTTGGCCCGCTCCTCAGCACTCATAATTTTGTTCTGGCCGGAACGCGCATTCAGATACCAGCCGGCGCCAAAAGCGAGCGCTGTGAGGAGAACGACCATCGGTATGATATAGACTTCCATACGTCCACTCCTGTGCGTTCGCGACAGGCAATAAAAAACCGCACTCGCCCGCCGAGAATCAATGTGTATTAGAAGAACCTCTTTCCATACACGGTGGGTGCTCGCCTAAGCATTTCACACTTCCACTTCCCGCTCGTCTCAGCTCCAGGGCTGAGGGTCATCGCTGGGCTCCTCGTCCTGACTGGCAGGAGAGACGTGGCATGCGCTCCACGCTTATTGAGTCAAGCTCCCTATATTAACGACTTGTCAGGTTCTTTAATATAGTTTGACTACGGCTGACGGTGCGGATACGCTTGTTGGTGCATGGATCCGACCGTACGTGATGTAAAAGAACGTTCCAGCGACTCGTTATGTTACGCTGAATGAAGGTCTTCGCCGTCCGCTGCTAAGCAGTTATCCAGATAGTTCGATAGCTTAGCCAGTTCTGTTTCGACGTACGTTAATTCCTGATGACGAACTTCTCTCTCCTTCATGAGATCTTCGGTGATGTTCAAGGCTGAGAGCACAGCCACCGTCAGCGGCGGCTGTTCGGGAATCCGGTCGTGAATCCGCCTCAACATGGAATCCACGTACGCGGCAATCTTCTTGGTGAGCTCTTCATTCTCACCCCGAAGTGGATACTCCGAACCAAAGATTTTCACTTTGATGCTTTTGCCGTTCATTGAAGCTTTCTCCATAAACCACGAGTCCGGGACGCGTTGACTGCAACAGCCGTAATCAATCACGTCGTTACAACCGTGCATTGATCTTGGAAATGAGAACCTTCAGCTTGGTTTTCAACTCCTCCTTTTCTTCTGGGGTAACAAAACTGCTACCATTGGATTGGAGCTTCGTGAACTCCTTCTGCAACCGCTCGGCATCCTGTCGCTGTTTCTGAAGCTCATTCTGAAGCTGAGCATCCTCGGCTTCTAAGGTGGCCACGCGTTCTTTCAGGGCCTTGTTCTCCTCCCGTAACCGGAGGAGAGCATCCGAGACACGACGGATTTTTTCCCACACATGCTCCAACGATGTGTCGAGTGTCCGTGCGTCTCGTTCGCTCATGACTCCTTGCTCCGCGGGCTGTTCAGACACGAGGCATACTCTCTTGACTGTTGGACGTCATCGAGTGAGCGAATCTCATGATGATCGCAGTGTAGCTCCACACGCTCGCTTCACCTGCTCAACAATCTGCACAACCAGCATATCGACGTCATGAACTGTGAGTGTTCGCTTAGTCGGCTGGAACTCAATCGAATACGCCAGGCTCTTCTTCCCTTCGCCAACTTGTGCTCCGGTGAACACATCGAACAGTGTCACCTTCGCCAGCATCGGACCGCCGCTCTCCCAAATTGCTTGCTCGACGGCCGCCTGTGGCACCGTCGTGCCGACACTAAACGCAAGATCCCGAACAACAACAGGGAATCTTGGTAACGGCCTAAACGTCCGTTCACGTTTCCAATGCTTCTTGAGGACATGCGTGCTCAACTCACACACGAACACGTCCTCTTCGATCTCAAAGTGTTGAAGCACTGACTTCTTGATCGAACCGAGCAACCCGACGTAAGTGCCATTGATTTCAATGGATAGGTTGCGTTCACTTAAAGGGCTGTGCCTATCATAAGAAATAAAACAGCCTTTGTCAAGCGAAAACTTGGAAAGCAAGGATACAACAACCCCCTTGAGATCGAAGAAGTCAACCTTCCGTTGTTCAACGGAGTAGAGTGGCGGCATCAAGTTGCCGGTCATAAGCAGAAGCAATCGTTCTTCTTGATGAACTGAGTCGAACGAACGAATGGTGCCTGCTCCCTCCACACGGAATACGTTCCCGATCTCGAACAGACGAAGATCCTTTTGGCCGTAAGAGTAATTTCGGCGCACAACCTGCAATGCTCCGGGGATAAGCGTCGTTCTCAAGAATGCCATATCGACACTGACAGGGTTGAGAATCTGAATCGCATTGCCGCCTGCGAGTGCTGCTGTCCGACCGTCCACAAGGCTGTTGGTGAGGATTTCGTGGAACCCTGCCCCGATGCACAACGGACGAAGCTCGTCGTCAATCGAGACGCTGGCGCTTTCTGTGGAAAACTGCACCTCCCCGCGCAACGCTGTTTCGATATTATCGTAGCCGTGCATGCGAGCAACTTCTTCGATAAGGTCGATCTCCGCGTGGAGGTCATTTCGGAATGTCGGGATTACAACAAGCACTGCATCCTTGCCCGACGACGAGCACTGAAGCTCAAGACGATTGAGGTAGGATTTGATCTGCGCCTGCGTAAGCGACATGCCGAGAATCTCATTGAAGCGAGACGTGCGGAGCTTCAGCTTCAACAGCTTTCGTTTTTTGGGATAGACGTCAATACAGCCCTTCAGCACTTCTGCGCCGGCAATGTTCTGCAAAAGTTCGGCAACACGGTCGAGAGCGTAGATTGTCATGTCAATATCCGTGCCGCGCTCAAACCGCTGCGAGGCATCGGTCGAGAGGCCGAGCAAGCGTGCCGCGCGACGAACAGCGCTCGGATTGAAGCACGCGCTCTCCAGGAGTACATTCGTGGTAGCATCGCTGATCTCCGAATTCATTCCTCCCATCACGCCTGCTACAGCAACAGAGCGCTCGGCATCACAGATCATCAGCACATCGGAGGTCAGCGTTCGCTCATTACCGTCCAGCGTCGTGAACGTCTCCCCTTCCGCAGCAGTCTTCACGACAATGGCATGACCGGCAAGCGTGTCATAATCGAACGCATGCAGCGGTTGCCCGGTTTCCAACATCACATAGTTTGTCGTATCAACAATATTGTTGATCGGCCTAAGCCCAACCGAGCGGAGTCTTGACTGCATCCATTCCGGCGAGGGGCCCACACGAACGCCTCGCAACACGCGGGCTGAATATCGGGGACACCTTGCCCGGTCGAGAATCTTCACGTTTGCAACCGAAGCAGTTTGTGTTGCACTTTCGCGGAGGCGAACCTTCGGCTTGTGCATCCTCCTGTTTGTTAACGCCGCGACCTCCCGCGCAACACCGAAGTAGCTGAGCCAATCTCCTCGGTTTGCCGTAATCTCCAATTCGTACAGAACATCCGTCTGCCCGAAATGCTTGGCCAGCGGCATGCCGACTTTCGCGCTGGAATCGAGGACAAGAATCCCGTCTGCATCATCGCCCAATCCTAACTCATACTCCGAGCAGATCATTCCCTTCGACTCCACACCTCGGATCTTCACCGGCGTCAGAACAAAGGGACAGCCTTCGGGGTCGTGCTGATTCTGCGGGATCGTCGCTCCAACGAGCGCAACCGGCACTTTCTGTCCGAACTCAACATTAGGAGCACCGCAGATGATTTGCAACATCTCCTTTCCAACGTTCACTGTGCAGATCGACAAGCGGTCGGCATTTGGATGCTTCTGCTTTTCAACGACCTCTCCGACGACAAAGTCTTTGAACCGTTTGCGCTGGTCTTCGACTTTCGCGACCTCGAGGCCGAGCATCGAAAGCTCCTCGGCAAGCTTCTGAGGACCGAGGCGCACATCAACATAATCGGAAAGCCATTGATGGGAGATGAGCATAACGTTAGAATTGACTCAGAAAGCGAAGGTCATTCTCAAAAAAAAGCCGGATATCGTCGATGCCGTAGCGGAGCATAGCAATGCGCTCAATGCCCATGCCGAACGCATAGCCGGAGACCGTTTCGGGATTGTAGCCTCCCGACCGCAGTACATTCGGATGCACCATGCCGGAACCGAGGATCTCCAGCCAACCCGCCTGCTTACACACGCGGCATCCTTTGCCGCCACACAGGAAGCACGAGATGTACATGTCTGCGCTCGGTTCGGTAAACGGGAAGAAGGTTGGACGAAATTTGTATTTCACACCGCTGCCGTAGAACTGCTTTGCAAAGGAGACGAGCGTCCCTTTCAACTCACTGAATGTCACACCCGTATCGACGTACAGCCCTTCGATCTGGTGGAAGATGACATGGCTGCGAGCGCTGACGGCCTCGTTCCGAAACACGCGCCCCGGAATGATGACACGCACGGGAGGATTCTGCCGTTCCATGACGCGAATCTGAACCGGCGATGTGTGCGTGCGCAGGAGAATGTCCTTCGTGATGAAGAACGTATCTTGCATGTCACGGGCTGGATGGTCGGGCGGGAAGTTGAGACTCTCGAAATTGTAGTAGTCGGTTTCCACCTCCGGGCCTGTTGCGACGGTAAAGCCCATCCAAGTGAAGATGGAACGAATCTCTTCGATTGTTCGCGTAATAGGATGTTTCGTACCGAGAGGGAGTGGGCGGCCTGGGAGGGTCAGGTCTTCCGCCGATGTCGTTTCAACGCCGGATTGGATGAGCGCCTGCTTGCGCTCTTCGAACCGGCGTGTGGCGAGGGTGCGGAGTTCGTTCAGCGCTTTGCCGATTGTAGGCTTTTCAGCGACTGGGACATTCTTCAGCTCATCAAAAAGCTGTGCGAGATACCCCTTGCGGGCCAAATAGGCTACGCGGACGCGTTCAAGGGCGGCGGCATCCTCAGCCGCATCGAGGTCTGAGAGGAACTGTTGTTTTGTCTGCTCGATCTGCTCCAGCATAGCGGGAAGGAAATGAGTTTATGCAGTTAGGCAGAAACAGAAATCTTCTCACCAACTTCCACAACATCTCCCGCAGATCTTCGTACGGGGAGTTGTTGATGTGATCTCTGCCCTTCACGTGTGGAGTGGCGTTTTGGGTCGGGATCGAAAGTTGATGAGAAGATCGAATCAGGAAGTTGCAAACTTGACGACTTCTGCGAACGCTGTCGGATGGTTCGCTGCCAAATCGGCAAGCACCTTGCGATTGATCGTCACCTGTCGTTTGTCCAGACCGGCAATGAGTCGCGAGTACGTCGTGCCGTTCTGCCGTGCGGCGGCGTTGATGCGCGTAATCCACAGGCCACGGAATTCACGCTTCTTCGCCCGACGATCTTTGTAGGCATGCGTCAACGCCTTCTCGACGTGGTGCTTTGCAACCGTGTACACCTTGCTGCGCGCACCCCAATAGCCCTTGGCCTGTTGAAGAACCTTCTTGCGTCGACGGTGTGATGCGACTGTATTTTGTGAACGTGGCATGACTGTTTCCTTTCGTTAAGCGAGCAGAGACCTTCGAATTCGTTTCACGTCCGCCTTCGCAACCAGCGTTGGTCTGCGAAGATGACGTTTGCGTTTACTTGATTTGCTTGTCAGAATGTGACTCCGGAATGCTTTCCGGCGCTTCACCTTGCCGGTGGCCGTTAGCGTGAACGACTTCGTTGCACTCCGGCGTGTTTTCATCTTTGGCATGCGGTAACTCCTTCTCTCATTCGGACTGTTTTTGTTTTGACGATTCGCTCGGCTTCTTTTTGGCCTTATCGGCAACGTAGTATGCAATCATCTGCCGACCTTCCATTTTGGGTTGGGCTTCGAGCTTCGCAATATCGGCAAGGCTCTCCGTGAACCGATCGATCACGCTTCTACCGAGGTCCTGATATGTGATCTCGCGTCCCTTGAACACAACCGTGGCCTTGACCTTGTGCCCTTCTTCGATGAATGCTCGTGCGTGGCGCACTTTGAAATCGAAATCGTGCGTGTCGGTGTTCGGATGGAACCGAATTTCCTTCACCTGCGTCACATGCTGGTGTTTTTTTTGAAGCTTTTCCTTCTTGGCCAGCTCGTACTTGTATTTGCCGAAATCCATGATCTTGCAGACCGGTGGGTCGGCATTGGGAACGATTTCAATCAAGTCCGACCCGCGGCCGACAGCAATCTTGTAGGCCTCGGACGTCGCCATCACGCCAAGCTGTTGGCCCTTCTCGTCAATCACGCGTACCTTCGGCGCCCGGATCTCTGTGTTGATGCGCGCGCGTTGCTGCTTAATGGATGAGCTCCTCGAGTGTGAGATTCTTGCTTTCAATAAGTGTTAAAGCCTTTCTGAGAAAGGCGTCCGCGGGCATTCCACCTAAATCGCCTTTCTTGTGTTGTCGTACGGAAACTGCCCGCTCGGCTTTCTCTTTTTCTCCAACGACGAGCATGAAGGGAACTTTCTTCGTTTCCCAGTCCCGGATCTTCCGCCCGATCTTTTCGTTCCGGTCGTCTACCTCGATACGCAATCCTGCCGCTGCATACTGCGCTGCAATCTCCCGCGCATACTCATGCTGACCGTCTGTGATCGGCAACATCACCGCGTGTATTGGTGCAAGCCACAGCGGAAACCCTCCAGCAAAGTGTTCGATCAGTACACCGATAAAGCGCTCCATGGAACCGAACGGCGCACGGTGAATGACCACGGGACGATGCTTCTGGCCGTCGCTGCCGACATACTCGAGGTCGAATCGCTCCGGCATCACATAATCCACCTGCACGGTACCGAGCTGCCACGTTCTGCCGAGTGCATCGCGCACCATGAAGTCGATCTTCGGGCCATAGAATGCGGCTTCACCGACCCCAATATAATATTTTAACTTCTTAATTTCTGCTGCTTCTTTAATGTCCCGCTCGGCTTGTTCCCACAGTGCATCCTCACCGCCGTATTTCTCTTTGTTTTTCGGATCACGGAACGACAGGCGTGTCTGGAAATCCTCAAACCCTAACGTGTTGAACACCAGCTGGATCAGGTCGATCACCCCGACCAACTCCTCTAACAATTGATCCTGTCGCACAAACATGTGCGAGTCGTCCACTGTGAATGAGCGGACACGGATAAGGCCGTTGAGCTCACCCGACTGCTCATAACGATACACGGTGCCAAACTCTGCTAACCGGATTGGCAGATCTCGATAACTGCGAGGACGGGCAGCATAGATTTGAAAATGGTGAGGACAGTTCATCGGCCTCAACAAATACTCCTCGTCCTCAACCCGGATGGGAGCGAATTGACTGTCCCTGTAGTACGGATAATGGCCGCTTGTCTTATACAGGTTAATGCTGCCGATGTGTGGCGTTACAACGGGCAGGTAGCCGCGCTTGCGTTGTTCTTCCTTGAGAAAATTTTCGAGCGTCTCGCGAACGATCGTTCCTTTCGGGAGCCAGAGCGGCAATCCTCCTCCAACGTTTGGAGTGAGAAGGAACAACTCGAGCTCCTGTCCTACCTTGCGGTGATCGCGTCGCTTCGCTTCTTCGAGGCGGAAAAGATACTCATCGAGCTCCTTGTTCGTCGGGAATGTAACGCCGTACACACGCTGCAGCATCTTGTTCTTCTCATTACCCCGCCAATACGCGCCAGCAACGTTGAGCAGCTTGATAGCCTTGATGCGTCCTGTTGACGGAATGTGCGGCCCGTAGCAGAGATCTGTAAAGTTCCCCTGGTGGTAGAACGTGATGCGCTCGCCTTTCAACTCCTCCAGCAATTCGAGTTTGTAGGGATCGCTCTTCTTCGTGAAATACGCTACAGCGTCTTCCCATGACTTCTCTTCTCGCACGTAGGGGACGTCCCGCGCAGCAAGCTCGGCCATCAGGGCTTCGATCTTTTGCAAATCCTCTTGCGTAAGGGAGTGGTCGCCCACATCAATATCGTAGTAGAACCCCGTCTCAATCGGCGGCCCGATGCCGAACTTCGTTCCGGGGAAAAACTGCTCAATCGCTTCTGCCATCAGGTGTGCAGAGCTATGCCAGTACGCGTACTTTCCTCCGTCGTCGTTCCAGGTAAGGATCTTGACGGATGCGTCGTTCCCGATCGCCCGCGAAAGGTCCCACACCTCGCCGTCGGCTTCGACCGCAAGGGCATCTTGCGCAAGCCTTTTACCAACGCTCTCGGCAACCTCACCGCCGGTTACACCCGCAGCAAACTCTTTCGAGGAACCATCAGGCAATGTGATACGAATCTTCTTCATTTCGTCGGAACAAAAAAAATCGGAGAACACTCCGATTGATAAACAGCGAGCGAACTTCGCTCTCTATAGCTGTATTCAGTACGGCTCCGTTCGATGTTCTGTGGATTGTGGGCTCTCTAG
>JBGFRR010000068.1:0-3229 GCA_041695045.1 Bacteroidota bacterium
TCTTGGGACAATTCTTCACTCCTGCACCGGTGGCCCTGTTCATGGCCAAGATGTTCGAGGCACGGAAACCGATTCTTCGGGTATTAGACGCCGGTGCCGGGATCGGTTCCCTCTCTGCTGCCTTTGTGGCCGCGATGTCTCGCAGGGCCCACTGCCCGCAAGCCATCTCTATCACTGCCTATGAGATCGATTCTAAGCTCATTCCGCATCTCCAAGCGACGCTTGACCTCTGTAAGACAACCAGCATCGATGTGGGCATCCGTTTCGAAGCTCAGGTTATTGAAGGGGATTTCCTTGAAGCTGGGGCGAGATCCTTGGCAGGCGATCTCTTCGCACGAGGAATTGATGAACGATTCGACTGCGCGATTCTCAACCCGCCCTACAGGAAGATCCGTTCGGACTCATGCGACCGGAAGCTCCTGCGAGCGATTGGCCTGGAGACGAGCAACATCTACACTGGTTTCTTGGGAATCACGGCAAAACTCCTCGCGCCTGGGGGTGAAATAGTCGCGATTACACCCAGGAGTTTTTGCAATGGTCCTTACTTTGAACCTTTCCGCCGTTTTTTCCTGAAGGAGATGTGCCTCTGCCGCGTGCATGTGTTTGACACGCGCGATCGCGCCTTTGCCGACGACGAGGTCTTACAGGAGAACATTATTTTCCGAGCTGTGAAGACAGCAGATCGAACTGATAACGTGGTTGTGTCGTCCAGTCTCGATCCGAAGGATTTGGATATGCGCATTCGAACAATCAAGCACGACGATCTCGTTCGGCCAGGCGATCCCCATCTCTTTATCCATATCGTCCCAGACAGGGATGGAGATTCAGTCCGCCACCAGATCCGAAAACTTGAGTGCACCCTGGAAGATCTCGGCTTGACGGTATCCACCGGAAGGGTCGTGGACTTCCGGGCAAAGCACCTTCTTCGTCCTCAGCCAGGGCCGAAGACAGTGCCTCTTATTTATCCGTGCCACCTCCAGCGTGGTTTCGTCGAATGGCCTAACGGTCAGACACGCAAGCCGAATGCTCTTGCGCTCGGCTCGGGAGCAGAACATCTTCTTGTCCCCAAGGGCTACTATGTTCTCGTCAAGAGATTCTCAGCCAAGGAGGAACGGCGTCGAGTGGTTGCGGGAGTGTACGATCCACTGCGTATCCCATCTGACCACGTCGCTTTCGAAAACCACTTGAACTTCTACCATGTTCGAGGCGCCGGTTTACCGGTGAGCCTGGCCAAGGGCCTCGCCGCGTTTCTGAATTCGACACTCGTAGATTCTTACTTTCGCCAGTTTAGCGGTCATACTCAAGTGAACGCCACAGACCTCCGCACACTGCGGTATCCGGCGCGAGAAAAGCTTGTGATGATTGGTCAGCGAATTGGCAAGACCTTCCCAGACCAAGACCGGCTTGACCGCCTTGTGGAGGAGGTTGTTGACCATGGCTGAGCGGGTTGGCGGAAAGCGAGCGGTTGCGGCCAACAGGGTATCGGAGGCACTGAACATCCTCCAGGCGCTCAATGTTCCTCGGGAGCAGCAGAACGAGCGGTCTGCGCTGACGCTCCTCGCGTTACTGGGCATGACGCCACGAAAGCGATGGGCCGATGCTGCAGCTCCACTCCTCAGCATCACCGAAATGATGAAGTACTTTGAGCAACACTTTGGCAAAAAGTACGCCCCGAACACCCGCGAAACAGTCCGGCGATTCACCATCCACCAATTCGTCCAAATGGGTTTGGTTCTTGCGAACCCTGACGACCCTAGCCGCCCGGTGAACAGTCCCGACAATCGTTACCAGGTCGCACCGGCCCTTTTGAAACTCGCCAGAGAGTATGGCGCACCCTCCAGGAATGAGTCACTGAAGAACTTCGTGAACAGCGCGGAGGCGCTCCGTCGGTTGCAGCCAAGAGAGCGCCAGATGACCTTGATTCCGGCAAAGCTACCCGATGGCCGACAGCTCAGGCTCACTGCCGGTGGGCAGAACCAGTTGGTGAAGAAGATCGTGGAGGAGTTTTGCCCTCGGTTCACGCCCGGTGGTGTACTCGTGTATGTGGGCGACACCGGTAACAAGCAGCGACACTTGGAGACACACTACCTCACGAAGCTCGGCGTGACGTTTGATGCACACGGCAAAATGCCAGACGTCATCGTGCATTTACCAAAGAAAAATTGGCTTGTCCTCATCGAGGCCGTCACAAGTCACGGTCCCATTGGTCTCAAGCGGCAAAACGAACTAAAGGACCTGTTCAAAGGGGTTAAGGCTGGCTTGGTTTTCGTGACAGCATTCCTCACGCGTCGAGCGATGACAAAGTATCTCTCCGAAATCGCATGGGAGACGGAGGCATGGGTCGCAGAAACGCCAAGTCACATCATCCATTTCAATGGTGAGCGGTTCCTTGGCCCCTATGAGTGATGAGACACGAAAAAGCCAGGCTAACAACAGCATGCAGCAGACGGCGCTACGCGCCGCCGTTGATGCTGACCGTTAATCGAATGCTGTGAGCAGGAGAACCCTAAATGAAAAACTCCCCACCGATAACTGAAGTTTCTGCCCTCAGCGAGTCAGACGTCTGGAAGGCGCTTGGGGAGATTGCGGATCCGGAGATTCCTGTGCTCTCGCTGGTCGACCTCAAGATCGTGCGCGGTTTTACGATGAATGGAAACGCTCTGACAGTCTTTATCACGCCGACGTTTCTCGGCTGTCCCGCTCTCGAGCACATGAAATCGGAGATCCGCACCAAGATGGGCGATCTGGGTTTTGAGCGAGTGGACGTGGAATTGCAGCTTTCACCATCGTGGTCGACGGACATGCTCGACGAGGCCGCGAAGGAGAAGCTCCGTGTCTTCGGGATTGCGCCACCGCTTCACAGGATGGCGCCTTCGCAACCGATTTCCTGCCCCTCTTGCGGCTCATCCAGTACGCACATGGATAGTCCCTTCGGCCCAACACTCTGCCGTCAGATCTTTTATTGCAACGAATGCCGGCAGTCGTTCGAGAGGTTCAAGACGATTTGACCCGCCGGAGGCGGGTGACACCCACTCATTTTCAGGAGACTCGGGTGAAGCGAGTGATGTTCTTTTCCGTTTTTTCTCTCCATTACCTCGCTCCCACGCTCCCGCGTAGGAGCGAAGGATCGTCGCTCCGCAACGAGTAAAGATATGGGTTGTGAATGCCAGCACATCGCTCCGCGGTGCAACTCTCTGATCGACGCTGAGCGTCGACAGTAGCAACGTCG
>JBGFRR010000130.1:0-3213 GCA_041695045.1 Bacteroidota bacterium
CTTGCGCGACCACGGATTTCGCTTCTTCCGTGTCCGCCACCATGATGACAAGACCGCCCGCATCGAGCTGGGTCCGCAGGATTTCCACCGCGTCTTCGACGACGAGTTTCGCACCAAGCTCATGACACATTTCAAAAGTCTCGGCTTTTTGTACGTCACGCTTGACCTGCAGGGCTACCGAACGGGAAGCATGAATGAGGTCTTAACGCAAGAGGAGAAACAGTCCTTATAAAACAGTGACTACGAGGAGAGGAGTATGACTGCACAAGGAGCTACAGCTGAGGTTTTCTGGACAGCCTTTCGTGCTCTTTCGAAGAAAGAACGCGAGGTTTTTCTTCAGAGACTCTTAACAGAATCCGAGTTTCAAGAAGACCTTATTGATTTGGCCATCATCGAACAACGGAAAAAAGAGCCGTCGAGGTCGTTGGACGAGTACCTGAGAGACAGGCAGAGAAAGAGAACTTTGTAACATCCTCGCTCTCAGCGTCATTTTAATGTAATACACTGTACACTGAGCCGAGGTTTATTGGCAGTTACAGAGGTATATGAACAAGTGTTTACGCGTTCAAAACAGCGCAATGTTCTCCCTCGAAAGGCCAAGAGCGCCATCATGCCGTTGTGGGTCTGGCTCGCGTTCTGCTTTGGTCCTGGTGGCGCGCCCTTGTGGGGACAGGAAACAGAACTGATCTCGATTCGGGGCAGAGTGATTGATGCTGAAACGCGGAAAGCGATCGAGGGGGTGAATGTGCTCGTGGTGGGTACGGTCTGGGGAACAGCGACCGATGAACGAGGAGGATTCGTCATAACAAATGTTCCCTCTGGAAGATACACGCTCCAGTTCACGCATGTCAACTACGACACAGTGAAACATACCCGGTTTTTTTCCCTCACGGATATGCGACTCTTGCAGGTTGAGCTGGTCGGTCGTGCTCTCATGATTGGGCCGGTCGAGGTTGTCGATACACTCCAGAGGCGATTTCACCGAGGAGCGTATATCATCAGACGGGAGGAAATTCTGAAGGCGAATCCGCAAACATTTGGCCAGGTCGTCAGGGAGTTAATTCCACGGACCTGGGTAACAGAGGAAGCGGGCAACCTGTATATCTCCCTTCAGCTCCGGCCCTTCATTCGTAGGTTTGGCAGACGAGATCCCAATCCTCTCATCATCATCGACGGAATGAAAATCGGCAACAGCCCCATCGGCCTCGCTCAACTTGTTCAGCCGTCTCAAATCCAGAATATGGAAGTCTTGCTTCCTCCCGAAGCAGAGGTGTTGTACGGTGGTGAGGCTCGCTACGGCGTCATTATCATTGAGACAGTGAGAGGAGAGGAAACACCTCAGCCGACGTGGCTTACGAAGGTAATAGTATTTGGGGGGATTATGGGGTCGGTTGTTCTTCTTCTGATTCTCTTGTTCTAACAAGCTGAAAAAGGATACGGGAGAGATAGGACATCAGTTGCGAGGGAGTTTGACTCCCGAGCCTACTGGAATATTCCCAATCGCTCATGTGCTCAGGAGTGTAACTCCTTCGCAACTCCTGGAAGGTTGTTTTTATTCCGGCGGCTGCTAAAATTCAACCGTCCCTTTCTTCGCACGGAATAAGCCCGAAACGGTCACCTGTACTGAATCAACCATTCCACTCGATTGAGTCCTCAATCCTACAGCAAGGAAATCAAACGAGCCGGCGATGAAGTTATCGGATGACTCAGAAACAGTCAGCGATCCCGACTGGGAAGAGAAATACATTGAGAATTCGGACCCGCCTCCATGCACGTACAACGCATAAAACTCGTTCATCCTGATTCCTGCCAAGGTTGACGTATCACGAAGTTGTTTGATCAGATACGTCCCCACCTGCGGAATGCCTGCCATCCTACCCGTAAAGCTAATGCCCCTCTCACCACCAGTCAGCAACTGGATGAGAACGCCCTCTCTTCCGCTGCCGGGCTCTAAAAATGTGCCGAAGAACGCTCTACCACTGAGCGACGTCGCGACCGGTTCTCCAACTTCAGCTTCAAAACTACCTTCGGTCGGATCGATGGTTACTGGCGACTTGCAGCCGGCAAGCAGGAGAAGAAGAGTACTCAGTATCGTCGAAAGTATTTTCACACTGCATCCGCTCACACGTACACAAGAAACGTCCCGTTCCGCCTTTGGCGGAACGGGACGCTTCGAACATCTGTGAGAGATAACTCATCGGAGGTTGGCGTTTGCGTCGATTTCATGTTTGCTGACCATGAAGTACAAACCTGGTCTCGCACTTTGAATCACAGGTCTCCGTGGATCAGCAGCCGGCGGTTGACCGACAGCAGCCTCGCGGACAACAGTGAACGGGACAAGCGCCGCACCCGGGTGAACCGCCCAGCGACGCAAGTCTCCAATCCGGCGTCCCTCGAGCCACAGCTCAATACCGCGCTCTTTCATCAGGACTTCCCAAGCCCTGGCATCGGTCATAGCAGCAACCGCAGTTACGTCGAGGAGAGGTAGCGTAGGGAAGCCCCCCGCGCGGGTGCGGTGGAATGTTCGGACTTCGTTGATCTTCTCCGCCATACCGCGCTTGTCGCCGGCAATGAGTCTTGCTTCGGCTTCGATCAAACGCATCTCCGTACCTTTGACGATCGGTATCGGCAATGCATACCCGGGGGTACCGGGATATTTGAACTGACGCCAGAAAGGTCTTCGCGCATCGCCACCGAGCCGTCCTGAGATGTCATACTCGACCCGGGGGTCGCCTTCGGTTGGGATCGCGCCTGTGCCGGTCGGCGTCCGATTTCTCCCCCAAGCGGCAAATGGTGTACCCCAAACAGAGGTTTCTTCACGTAGATTGCCCCACCACGCAAACATGTTGCGCTCACGGGTAGGCGTTGAGGCGTGAATCTGGTTGTAGACGTACGTTGTAGGAACCTTTCCAGCATCGGCAACGGCGGCTGTCCATTGCCGGAGATTCATGTTCGTTTGCGCCCTCCCTCCAAGCGCTGCCTGGCCCATCTCTGTTGTCTCGCCCACGAGCGTCAGCACTCTGTTGAAATGCTCTAACGCCCTTGTATAGAAGGCATCGCGAGGCTGAAAGGGTCCTCCGTCGAAGACAGCTCGTTCGAAGTGGTCGCCCATCACGCGGTTGGCATGCCCCGCGTACAGACTCACCCGTGCAATAGCCGGGTCGGCTGTTGCTGCGGGCACAAGGCCATCGGCCTTCCACTTTGTGATGCGGC
>JBGFRR010000002.1:0-18097 GCA_041695045.1 Bacteroidota bacterium
GGGAATCCGCTTCCAACCTCCCAGCGGAACGTTACGTCGAGGTTGTCGAGCGGGTGCAGTACGGCGAGCAGGTTCAAGGTATGGCGACGGTCGTAGCGGGGGAAGTAGACGAAGCCATTCGAGTTGATCGTCGTCCAGCCAAGCGTGTAGGCGGCATAAAGGTCGACGTAGGGAACCCCGAACCGCACCAGCGTCTCTAATCCGTACGCCTTCCCGGTGCTGTTGATATAATCGGGGTCAAGCGCATCGACCTTGTCGCGGTTATAGGTCGCCAGCGACCCGTAGGTCTTGTAGTACGCTTGAACGCTGGTTGAAAGTTCGCGCAGGGGGTTCCCCTCAATTCCCACCACGTAATGGTCGGCCTGCTCCGAGCGTAAATCATCCGGCACCTTAATCCACGCATCGAAGATGGCGATCACGTCATCCTCGTTGTTCACGGTGATGATGTTCTGGTTAACGCGGCCGTAGGAGAACTTCGCCTTCCAATCCGTCCCGACCCGCTTGCTCACATTGAGCCGCGGCTGCAGAACATCCCACGAGGCCTGTCGTTGGAACATCGAACCGATATCGACGTGTATTCCCCCATCGATCTGAATGTCTTCCATCGTTGCCTGATACCGCAGCCAACCCCACGTTTCGACGAACGAGCTGAACAAGCGACGCGATGCTCCAAAGGTGTTGACGAGGTTATATTCAAGGGACGGGAAGCTGAATTCGAACCCGAAAAAGAACAGGTCGTGCGAATCCGTGTAAAGCGTTGCGTTTGCATACACGCCCACCTCGCGCACGCTCGTCCGTGCCGGTGTGATGGACTTTGACTCTTTCGGTTTGCGCTCTGCGATAAACGAGTTCTCGAACGCGACGGCCTGCACGTACAGCCGGTCCTGAATCAGTCCCGAGCCACCGAACCCCACGGCATGATTGCGCCAGCCGTAGTCCGCCTCCTCGGGGTTGGAGGAACGCAGGTCGTCACCGCTGAAGAATGCCTGCATGCCGTAGCGCGCGTTGTTCTCTCCTTCTCGCGAAACTTTGATCAACGCATCGTAGAAAGAAAGCGGGACGTTCTTCTTCAGGAAGCGGTCGAACGTGCCGCTGAAGAGCGACTTGCGACCGCTCAGCAGCCATCGCAGGTTGCCGACCGTTGGGCCTTCGAGCAGAAGCTTCGATGAGATGAAATTAATGTTCGCGCGGCCGGAGATCGCCTGTGCGTTGCCATCGCGCGTCGTCATGTTCACCACCGAAGAAAGCCGACCGCCGAATCCGGGCGGGAAGGCACCGGTATAGACTTCCGTCGCCTTGATCACATCCGCATCAAAAATGCTGAAGATGCCGAATGCGTGGTAGGGGTTGTAGATTTTCATCCCGTCGAGAAGAATGAGATTCTGATCCCCCGCTCCACCACGAACATAGAAATGGGAATTGACGTCGCTCGTCGACACAACGCCGGGAAGAATTTGGATTGCACGGAAGATATCCTCCTGCACCGTCACCGGCACCACGCGAATGTCCCGCTGGTCCATGATGTGGACGCTGGAGTGAATTTCTGTGAGCTCGCGCTTGGCCCGCTCGGTGACCACAACCTCGGAGAATTCGATGGCCTTCGGTGCAAGTCGGAAATTGAGCGTGAGGGGCTCGACGCCGCGAACCTCAATCCGTTGGATGACCCGCTCGTAACCGATGGAACTCACGGATACTTCATACGACCCCGGTGCAACGTTGGGAATCAGGTAAAAACCGTTCATGTTCGTTGCGGCGCCTTTGTTCGTCCCCACAAGGACAACATTGGCGAACGGAAGCCTCTCCCCCGTTGCACTATCGGAGACAACGCCGCGAATGTCCGCCGTTTGTCCTGTTGACGGCAATTGTCCACGGGAAGGATACGGAAGAAGTATGAGGGCGAGAAGAAGACTTGCGGTACGCGACATCATGAAAACCGGAGGATGGTTGATGGACGTGTGATGAAGGTAGCGAGAAAGCCTCCAAGATGCAACGGACGGATGGCTCGCCGGGTCGGCAGGCTGTCTCCAAAAACCGACGAACGATTGCAACTCCAGCAAGTTCTTCGTACGTTGACGGTGTATTGTTTCTCGTTGAACCAACGGATACTCACATCATGAACTCCCGACGCTTCGCTCTCCGTCTTCTTGCCGTTCTCTTCTTCACGCAATTCTCAAACTCACAGAGCCATCTCGACATCTCGGCAATTATGCAGCATCTCGACAACGTTGCCGATGGCACCCGCGCGCTGAGGCACGCGGAATATTTCACCCGCTTCTGGCGGATCGGCGGAGGGCCGGGCTTCGACTCATCGGTCAATTATGTGTCGGCACACCTCGCGAAGATTGGATTCGGTCAACAGGGAAATTCCATCGGCACCATGCAGATTCTCGAAGACCCGCCCACCGCGCCGGTATGGGTGTCGGAGAATGCTTCGCTTTCGATCACCTCACCCGAGATCCGCACACTCCTGACGTTCAGCGATGTTCCGCTCATGCTCTGTCGCAACTCGTTCCCGCAAGACCGCACGGCGGAGCTTGTTTACGTTCCCGGCGGCGGCAAGGAGACCGACTACGAATCGGTGTACGTGGAGGGGAAAATCGTTCTGTGCGATGTTCATCCCTCGGCGGCGTTTCGTTACGCACTCGCTCGCGGCGCCCTCGGCATCATCTCGTCATTCGTTCCTCAGTATAACCATCCCGACCGCTATCCTCAGGTTATCGCCGAGGGCTTCATTCCGTACGACCAGAACGCACAATCGTTCGGCCTGAACATCTCCCCATCTCTTGCACGTGAATTGCGGCAGTTGCTCACGCACACTCGCGTTGAGGTGCGCGTCGAGATCGCATCGAGGTTCATCACATCACCTGTCAGGACGCTCGTTGCCGAAATCCCCGGACGCACACATCCCGAACAACGCATCGTGCTTGTCGCACACATCGACCATTACAAACCCGGCGCCAACGATAACGCCAGCGGGTCGGCGACGCTGCTGGAAATCGCCGAAAGCATGACGCACGCCATTCGCCGCGGCGATCTCCCCCATCCAGCGCGCACGCTCACGTTTCTCTGGGTTGACGAATATAAAGGAACACAACACTGGTTGAGACGCCAACCCGATGCACACAACACTATCGTTGCAGCATTGGTTCTCGATATGGTCGGGGGCAATCCGGCTATCACGGGCGGGTTGTTTCGCGTTGAGCGCATGCCCGACCCCGGCGTGATTTGGACGCGCCCACCTGACCAACACTCCGGTTGGGGCGGTGGGACATGGGAGAAAGAGAAGCTGGTTGGGAATTTTCTGAACGATTTCTCTTTGAGCGTTGTCGGGCAGCGTGCTCGAGCAACGCACTGGCTGACAACGCAGAATGTGTGGGAAGGGGGAAGCGACCATGACATTTTCCTGCGCGCGGGTATCCCCGCTCTGCTGAGCTGGCACTGGCCGGACGTTGCCTACCATTCCAGTATGGACGTCATCGGGAACTTAAGCATATCGGAGATGCAAAACACCGCGGTGAGCGTTGGCACTACAGCGTTGGCGTTAGCGTACGGAAACGAGCCGGTCGCGCTCGAAGTGCTGCGAATCGTCTCCGGAGCAGCGCAAGAACGAATGAGCGTGGTGGAGGCGAATGCGATAACCGAGATTACCGATGTTCAACCCCGTGGAGTGCACAAGTTGGCCGCAACAAAGCGACAGGAATTGGAAATCATCACGGCGTGGGAACGATGGTATGACGAGGCGCTTCGGTCGGTGGCGCGTATTCCCGTCAACCGCGCGTCCGATGCTCTGCGCACGGAAATACAGACACACATACGCCGGCTTGCAGAGCGATCGGCCACGATCAAGAAGACCTTAGGGTTAGAATAACTGCTGAGCGGGAGGACAATACCTCCCCTACTGTTGTTGTCGAATGATCCTCACCAATTCTTCGAGTCCATCCGTGAGCGCGGCGGGGCCGGGTTGGAGAATGACCGTCGATTTGACCTCGTGCAAGCGGTTGTTGCGAACCGCTGTGATTTCTTTCCAGCCTTCGCGACTCCTCACCCGCTCAGGCTTAAACTGTTTCCCACACCACGACCCGATGATAATTTCCGGGTCGCGCCGGATAACCTCCTGCGGATCAACGACCCGGTTGCGGGCGTCATGGTAGGCGCGGAGCTCCGCAAAAACATCCTCCCCTCCTGCAACCTCGATGAGCTCGCTGACCCAGCAAATCCCCGAGATCAGCGGATCATCCCATTCCTCAAAATACACCCTGGGCCGTCGTGATCCCACGTGCTGCTCGGCTACCTGCTTCAAGCGTCGTTCGAATCGCTCCACCAACTCCTCGGTCTTCCTCTGCATGCCGACAATTCCGCCCACGATCAGAATCATCTGTAGAATCTCTTCCACGCTGCGCTGATTGAACGCAACCGCGTTCACGCCGCGCACAACGAACTCGCGCACGATGTCCGCCTGCAGGTCGCTGAATGCGAATACCACGTCGGGTTTCAGCGACATGATCTGATCGAAGTTGGCATCGAGAAACGTGGAGACTTTCGGCTTTTGCCGGCGAGCTTCAAGAGGGCGCATGGTAAAGCCCGAAATCCCGACGATGCGATCCTGACAGCCGAGCAGGTACAGTGTCTCCGTGGTTTCTTCAGTTAGACAGACGATGCGTTGAGGGTAGGAGGGCACGGCAAAGGACTTGATGGTTATATAATTTGCGAAGGAGCCTGCCTATAAGTTGCGAAGGAGTTGCACTCCTGAGCACATGAATAGGTACGACTGTTCGGGAGTACAACCTGCCTGCCCTGCCTGCCGGCAGGCAGGGCAGGCAGGCTCCCTCACAACTCCCAGGGCTCGAGAGTCAACCTGTCCGCCATCTGTTTGGCGGAACTCCCTCGCAACCGATGAACTTACTACTTACTACTTTCTACTTTCTACTTACTACTTTTTACCTTCAACTCACCTACTCATCCTCAGAATCAATTCCCACAGCTTTTTCTCCACCGGCATCACCGAGAGCCGGGGAATACGGACGAGGTCGAACGAAGCAAACTCTTTCTTCGCCTTGAGCGAAGCGAGTGTTACGGGAGACTGTAGTTTCTCTTTTGCTTTGAGGTCGATAACGACGTGGCGAGCGTCACGCTTGCGAGGGTCGGGATAGGCAGACTTCGAAACTTCAGCAATGCCGACGATGGCTTTTTCGTTCCCGGTATGATACACAAGAACGAGGTCGCCTTTTTCCATAGCACGAAGGTGCTTCAGGGCAAGAGGATTTGAGACCCCCTCCCAGACCGTTTGCTTATCTTTCATCAGTTGTTCGAACGAATACTCCGTCGGCTCAGTCTTCACCAACCAATAGCGGGGCATGTTCAACCTCCTGAGATGGGACGTTCTTATTCTTCGGGGATATTGGAAACTCCACCTTGACGCGCACCAATCCGCGCACGGCGTTGCAGATAAACACCTCATCGGCCAAACGAAGATCATCGAGTGTGAGGACTTCTTCCCTCAATCGGCGCTTCCGAGACTTCAGAAGAAACTCACGATACGTCCCGGGCAACACACCACTTGTAAGGGGCGGCGTGATGTATTGACCTCCCTTCCTCACAATCACATTGCTGCGCGCCCCTTCCGCAACTTCGTCGCGCTCGTTCAGGAAGAGCACATCAATGTAGCCGGCTAACATTGCCCGCTCAAGCTCACGGTCGTAGAATTGCCGGTTCGTCGTTTTGTGATACAGGAAACGGTCGGATGAATCGATCCGAGCCTCCGATACCTTCACAACCTGCTCCCCCTTCAACGCGTCGAGTGGACTGTAGGTGGCGTGCAACTCTCCCGCACGGCTCATGGTCAGGCGAACGCGGAACGCTAACGTGCCGCGGCTGAGTCGCTTCAGCGATTTGTTAAGCTTGGCGAGATAGGACTCAACGCGCTTTTTCTTAAACTCAAAACCAAAGTATTCCGCCGAGCGCTGGAGTCGCTTGAGATGATACGAACGCAAGAACCAGCTTCTCCCCGGCTCCCACCGGAACGTTTCGATCAGCCTAAACGCCCCGTGCCATCGCGTGAGAAACGAGCCTTTGAGCAAACATTCCCGATATTCATCGTCAATCTTCGAATCGCTCACCACACCGCTACCGATGCCAAGCTCTGCGGTCTTTGTCTTTCGATCGATCGCGACTGTTCGGATCGCGACGCTGAATACGGCCTTCCGCTTTGGCACAAAAAAGCCAATCACACCGGTATAAACGCCTCGCGCTTCTCGTTCGAGTTCATGGATAATTTGCATCGTGCGAATTTTCGGCGCACCCGTGACAGAGCCGCTCGGAAACAGAGACCGGATCATCGCATACGGCCCAACGTCCTTCCCGATCCGTGCTTCAATCGTTGTCGTTGCCTGAAACACCGTTTCGAGCGCCTCAATCTCGAAGAATCGAACTACTTTGACGCTGCCCGTTGTCGCGATCTTCCCGACGTCATTGCGGAGAAGGTCGACGATCATCAGGTTCTCCGCACGGTCTTTCTCCGATGCCGTGAGCGCTGTCCGACGTTGCTTGTCTTCTTCAAGCGTTCGGCCGCGCGGAGCAGTTCCTTTCATCGGTCTGAGCGTTATGCGCGAGCCATCAAGACGGAAGAACAGCTCCGGGGAGAACGAAAGGATTCGAGCATTGCGATGCGCGATGAAGGCGCTGTACCGCACGCGCTGTTCTTCCCGAAGCTGAACATACAGCGGCGCGGCAGCTTCCCTCCACGGAAACTTGAGCTTGAAGGTGTAATTCACCTGATACGTATCGCCTGCGAGGATGTATCCCTGAATTCTCTGGAGAGCATCGGCGTATGCGGGGGCGTCCATCATCGGACGAGGGTCGATGGGTGGAAATCGAATCGCCCACTCCTCTTCAACAAGCTCCCGCGCAATGTTCCTCGCCGTTGCTGTGCCGCCTGTGAACGTCCTCCGTATTCGATTCCACACGATGGGTGCTTCGTAAACGCCAAACCAGAGGTAAGGGTGCCATACGGCAGCGGGTCGCGGAAGAACCTTCTCGAACGCATATCCCGCTTCGTATGAAATGTATCCTGCAACCCAATAGCCGTCGTCCACCGCTTGCTGAACGTCGGCAAGTCGGCGCTCAACCGATTCCAGCGATGGAGCAACGATTCGATCTTCAGGCTTCAGAAAGACATAGCTATCTTTTTCGCCGGGATCGTAGCGGGCGGATTCTAATACAACAGCATCGCCGGCACGCTCAACCCACTCGAGAAACGCAGGTGTGAAGAGTCCGCTTGCATCGGTGATGCGATGGAGAAGCTTAGAGCTTCGCTTTGAGGGACGACGGGCCATGGGAATGACGGCCCGAATGTACGAAATGATTGGGCGGAAGGAAAGACGGAGAAAGGGGTTAAAGCCTATTTCACG
Source organism: Bacteroidota bacterium (assembly GCA_041695045.1). Classification (GTDB taxonomy): domain Bacteria; phylum Bacteroidota; class Ignavibacteria; order UBA10030; family UBA10030; genus JBGFRR01. The sequence goes on from JBGFRR010000002.1 coordinate 7,407, forward strand.
AACAACATGCGCTTCCGGTCGCTGAAGGAACCGGCTTTGAGATAGTACACGTACGCCCCGGATGCAAAGCCGGAAGACGCGTCGAATTGAACGCGGTGATGGCCTGCATGCAGACGGCCATTCACGAGCGCAGCCACTTCACGCCCCATCATGTCATACACTTTCAACTGCACGGAAGTCTCGGACGGGAGGTCGAACGAGATTGTTGTCGAGGGATTGAAGGGATTGGGATAGTTCTGATAGAGTTGATACTCACTCGGCAATCCAAACGAAGAATCGACACTTGTCGGAACTGACTTGATGATCGGCAGTGTTTGGAAGTCGCGCAACAGGATCGTGCGAAGATCACTTTCCCCCACGCCGAACCACTGACGTAAGATCGACGCATAGATAGAGCGGAAATCGAACTGCATCTTCAGGTTCCCGTTCGTCAGGTCATCCAGTCGGGGGTTGAAGCCGATGATACCGTTCGGTACGCCATTCACGTGCTTACCGAAGATAAACATCGGCGCTGCAGTGCCGTGGTCCGTGCCGACGCTCGCGTTGGAGAAAACGCGTCTGCCAAACTCGGAGAACGTCATACCGACCACGCGGTCCTCAATGCCGAGATGGACAAGGTCGTTCTGGAACGCGAGCAAGGCATCGGAAAGGCGCTGGAGCAATGTTGCATGGGTACCGAGGAGTGGGTTGCCGCTTACGACCTGCGCAGAATGCGTATCGAATCCCCCCAGATTCACCACATAGACGCGCGTTTTCAATCCTCCCGCGATCAACCGTGCAACGATCTTGAGCTGATCAGCTAAGGGATTCGGCGAGGGATACGTACGCTGCTCTGCCGCGCGGTCGGCGGCATCCTTCACTTGCACAGCGTATTGTTGGGATTGAACCCACACGGAACGGATGTAGGATAGCTCTTTTCCTGCCGGCGAGTTGGGTGCGGATCCAGACTCTCCCTGACTAAAGCCGTTCACGAGTTGATAGAACGTATCGGGGTTTTGGATGGGGATTCCCATCGAACGGCCGGAGGCATAGAACGCGAGAGACGTCACAGCGCCGATTTGAATGGCAAGGGGATCCGGCATGACTTCGTTCGGGAATCCATCCGGGTACGAGGGAAACTCCGAGTGCAGATAACGCCCCACCCAACCGTCGCTCAGAAATTCGTTGGAGTTCGACGCACTCAGCCAAATATCCGTAGCGCGGAAGTGTGAAAGGTTTGGATTGGGATAGGACACGCCCTGCACAATGGTGAGCTTGCCGTTGTCGTACAATTCCTTCATCCCCGTCATGCTCGGATGCAGGCCGGTTGCATCGGTGAGTTTCAGGAGACTGCTTTCGGGGATGGCAATGTTCCCGCGCTGATTGTTATAGGCTGAAAGCTGGTCGAGCGGAATGACCGTGTTGATGCCGTCGTTCCCTCCCCCCAACTGCACGAGGACGAGAACTTTGTCGGTGGACAAGCCGGCCCCGACAAGCGCTTCAAGGAACGGCGAACGGCCGTATGCACGGAGCGGCGGGCCGTTGACCATGAACGGCAACGCTGTCACTGGCACAACGCGTTTGAGAAAATCTCGACGTTTCATTGCTCGTTCCTTCGAGAATCGAATCCGATCATCCTACGCAAGTTGATACTCCGGCATTCTCAGCATGAACGTGAGGAGTGGCTCGAGCATCCTTAACACTAACGTACGGTTGGTTGCCGTGTTGCCACCTGGAGCATGGAAGGTATTCCATGCGTTGGTCCAGTCGTACTCGCCGCCCGTCTTCAGTCCCATAGCACCGTACAGCAATGTGCTCCGTTGAGCATCCGTCAGCGGAAACGGCAGAAGGTCGGCAGCAAGGTCATCGACGAGCTTCCATGGGTCGGATGGATTGCTCATTGTAGCGGCGTACGCGATCGGGTCGATATTGGTGAACCTTCGGCCGCTCGGGTCGCGCCCCGTGATCAACGCGTCGGTAAATGCCCCGCGGCTCGGAAGTGTTGCGGTATTGATCCAGAGTTCATGGAAGCTTGGAACTTGATAGTATGCAGGCCAACCCGCAACATCGGGCGGATCCAAGACATTCATCTGCATTTCTGCAGCACGCACTCGGAGCACCGCAGCGATTCCATAGTTCGTGTTGGGCGAGGACGGCACACTAAGGTCGGGCGCACCGATGGGATACAATTTTCGATAGGACCCTGCAACAAGCTCGATCGGTGTCTTGATGTAACAACTCATGTTGATCTCATCGTAGAAGTGCTCGCTCTTCAGGAACGCTTCGAGGACGGGTTTGATCTCATAGTTGTTGTCGCGAAAGATCGCCGCCAGCGGTTCGATGACGTTTTGCTCAACGTCATCATCGATCTCATAATAGACAAACCAGCGATACAGTTTGCGACAGATGAACCGGGCCGTCTCCGCCTGTGCAAAGATCATGTCGAGCAGGTCGTTGAGTTCGCCCGCTCCGTCAACGCCCGACCGGCCCCGAATCACTCTGTTCCCATAGGCGTGTGAAAAAAACTTGTCGCCCGTATCATGGTTGTTCGGAACAAACTCCGACGCAGGCGGCGCTGAGTTCCGCACGTTCTGCCATCCGGTCAACACACGCGCAGCCTCGCGCACATCCTGTTCGGTGTAGTGTGTGTAGTCCCCGTCGCCGCGCGCTGGGCCTTTTCCGATGGTAAACAGTTCCTGGAGCTCACGTGCGTAGTTCTCATCCGGTCGCGTTTTGATATTCAGCTCACCGTTGAGATATCGCAGCATCGCAGGGTCGATGGTGACCTGTTTGACGAGTTCCTTAAAGTTCCCGAGCGCAAAGCGACGGAGGAGCGCGTTCTGTTTGTACATCATTCGAGAATCCTGCACGACAAGCGTTTCCGTTGCGAAGTGATTATGCCAGAACAGCGTCATCGATTCGCGAATCGAGATGCGTTGCTTGACCATCAAGCCAATCCACCATGCTTTCAAATAGTTTCGTAGTTGCGGCCCGCGGTCCCTGAGCTCAGTCAAAGCAAGGTTCACCCAGGTTGTGCCCGTCTGGGGATCGATGGGAGGGGAAGGTTCCTGCGTTTCGGCGAGTACTTGATTGACGGCGGCACCGAGCGAGCCGGAGGCGACAGCGAACACTTCCGCTCTTCTTGGACCGATCATCGTGCGGCGAAGAAGATGAGATGCCTTCGAAACATCCCACGCTCCCACGTATTCGGCGATGCCCGTTGTCGACTTTCGTAGCCGTCGTTCGAGACGACGCCTGTGCAAGCTTGCAGAGGAGCTGGTACCGATCAACGTCTGAAGAAACTCCGTTCGTCTCATATTTGCAGGATTCCGCTTTGGTAAGAACAATGAAGTGGGAAACGTGCCCCCCTTGTAGCTATACTGTTAGAAACCGGTCATGGAAAGAGGTTTAACCGCATGGAAAAATACTCTGGCAGATAGTCGAAGTATGCGATGGCCGTCACATGTCGAACCGGAGCTTATTGACCTTGGAAAATAAGGGTTTCCAGGCGCTCGACGATCGATTCATCCGTCGGCTTCACGTTGGACGGGAAAACCGCAACAACATTCCCCTGCCGGTCGATAAGATACTTGTAGAAGTTCCAGCGAACTTTCCCACGCGCGGGCGATTCCAGGGTAAGATAACGGTAGAGGGGATGCTGGTCGTCGCCAGCAACACTGATTTTCGAAAAGAGGTCGAAGGTTACGCTGTAGTTCGTCTCACAGAATTCCTTGATCTGCTCATCCGTCCCCGGTTCTTGACTGCCAAAATTGTTTGCGGGGAAGGCCAGAATCTTGAAGCCGCGGTCTTTGTATTTCCGGTAGAGTGTCTCAAGGTCCTTATACTGCGGTGTGTAACCGCATTTGGAGGCGACGTTCACGACCAACAGAACTGATCCCCGATACTCCGAGAGCGATCGCTCTTGGCCATCGATCATTCTCATGGAAAAGCTGTAGAGTGGCGGCGAGGAATCGGGCTTCACGGTTTTCGTCTGGGCAATTGTGAGTGAGAGGGAAAGAAACAATGCGGGGAGAATCAGCAAAGCTCTCATCGATGAACCTCGTTCAATGTTTCGCGCCCGTTTATCAGGCCTGAACCGAGCTGCTTGCCGGTGGGATAATGATCCATGCAATGACATAACCAATCAAGAACGGAATCACCCCCGTCATAATCCCGATGACCACGGCAACGACGCGAACGATTGTCGGGTCAATGTTCAAGTATTCTCCGATTCCACCGCAGATGCCCGCAATTTTCTTGTTTGTTTCTGAACGGAAGAGGCGTTTCATCGATTAACCTTTCATGAGGATTTCAACGCACGCAATCAACAGAAAAAACGCAGGGATTCAAGTGCACGAACTCGAATCCTGCCTCAACCTTCTCTCTCAACCGGTAGCTGCCTTTATATGTCTCCAACTTCAGCGTCGGGCCACCGCCATTGACGGAGACACGATACTCCTGCTTCGCTCGCTTTCGAGACGGTGCCGATCGTTCATCATGGCGCAGGTCGAAGTCCGTGCGCAGCCTCCCGCGAGAACCGATGCTCGCATTGAGGTCGAAGCCGGTTCCTTTCGGCAGTGTAATGGTAATATCTCCTTTATACGTCTCAAACCAGCACGAACTCACAAGCTCCGAAAGTTCGACACGTGCAGTTCCCTTATACGTTTCCAACTCAACGGCACCCCGAACCCTCACTAACTCAACCCTACCTTTGTATGTCTTCACATGAAGCGGCGCATCCAGATCGCTTACCGTTGACTCCGACTTGTAGTCCTTGATGCGAAGTTCAGCGGTGCTGGGCATCATGATCGTGTAGTGAACTTCCGGCAGATTGATGGAGCTGCAGTCAAAGATGCTCCAGAAGTCCCTCCGCTTCCGTTGAGCGCGGTCGTAGTCAGTCTTGATCAGGACTCGGTTATCGCTTTCTTCAATCCGAATCTCTGTGAGCCGCACCCCGTCACGTCCGTCATCCCACCAATCGTCTACCGCAACAATGCGGGCAGCGACCTCCACCGACGGACGATCCCACGTAGCGACCTTTACGCTCCCTTTGTATGTGTCAATCACGACGTTGCCGTCCTTCTCCAACGCCACTGTTCGATTGACCTCACGCGAATACTGCGCATGAGACAGACCGACCGACAGCATGGAGAGGACTGCCGCACACCCAATGAACTTTTTCATCGTTCATCCCTCCTGCGTTGTAGTGAACACTCACTGCTTACGAAGGCGGGCACGCAAAGTTGCGCGGCTGTTATTGGACGTCAAACGTCACGGATGCCCACCAGCTTTCCCACTCCACTTCAGGATCATCGACGGCGGGGAGCATATACACAGTCCTGACCAACCATGCACCGTTGTGTGTCAGACGGAAGCTGACGATACCTTCCCGGTTGGTGCGTGCAGATTGAGCGTACTTGTGCGCACGCTTTTCCGTTCCTGCATGAGTGGCGGAAACCAATGCGCCGGAAAGCGGTTTGCCTTGAAAGAGCAGTTGGAACCGCACGGTATCGCCGACGGATTGTGCATACGGGTTATCAAGCGGCGTCAACTCGATGGTTTGACCAACGACGGTTCGAACGGCGCGGTCGTTTCCCTCGCCGGCGTACACGAACGTCTTGATGTAGCGCGAATACCGCTCGCGGCCGGGCTTTGCCTGCTGCTGTTGTACCTCACGCGCGCGGATGATATGGTTCAGCCCCTCCGACCTGAGATATTCCGTGAACTTCTCAGCCTCTATCGTAATGAGCCGCGGCGCCCAATCGACGGCAATCAGATGTACGCCGGGCTGTGATGGACGAATGATCACACCGGACGAATCCGGCAACGGCGATGGACTTGCGCTTTCTACCAAGCTTCCGCCATGCCAGTGATGAAAGCGCAGGATGCGGTCGAGGTTCCACGCAACATGCTTGCCCGGAAAATCATCATGGATGTGGATAGCAACCATCACCGGTTCGCCTGCCGACGGACGAAAGGGTTTGGCCATCAGAAAGCAATCATGAGCGACGGCTTCGATGACGAGCGACAAGACTAAGAGGCTCAGTATGAACAGCTTCTTTTTATAGGTCATAGAATTTGAGGTCGACCCCCTTTCCTCGTTCCCACGCCTGCCTGACCTGCCTGCGCAGGCAGGCGGCAGTCAGGCTCCGCGTGGGAACGAATTGGCATGAGACTTAGCGTTGCCCCGACGAGTCGGGGGGACGCAAGAGCGTCCAAGTTGAACATTCCGACGCGTCCCGCCATAGAACGGCGGGACATCCCGCTCAAAAGCAAGCGGGATTCAGAAAGCGAACACACAACGTGGAGTGTCGGAACGAGAGTAAATGTTCTCCATGAAGGCACCTACAAATCGTAAAACTGAAGGTCTGTTACTGTGCGAAGCTTGGTGATGTAAATGATCTGGCCGGTATGCTGGGCAAAGTGTTCTACCACATGCGAGACTGCGTCGAGAGCGGTGATGTCGTACTTCTGAATGTGCTTGACCTCCAGCAGCCTCGAAGGGTCATAGCCCGCGAGAACGCTCTCCGCTTGCGACAGTGTCGTGCGAAGAAGGTCGAGCAGTTCCTCCTTCGGAATCGCCTCCCGCTGCGAAAACTCCTGCGGCCGGTTGCGCTCGTCCTTCCCGCCGCCCAAGCCCGCGACGATCCACTGCCGGACGTTTCCGCTGAGATGGAGCACGAGATTCCCGATGCTGTTGCTCGCTTCATTCGGTCGCCACCAGATATCGACATCAGTGAGACGACCAAGACACTGTTCAATCTTCGGGAGGTACTCTTTCACCAGCCGACGACGGCAATACAACAGGTACACTTCGTCGATGTTTGTGCTCGTCTTGTCCACTTCCGAAAATTGTTCGTACGCGGGCTTATTCGTCATTGACACTCCTTCTGACACGTTTGATCTCACTCCGCCGCTTTTTCTCCGTTAAGCGTTTCTCCGTGGAAGCTCCGGTCGGCTTTGTGCGGAAGCGCTTCTTCTTCGGTTTCAGCGTAATCCGCAGCGTTTCGACAAGCTTGGCAACGGCCAACTCTTTATTTCTCCATTGACTTCGTGATTGCTGGGAGACAATTCTCAGAACACCTGCATCATCGAGCCTGGACGCCAACCCACGAAGCAGGACAGCGCGCTGGTCTTCCGGAAGGCTGGGGGAGTTACGAACGTCAAAGAGAAGTTCGACTCTCGTCTCAAGTTTGTTGACGTTCTGTCCACCCGGTCCACCGCTGCGTGAGGTGCGGAAACGAAGTTCCGTAACAGGGATTGACAGGTGGGGAGTGATGTGAATGTTCATTTCCCGTATTCCCGTGCATCGATGCTCTCATACGTCCCATGCCGGAGGTTTGCGATTGTACTGCTCACCGACCTCTCCCCGCCCATCTTCACTACCCTTCTCTGAAGTAGGCTCTGTTAGGCGAAGTGGCGGCGTCCTTTCGTAGTCTCAGTTGTTGCGCTGAAAGTCAGATGGTTCGAATTCGATTTCCAAGATTTAAGATTGGAGACACATACGTGGGCAATTTGGGTGGCGGGGCATCTCACAACTCCCGCACCTCTGCTGAACTTAGAGTTATTTTCATTCGGTCTAAGCGTCGATGTGAAGTTTGGTGAGTTGCTCATTGTGAAGTCGTAGGAATTTTTCCCGGAACTTGAAGTCCCTGGTGGTATCTATTGACACAAACCTTGTTCTTGCCAAATGTGCGTTTATGAATGTCTTGTTCTTCAGATAAACATTGGCAAGCAAGTTGCCGGACTCGTCGTGCTTATCCTTGTCGAACTTGAGATAGACTCGTTGGCCTTTGGCTTGGCTTGAAGAAACTCAATAGCGTGTTGTCTTTTGGATGGTTCCTCGGAAATGCCGAGAAGCCGAACCGTTAAATCGTTATTCAGGCGGAGTAATGTGGGACTCACGATTTCTTTGACAGTGTGCAGCTCGCCGCTGTCTCCATTATCGCCATTCTCGATTTTCGATCCGAATTTCAACTTGCGTGGGTCGATCTTCTTGTCAAGTGCGTGCGGGTCGGAAAACTTGTAAGGCAAGCGAACAAGTTCTTTACCGAAGTCGATATCGTTCTCCTTCCGGATAACAAATTCAAAGGTAGCATCGCCGAAAATATCCCGCTCAGCAATGTTCAGCTTGTTCTTGATAATGTAGTCGTTACCTTCTGCCAGATAACAGCGCCCATATAGTCCATTCCAAGGGTTTCGTAGAACCTGATTATTTCGGTTCCGATAGGGATGACCTTGTATCGGCCATAGTAGACGGAGCGTGTGAATTGATCTCCGATGTTGATGCAGAGCCGACATCCTTTGTGCAGCACACGGAAACACTCGTTCCAGACGAGATTCAGATTATTGATATAACTCTCGTAGGAATCGTGGAAACCCAGTTGCTTCTCGTTTCCGTAGTCCTTGAGTTGCCAATAAGGGGGAGAAGTAACAATGAGATGGACGGATTCATCGGGAAGCTCTGTCATCTTCCGTGAGTCGCCGATGATGATTTTGTGGTGTGTGGCCATGGGTGACGCGAATGTACTAAAAAACGGAATGAGTTACTCGTCGTTCAGAGTGTTGCAAACTCGGAGCAGCGAGTTCACCGAGCGTTTGCAGCAACCCGCCTTCGACGGGCAGCAGTTTCTGAGGACAGGTGAAATCATTTACTCCCAACAGCCCCGGTACCGTTTCGTTGTAGCTGTTTGTTGAACCACGCTATCATTCGTTTCCCGGCATCTACAATAAATTTCGGCTCCTGCAATCCGTGCGGCATACGCGGATAGACGATCATTTCCGTTTCCACGCCAAGCCGCTTCAGTGCAATGTAAAGCTCTTGACCCTGCGAGAGTGGAACCCGCGCGTCGCGTTCTCCATGCAGAATCTGCGTCGGCGTCTGAATCTTCTTCACATTGAACATAGCCGAGTGCTTCATGTACACATCTATCCGATCCCAGAACTCTCCTTCAAAATACGAGGGGAGGAAGCTCGGGATATCCGCCGTGCCGACGAAGCTCATCAAGTTCGTCACGCCGGCGCCGACACTCGCCGCCTTGAAGCGATTCGTGCGTGTGATGGTGAACGACGTCATGTAGCCGCCGTAGCTCCAGCCGCAGATCACCAAACTATCCGGATGAGCAACGCCCATCGCAATGACCTTCTCGATGCCGGTCTCGTTGTCATCGAAATCGCCAAACCCCCAATCGCTGATGTTTGCTCTGCGGAACTCAGCGCCGTACCCGCTGCTGCCGCGCGGGTTGGGTCGCAAGATAGCATAGCCTTCCTGTGCAAACGCCTGAAGCGGATATGTTGCACCGGCCGCGGTGAAATTGTGTGTGAAGACTCCCGCCGGCCCCCCGTGAATGTCCAGTATCAACGGGTAGCGCTTCCCCGCTTCGTAGTTCACCGGATACGTCAGCAAACCTTCAATGTGCTTCCCATCGCGCGACGTCCAACTGATGACTTCCGTTCTACCCATCGGAAGTTTGGGGAAATCTGCGTTGACGTTGGTAAGCTTGCGCGGCTCGAACTTCCTCACATCCGACACAAACACATCGGGCGCCTGTTCGGGATGCTGGTGGATAAACGCCATCGTACGCCCATCCCGACTGAATGAGGCGGAGGTAAAGTTTCCCTTTCCCGTTGTGAGTGCGCGCGGCGTTGCTCCGCTCACCGGCACGGCAAAGACACGCCTCATCGTTCGGTCGGTTTCACCCACATAGATTTCCTTCCCGTCTGCCGACCATTCGATCATCCCGAAGCTCCGGTCCGGTGTCGACGCAAGCCGCTTCGCTTCGCCCCCTGCCGAGGGAATCACGTAGAGATCATACGCCCGCGCCCATTTTGTATCGCCATTGTCGGATGCAAACGCAATCCACTTGCCGTCGCGTGAATACCTTGGGTTTGCATCCCACCCTTTCCATGCAACGAGCGTGCGCACGGCTCCGCTATCCGACGGCACCGTCGAAAGATCTGACGTCGGCCAAACGTCGACCGTCGGGTTGATCTGGTGTGAAAAGACGATTGTCTTTCCGTCCGGCGACCAGTCGAAGCCCGTGACATGGAAATCACCTGCCGTTAGTCTCTTGGTCGCGCGCTCCTGCTTGGTTCCCTTCTCGACTTCAACGGTATAGATGTGCGCGTTCTTGTAATCTGCATCGACAACCTGGACATCGCGCTTTTCCTTTTTGCGCTTCGCCTCATCTTCTGTTTCAGGATCGGTCATGGTGTAGGCGATGCGTTTACCATCCGGCGACCATCGGTAGGAACCCACACCCGATTTGGCCTTCGTCAATTGCTCAGCCTCACCGCCTGCCAACCGAAGCAGCCAGATTTGGTTTTTCCCGTCGCTGCCCCGGCTTGACGTGAAGGCAAGATACTTCCCGTCGGGCGAGAATGAGGGATTGCTGCACGATTTCTCTCCGAAGGTATACTGATGATTTTGTTTGCCGTCGGCTGAAACGACCCACACGTGTGTGAGGAACTCCGACTTCTCTCCTTCGGTCAGTGGGACAGAAACCGTATAGGCAATGAGTTTTCCATCGGGCGACATATCTGTGCCGCCGACACGCTTGAAGGAAATCATGACTTCGGGAGTCCAGCGCGTTGGACTTTCCTGCGCGGTCAAAACCATCGGAACGATGGCAAGCACGCTTACGACGATAGCGATGATGAAACGGTTTGAGTGTTTCATGGTAGATCCTCCATACGATGTTTGAAGGTAACTG
>JBGFRR010000003.1:0-3202 GCA_041695045.1 Bacteroidota bacterium
TGTACGTATGCCCCGACGAGTGAGTACTTTGTACGCTTCTAACTCCGCTTGCCGTGCATAATCAATCGCATCGCCCAACATTCGCACGGCTTCTTGTGAGCTGTGAAACCCCATGCTGTTCGCGGAAGCGAGTGCGGACAAATTCGACCAACTCACGACGAAGCGTGTACCGCAGCGCCCACAACTCCTCGTCCGTCGCCATGCTGCCGTCTTCGATCTTCGCCCAGAATTTCGGGTTTACAAGTTTGTCCGTCCAATCGATACCGAGCCGCTTGTTCCAGAAATCGTGTGCGCGCATCGTCGCCCAGCTCGGCGTATGGATGCCGTTCATAATCGAACCGATCGGCACGCCTGTCTCGTCTTCAGCATGGTACAGATGCTTCCACATCTCTCGACTGACCCTGCTGTGGAGTTCACTTACCCCGTTGGCGAACCGCGACATCCGCAGGGCGAGGACAGTCATGGTAAACTGTTCGTCGGGATTGCCGGGCTCCACCTGGCCGTATGCCATGAGCTGCTCGTGTGAGAGACCGGTCATGCTCCAAAATTTCCCTAGAGCGTAGCGCATAAGTTCTGAGCTGAAGCGGTCGTGTCCGGCGGGAACCGGTGTGTGTGTGGTGAAAATGCAGGTCGATCGAACCCGCCGTTCCGCTTCTTCAAGTGTTGGGCTTTGTTTCAGTTCTTCCCGGAGTAACTCCAACACGAGAAACGCCGAGTGACCCTCGTTCATATGGTACACCGACGGCTGGATTCCCAGCGACCGTAACAAGCGCACGCCTCCAATACCAAGGATAATCTCCTGCCCGATACGCGTGTCGATATCGCCGCCGTACACATGCGCCGTCAGGGTTTGGAAGTGCATATCGTTCTCAGGCAGATTCGTGTCGAGCAGATACAACGGCGCGCGGCCTACCTGAACTTTCCAGGTCTGAAAGTACACAATGCTGTGGCCAATCTCGACGGAGTTGAGGAGCCTGCCCCCTTCCGGCCGCTCGACCAGCTCCACCGGCAGGCACTCGGGATCATTCATGGGATAGAGTTCCTGCTGCCATCCATCCGGACCGATGCGCTGCTGGAAGTACCCATGCCGATAGAACAAACCGATACCGACGAACGGGAGGCCAAGGTCGCTTGCCGATTTGATGTGGTCGCCGGAGAGAATGCCCAACCCGCCGGAATAGATGGGGATGGACTCGTGAATGCCGTATTCCGCGCTGAAGTAGGCAACAGGCCGTGTAAACTGCGGAAGGTATTCGGACGACCAGGTCTTCTCCTCGCCCATGTAGGCAGTAAACTCCGCAATAACGTGCTTGACGATGCGGGCGAAGTCCGGCTCGTGCAACCGGGCACAGAGCTCCTGGTCGCTGATATGGCGGAACACTTCGATGGCGTTATGATTGGAGCGTTCCCAGACGAGTGGGGAGAGTTCTTTGAAAATCAGTTGAGCGTCGGGGTTCCAGACCCACCAGAGGTTTCGGGCGAGCTGGCGAAGTTCTCGGGCAAGATGTTCGATCGCGTGGGGGTCGCGCTTGTGTGTCATTCAAACCTGATGCTGTGCAAGCTCTTGGCGGTTGACAAGGTGCGAAAAAAGGGCGAGAAATGCCACTGCCCTTCTCGGCCTCGCCAACAAAACAGAAAAGAAAAAGGAGAGCATCAAAGATGCGATGCTCTCCTTTCCGAAGATCGTCGGGACTCTCTCGGTTGGCAGCCGAGTCGAAATGGATTGACTTACAGATTCCTTGCGTAGAGCAAGGGTTCTGGAAAACTATCCGGATCGCCCGTAAAGCCTCCGTTGCCGTGCCCCAGGCAGGATTGTGTCTGCGGCACACCTGCCAGGATGATTGCATCCCGGACAGCTTTTGCACCGGCGCCGCTGGTCGGTTTCGTACGACCGACGAGATAGAGCGCTGCGGCCCCTGCTACATGTGGAGAAGCCATGCTCGTGCCGCTAAGAGTGTTGTACTCATTCTCTTTCCACGTCGAGAGAATGCACACACCCGGCGCTGCGATATCCACGACCGAGCCAAAGTTACTAAAATCAGCAAATGTGTCATCAACACCGGGGCGGCACGTTGCGGCTGCTCCGCCGCCGCATAGTCCGTTGAAATCAGTAATCGCTGAGACACAAAGCACATCCGGGCTATTGGCCGGACTGGTGTTGGCGGCATCAGTGGCACTGTTGCCTGCCGCCACCGCGTACACCACACCCTTGTCAGCCGATTTCTTGATGGCATCCTTGAGTGCCTGTGAATCGCCACCGCCCAGACTCATGTTTGCAACCTCAATTTCAGCGGCGTTGGCCGTGACATAGTCGACACCCTTAATAACATCGGACAGAAAGCCAGAGCCGAACTTGTTCAAGACCTTGACCGCCCACAGTCGCGCACCCGGAGCTACACCAACAACGCCGATGCCGTTGTCCAACGCCGCCGCGGTCCCAGCGACATGCGTTCCATGGCCGTGATCATCGTTTCCACTTCGCGTTCCCCGCACAAATGTCACGTTCTTGTAGACGTTAAGGTCGGGATGGTCCAGGTCGATCCCCGTGTCGATGATGGCAACGTCAACATTCATTCGCTCATCGACGCCATCAATTTTGGCTTTCGTATTCAGGTCGGCGTCAACGCGATCAACTCCCGTTGGAAGTATTTGAGCATCGTCGTCAAAATCGTCGTCAAATATGGAGAAAACCTGATCCTGCTCAACGTATGCTACCCGCGCGTCCCCTCGCAGCGCGTCAAGCCTCGCCGCAGGAACCGTTGCAGCGTAGCCTCTTATCGAATGCTCATACACATGCAGCACTCCCAAACCGTGTGCACGCGCCATTTGATTCGCGACCGCGGGGATGTTTGCAACATTATCCTTGAACACGATAATGTATTGGCCCGGGACAACCTTGCCTAAGGCGTTGACCGTTGATTGTTCTGTGGTGGGGGAAGGTTCTGTGGTGGTTTCCCGCATACACCCTGTCCAGTGGAAGACGGAAAACGCAAGGAGGATGATACTGACAACGAGTCCTTTCCGCACAACATGCAACGATACGTTCTTCATAACTCACTCTCCTCTTACGTGAAAAACGTAAATGATTGCAGTACACGCGTACTGCAGTTTGCTGTTCTTTCCCACGGTAATGCAGTGCTGAGGCGACAGTGAGAAAGTTGGAGTCTGTGAAATGGTTGACGTGGTAGGTCGTCGACTAGAG
>JBGFRR010000053.1:0-3187 GCA_041695045.1 Bacteroidota bacterium
AACTCCCTCACAACCACAGGAAATTCTTTCTCAGGTGAAGCAAGTAAACTCGTACAACAGTGGCGTTGCATTTCCAACGAGGGATGACTACATTGGCGGGCGCACAAAGATTTCGCCAGTGCGCAACCACACGCCGATAAAGGCATTGAGCATAAAGCACATCAACCACCCAACCAGTAGAAAACAAGAAAGGCAGGCAGAGATGATTGTTGTTATCCCGTCGGCAAGGTCCATTGTACTCGATCATGTAAAGCCATTGATAGAATCGGGGGCTCGGTTTATTATCGTGGACGACAGCGAGGGAAACATCAAAATAGATCATCCCCAATTTGAAGTGTACAATTGGAACGATCAGAATCGTATGCTCGGCAGCCTGGTGAAAGCGATTCCAAGACGGAACGGAGCGGCACGAGACTTTGGATTCTACATTGCCTGGAAAAACTCCGACCCGGGCGAGATCATCGTCGCCCTCGACGATGATTGTTGTGTCGGAGAGGACTTTCCTCATGAAGTCGAGAAAACGTTAGCACAGAAGGCCCGGCGACTAGCCCGCGGAAACGGCATGCATTTTAATGTTCTGGATTGTTACGAGAACGTCGAGGAGAATATGTACCCCAGAGGCTTTCCGTACTCTGCCAGAGTGCAGTATACCCCCTGGCAGTTTGATCAGGAAATCATGTGTGAAGTTGCTTTCAACGTCGGCTTATGGCAGGGTGTGTTCGATATCAATGCGATCGATAAGTTACAGGGACCGCGATATACCTATGCCGATGCAGAGCTTTACGAACCTTCTGTGGTGGTACCCTATGGTGCGTACGTTTCAGTCTGTTCGATGAATATGCAGTTTCGACGTGAGCTGATCCCCGCCGTGTATCAACTCCTCATGCACGTGGAAATCATGCCGGGCTGGGTAATCGACCGCTATGGCGATATTTGGGGAGGGTTTATTCTCAAAACTCTAATGGATCGCAAGGGGGACCGCATGGCTGCCGGCACCCCAATGATTCGTCATCTCAAGGATGGTTCGTTTCAACGCAACATCTGGCAGGAGCATCTTTGCCATACCGTGAACGATGAGTTTATCGCCATTCTCAACCGTTCGCACGATGACATTGAACCGGCCAACTATCATTCGATGATGGAACAACTCGCAGACATCTTTTCCCGGGAGCGAGAACATTGTTCCCCAATCCTCAAGCGTTATTGGGACTTCCAGCTCCCTGCCTTGAAAGCGTGGACAAAGGCATTATCATAACGATTGCTCCCAACTCAACCTGTTGTCCATCTGAGACATGAAACTGTTATCGATTAGAAAGTGCTACCAACGCTACGGTTCTGAGGAACATGCATTGAGAGTTGCCAGAGCGGCTGCCAGAGCTGGCTGGGAGGTCCATATGGCCTTTCCACGAACACGAGGTATGGAAACGATGATTCAGGATTGCGTTACAAACGGCATTCATTTCCATCCTTGGCGCGGTCACATTGAATTAGTGTTCCTTCGATTTGCAAGGAGCCTTTTCTTAAAGTTCCTCTCGTTGCTACCCTCAACCTATCACCTCTTGAAGATAATGCGCGCAGTTCGGCCGGATGTCATTCAGATTACTCACGCCGCGCTGTACGAGACCCCCGCGTTTGCGCTCGTCGGGGGTTACCTGAATATCCCTACGCTCGTCGTCTTTCAATCGGTGTTCTCGGACGTCTCACGAAAGAGGTTCATGTCAACACTGTACAGATGGGCACGGGTGAGAAATCAGCGGTGGGTGGCTGTTTCCGAGCAAAACAGGAAAAGGATTTGTGAAACATTTTCGATTTCTCCCGATCACGTTCAACTGATCCCCAATGGGATCGAATTGAACACCGAGCTTTCCGATTGCAGTTCCGAGCAGGTTGAGCAGATGCGGCGGGAAGTACGTATTGAGTTTGGAATACCAGCAAACGCCAAAATTCTCTTGACGGTTGGGCGCTTGACCAAAGACAAGGGCTTCTTTGATCTCCTGGAGGTCGTGCCTCCTCTCGTGAGGGAATTTCCTGAAGTGCGATTCCTATGGATGGGAGATGGCGAGGCCCGGGGCACATTGGAACGGATGGCAAGGCAATACGCCGTTGACAAACATGTGATTGTGTGCGGCTATCGCACCGATATCCCGCGGTTGCTATGCGCCGCAGACCTGCTTGTTGTAGCAAGTCACAACGAAGGCGGCTGTTCGTCGGCAGTCCGTGAAGCGATGGTTCATCGGCTGCCAATTGTCGCATCTGACGCAGGGGGCATTCCTGAAGTTCTTGAAGATAGGGTACACGCCCTGCTGTTCCCGGTCGGGAACCGGGAGGGCATGCTTGAGAGCGTTCGATGGGCATTGGAACATCCAGAACGAATGGACGAAATGGCGCTCAAGGCAAGAGAGCGGATCGAGCATTTTTCGGCCGAGCGCATGACTACGAGCTACCTCCAGACACTTGAGGAGCTACATTCAAAACGTCGTATTCAAACCTAACCCAAGATACTGACTCGTTGGGATGGTTGACTGACACAAATCCATACTCTGCCAGCAATGAGATTTTCGGTTATTATCCCGACGTACAATCGCCACGCTGAGCTTAAGCAGTGTAGCGGAAGTCTGCTTCAACAGGGCTTGGGTGCAGATGACTATGAGAGACTTCTACAAGAAGAGTTGGCGATAGCGACAGATAGCTGTTTCGTCGGGGATCGAGTCAGCGCTGACAAGACCCAAGAAGACCTGAAAACTGCGTCGCTCAGCGATCTCTTCTTCCAGGCGAGGGTCGGACAGGCCATACAGATACTGCAACAGCATACACTTGACGATGACCACAAGGTCGTGGGGCTTGCGGCCGACTGGCAACAGGTGGCCTTCACCCGCTTGAGCTTCTGCTCGACGGGTTCGAGGAGCTTTCTCCAATCGACGGCTCGGCCGATGATCTCGAGCGCGTGTTTGCTTTGCGTTTTCACATGCTTCTGAAATCGATCATTGCCTGCTTGGGTGAACAGATCAGCGTTATGAATCTTGTTGCTGCGCATCGAAAAAAGTTTCCTTGACAACTGAATTTTTCAGAAGTCTCTATGAAATTATCGTCGTCAACGACGGCAGTACAGACAGACCCTCTAAGTACCTTCCCAGTCTAGAAACAGACGTCCACAACGTCTCCAACATCGAAACTCGCTAATGTCATC
>JBGFRR010000162.1:0-3163 GCA_041695045.1 Bacteroidota bacterium
GTGCGCCGCATGTTTTGGAAACACTTGACGATCATCGGTTCAACGATGGGCCCGCCGAAAGCGTTCGAGGAAATGTTGGCGATGTACGGAGCGGGAGGATTGCGTCCTGTCATTGATCGGGCCTATCCGCTCAACGAAGCCACAGCAGCCTTGAAACGAATGCAGGAAGCGGAGCAGTTTGGGAAAATCGTACTTCGCATCGACTAAAGGAAATCTAACGTTGTGAGGGAGTTACACTCCCGAACCCATTTCTCCTCGGGAGTGTAACTCCCTCGGAACAGGAGTTCATTGACAGTCACTTCATGAAAGGAGATAAACCATGCATCGCGTATTGATTGCACTCGTACTGGTCTGTTCGGTAAGCTACGGACAAGTGCCGACGTTCAAAGACGTCGTGGGACACGACTTTGGCGAACGCATCACGCTGCACCATCAGATGGTTCGGTATCTCGAACGGTTAGCGGAAACGTCGAACCGCGTCCGTATCGTCAATCAGGGGCTCTCGTGGGAGCGACGAAGTCTCATGCTTGCCATCGTTACCTCTCCCGACAACCATGCGCGCCTCGAACAGATCAAGCGGAACGCACAGCGTCTCGATGACCCACGAACGCTCTCGCCCTCGGAAGCCGCAGCACTGACCGAGACACAGCCGGCTATCGTGTGGATGGGAGGGTCGATTCACGGGTTCGAGCTGTCGGGCTCTGAAGCAGTGTTGAAGATGCTCGAACGGCTCACCACACGCGATGACGATGAAACGATGGACATCCTTCACAACTGTGTAGTGCTTCTCGACCCTATATTGAACCCCGACGGCCGCGATGCGTTTGCGAACATCAATCACGAAAACATCGGACGCGAACCTTCGCCGGACCTCGAGGACTGGTCGAATGTCTTTACCGGCTGGCAGGCGTTGAAGTTCCGCACCGGCCATTACTACTTCGACACGAACCGGGATTGGTTCGCTCATACACAAAAGGAAACTCAGGCGCGCATTCCCACACTCCGCGGCTGGCGTCCGCAGGTTGGCGTGGACTTGCACGAGATGGGCTCAGATGTGGAGTTCTACTTCGAGCCGCCGGCCGAGCCGTACGGACCGTATTTCCCCGACTTCGCAAAGCGGTGGTTTGTGCGCTTTGGTGCCGCGCATGCCAAGGCGTTTGATGCGGCGGGATATGAGTACTTTGCACGCGAGCGCTTCAACTTTTTTTATCCCGCCTACACAACTTCTATGCTCAGCTATCAAGGTGCGGTGGGGATGCTCTATGAGCAGGGGTCGAGCAGGGGATTGGCGCTGAAGCGTCCCGACGAATCCGTCCGAACGCTGCGCGATGCCCTCATGCAGCAATACACGGCCGGTTGGGCGACGCTGTTGCTTTCGGCTCGTGAGCGACGGGCGCTGTTGAAAGAGTACTACGACGCCAACCGTGCCGCTCTCGACGACGGCAAGCAAGGGATTCGCCGCTATCTCATTGCCCCGGAAGGGGATCCGGCGCTTGTTACCGAGTTAGCCAACCTCCTCATGCGCAACGGCATCGAAGTTCACCGCTTGACGCGCGACACGCAGCTTGGGTCAGTGCGGGATCGGACGGGCAAGACGATCGGCCAGAAAACTTTTTCTGCCGGCACGTTCGTCGTCGAGGCAGCTCAACCGCGCAACCGGTTGTTGCGTGTGCTCATGGAACCAGACCTGCCGCTGCTGCCGGACTTCCTCAAGAAGGCGCGAGAATTTGTCGAGCGAGCAGAGAACCCGAGGTTCTACGACATCACCGCGTGGTCGCTCCCTCTGTTGTTTAATGTCGGAGGCTATAGCTCCGGAGACGCGCGGCCGCTGTCTGTTGAGCCTTTGCCGGAGCTGTTGCGTCAGCGTGTACCACCGCCGCGCCAGCGTGCACAGTATGCCTATCTCATTGATGGCAAGCAAACTGCCTCCCTCGCTGCGCTGTATCATCTTAAGGCTGGGGGACATCGCGCGCATCTGATATGGGAGCCGACGATGATCGAAGGGAAGCCGTACGCAGGCGGAACGGTGATTGTCCGCGTCGGCCAGAATACCGAAGCCATCCATGACGCGGTGTGGGAGGTAGCGAGGCGATTCGGGTTAGACGTTACAGCGGTGAAGACCGGCTACAACGATCCGCCGCATCGCACGCTCGGATCGGGTGATGCAACGTTCGCCGTGAAGACTCCGGTGATTGCCATGCTCGCGGAGGATCCTGTGCAGGCGTACTCATTCGGATGGGCGTGGTACACGTTGGACCAGCAGTACGAGATTCCGGTGACGGTTCTGCGGGCAGGATTGCTTGCGAACATGAAGCTCGATCGCTTCAATGTTTTGATCATCCCGGAAATTGGCGATAGTGCTGCCGTTGCGCGTATCGTCGGTCAGCCGGGACTCGAGCGGATCGGTCGATGGGTGCGCGAGGGGGGAACACTGGTGACGGTCGGCAGTGGGACGGAGGTTGCGCGGAAGAATTTGAATCTGATCAAACTCCGTTCATGGTACGAGTTGAAAGACAATGAGAAGAAGCAGCGTTTCTCTGTACCCGGTGCTCTGATGCGCGTAACGATCGATCCAGCGCGATGGCTCTCGGCCGGCTATGAGCGTGAGCTTCCTGTTCTGGTCAACTCGAACCGAATCTACCTTCCCCCCGACGAGCCGCCGTCCGCAGGGCGTCGCGTTGTTGCGCGGTATGGAGCGAAAGGTGCGCTACGAATCTCCGGACATGCATGGCCAGAGACGCTCGACCGCCTGCCGGAAGCAGTGTATGTGTACGAGGAGCGCGTTGGTCAGGGGCGTGTGATCGCGTTTGCAGAGGATGTGAACTTCCGCGCGTATTTCCGGGGCGCGAATCGTTTGTTCCTCAACGCGGTAATCCTCGGCCCGAGTGCGCCATAGTGAACGCATAGTACCCCTAACGTGGGCAAGCCCCCGCTCGACACAGGCAGGCCACAACCAAAAACAAGTTCTAAACCGCGAAAGAACGCGCTTGCGCGCTGAAGCGCTACGGCGCGCAAGCGCGAATGAGCGCCCCGCCAAGGCGGGGTTCAAAAAATCCAAACCAACTAAGGTAATCCTCAGCACATTCCCCTACCGACTGCTGTTGACTTTCACCCTGTGCTTTCGTATAATTGACTGTTCGTCAATAACTTACGGCAATTCCCT
>JBGFRR010000096.1:0-3161 GCA_041695045.1 Bacteroidota bacterium
CTGGAAGATGGTACGAAGGATTGTCGGCGTGCTTGTGGAAGTCGGCCGCAGGAGGCTTTCTCTCGACGATGTCCGCCGTTTCCTCTCTACAGAATCGGATGCTCCAGCGAAACTCACAGCCACCGCCGACGGATGAGTCGCCCCTACAACATCGCCCCTGCAAGATCGCACGATCTGTTCTTGCTTCCGCCTTGGATTGTCCTTACATTGCGCCGAATTTTTTCTTCCATCCGTCATCCAATTATTGTAAGGAGGAGGCGATGAGATTGCACATCTTTACCGCATTTCTCTTCTGCGTGCTTACGTGCAGTGCGCTAGCGCAGGAGAAGCCGCATGTGTTCCGCGGAGCAACAATCTACCCCATCGAAGGCTCACCGGTCGAAAACGGCATCCTCGTGGTGCTCAACGGCAAGATCGTTGCCGTCGGACCTGCCGCTACCGTTACCGTTCCTGCAGACGCTGTCGTGCACAACGTACCGGGCAAGGTGATCATGCCCGGCCTCGTGGACACACACACGCATCTCGGCGGCGGAGACGGGGGCGACCAATCCGCACCGCTGCAACCCGATGTGCGCATCCTCGACGCCATCAACGTCCGCAGCGACAACCTGAAGAAAGCTGTTGCCGGCGGCATCACGACCGCGAACATTATGCCCGGCTCCGGCCATCTCATGAGCGGCCAGACGGCGTACGTGAAGCTCCGCCGCGCAAACACGATCAACGATATGCTCGTGTGTTCAGACCCGATCAACGACATTTGCGGCGGGATGAAGATGGCGAACGGGACGAACTCCATCCGCTCGGCGCCGTTTCCCGGCACGCGGGCTAAGTCGGCGGCGTTGGTGCGACAACTGTTTGTGAAAGCGCAGGAGTATCGCGCGAAGGTTCAGGCTGCGAAAGGCGACCCGGCGAAAATGCCGAAGCGCGAGCTGGATATGGAAGCGCTCGTGCAAGTGCTCGAAGGCAAGCGCATCGTGCATCATCATACCCATCGCCACGATGACATCCTCACGGTCTTGCGGTTGGCAAAGGAGTTCGGCTTCCGCGTTGTGCTCCACCATGTGAGCGAAGCATGGAAAGTGGCGGATGAAATTGCAAAGGCGGGTGTGCCCTCGTCGATCATCGTCCTCGATTCGCCCGGCGGCAAGTTGGAAGCAGTCAACATTCGTTGGGAAAACGGTGCGGCACTCGAACAAGCCGGCGCACTGGTAGGCTTCCACACCGATGACGGCATCACTGATTCACGACTCTTCCTCCGCTCGGCTGCGTTTGGCGTGCGGTCGGGAATGTCCCGCGAGAAAGCGCTGGAGGCCATGACGCTCGCCGGCGCGAAGATGCTGGACCTCGACCATCGCATTGGCTCGCTCAACGTCGGAAAGGACGCCGATTTCATCATCCTCTCCGGCGACCCGCTGAGTCTCTACACGCACGTCGAGCAGACGTGGGTAGAAGGACAGAAGGTGTTCGACCGCTCGAATCCCGACGACTACAAGTACGCCGTCGGCGGGTTCGATGTCTTCCGCGAATCCGTTCACGTCGATGCATGTGAGGAAGGAGGTGCGCAATGAAACAGGCGCCTGAACATACCGCCGCCCCTCTTCACTACTTCATCATTCGACATTCGGCATTCAACATTCGACATTGCTTCTCGCTGCTGCTCATGCTCGCGCTTCTCTTCTTCGTCGCTACACCCTCTGCCGCTCAGGTCGCGGTGCGGGGTGAAACCATGTACACAATGGCTGGCGAGCCGATCAACGACGGCGTCGTGCTTCTTCGGGGAAACAAAATCGAACGCGTCGGCCCGGCATCGCAGGTGAGCATTCCGTCCGGATACAACGTGCTTTCGGCCAAAGTTGTAACGCCCGGGCTCATCGATGCGCGCTCGGTTATCGGTCTTGCGGGCATCTACAATGTAGCGCACGACCAGATGCAGCTCGAAACGTCCAGTCCCATCCAGCCGGAACTTCGCGCACTCGATGCGTACAACCCGCAGGAGGCGCTTGTCGAATGGGTTCGCAATCTCGGCGTAACGACATTGCACACCGGCCCGAGTCCCGGCGCACTCGCCAGCGGATCGACGATTATCGTGAAGACAACCGGCAAGACTGTCAACGAAGCGCTGGTTGATTCGGTGGGGATGGTGGCCTTCACCATCGGCAGTAGTGTGAGCCAGAATTTCCGATCCCCGGGAACGAAGTCGAAGAGCATCGCAATGATCCGATCCGAGTTCTTCAAAGCGCAAGACTACGCGGCAAAGATGAACGAGAAGGATCCTTCCAAACGGCCTGCGCGTGATTTGAAGCTCGACATGCTGTCGAAGGTGTTGGCCGGTGAAGTCAAGGCGCTCTTTACCGCGCAGACGGCAACGGACATCACGAGCGTGTTGCGGTTGCAGAAGGAGTTCGGATTCAAGCTCGTCTTCGACGGCGCGGCTGAAGCGTATCTTGTCATCGACGAGATCAAGAAAGCGGGCGTGCCGGTGATTATTCATCCGACGATGGTGCGGACGGGAGGCGAGCTGCGCAATGCTTCGATGGAGACGGCTGCCACGTTGAAGAAGGCCGGCATTCCGATCGCATTCCAGAGTGGCTACGAGAGCTACGTGCCGAAAACGCGAGTCGTCTTGTTTGAGGCGGCCATTGCGATTGCGAACGGTTTGCCTTGGAACGATGCGTTAGCGGCGCTCACGATCGAGCCTGCGCGCCTGCTCGGTATCGAGAAGCGTGTCGGTTCGCTCGAGGCGGGCAAAGACGCCGACGTGGTGTTGTTCGACGGCGACCCGTTTGAATACACCACCCGCGTGTGCGGAGTGGTTGTCAACGGCGTTGTGGTAAGCGAGACGTGTCGGTAGGGTGAGACCCGATAGGCCTCTAGAGATCCGGCCGAAAAGTGTTACCACAAAGTCACTACGGCACAAAGTGCCACAAAATCAAATCGTTTTTCTTTGTGTCTTCGAGTCTTTGTGGTAAGAGGTTGGGTTTTCGGCCGCGTCTCTAGTGTCGCGTTCCAGAAATACGTTGAAAAGGTGTAACCGCTCATCCCATCACAATCATCTCCGCCGTCGTCATGAAACCATTCTTCTTTATCGTCCTCAGCGTGCCGGTGATTTTGCTCATCGGACTTTTCATTGCCGGAGAGCGGCTTGAGAGCGACGCCTCGCG
>JBGFRR010000084.1:0-3160 GCA_041695045.1 Bacteroidota bacterium
TTAACCTGATATTGTCGAACAGGGTAATTTCTGTCGTGATCTGGAGAGTGCGTGTCGGGTAAGCAGGTCCAATGTAGACATCCTTGTTTAAGAACACCTTGCCGTCCGGCCCGAGCTCGAGGCGGTCTGCGTGATAGGCTCCAACAGGATATCCTTTCTTATTCCGTTGAGCCCACTGAACCGTCGTTTCGGGCACGTCGCCCATTTCGAGAATCTCGTTCTTGTTGAGTGTGAGGTTCACACCGGCTCCCCACCGCACTGCGGACATTTCTAAAATCCTGCCTCGAAGCGCTACTTCAAGACCCTGGTTCGAGACTTTGGCGACATTCATGTTCTGCAGGTCGAGAAAACCGAGCGACGGCGGGAAACGGACAGGAAGCAATGCGTCATCGGTTCTCTGATTGTAGTATGTCATCGCCAACGTGAGGTGTTCTTCGAGAATTCCGAGATCAAAACCCGTTTCCAGTTCTGTTGAAACTTCAGGGCCGAGTTTGCGATCACCGACCCGTGACGTCGTAACAGCCGGCTCTCCGGCTACTGCTGACATAGGAGCCCATACCTTGATTGGATCGAAGATCCCGGGTGGTTGACCAGCCCTACCGTATTGTGCTCGCAGTCGCAACTCACCGAGCCAATCGGGCCAGAAGCCATGGTCGGATATGACGTAGGAAAGACCGACGCTCGGGTACGTTCCCCAGCCGAAGTCCACACCAAACGCCGTATGCCGATCTGCCCGGAAGCCCGCTGTCAAATAGATGATATCGTAGAAGCCAATGCGCTCCTGGAAATAGAACCCGTACTGCCGGTTCTCGCTTCTCGACTCGTCTCCGCTTCTGACGGCGGCCGCCCCTGCTGTGGAGAGGCCTGGAACGGGAAAGTCGAGACCCTCAGCCACGTTGGAGCTCCGAATTTCCTCCACGCCTTGGAAACCAAAGCTCGTTGTGGAACTGATATTCTCCATTAACCTGAATGTAAGATTGCCGGCGATATCGGCTGTCATAATCTCCGAAGTACGCCGGAAGTTCCGCTTGAGGCCTCGCGGTGTCCCTACGAGCACGCCGAACGGTCTGTGTTCAATATTGTCGAAATGCGTCGCATCTATACCGACCGTTGCACGGGCATTGAAGAAATCGAATGGAGTGTATTCCGTCGTCAGGCTCGATTGGAACCTTTTCGATGTGAGTTTGACTTCCACTCGTGGGATGGAGTCCGTTGGCGTGAATGCTCCGCGAGGACCGCCAAGCAACCCGTTGACGAGGTAGCTAAAAATGTTGTTGCCGTCCTGTGGAAAGTCCACGTCTCTGTTAGAGTAGGCAGTATTCACCCTCATGACAAGATCTTCCCGCGGGAGGAACTGAACATTGGCTCGAAGGCTGTAGAACGCCTCATCGTTGTTCGGATACGGGCCTTCGTTCTTCCGGTATGATCCGGAGGTGTAATACTGAAATGCTCCGACCATTCCCTGAGCTGAGAGGTCATGCTGTTGGTAGAACCCATCGCGTGCAACCTTATCCATGAACCAATCAGCATATACGGAAATCGTCGTCAGCGGATCTTTTGGCAAGATATTGTAGCCTGCCATATTGCTGTAAGACCATGTGACGGGTCGTGGGTCACGAGCGCGCCGGGTGAAAATCTGAATCACGCCGGATGCAGCCTGTGTGCCATACAGCGTTGCGGCCGAAGCGCCCTTGACAATCTCGACACGCTCAACGTCGGCCCAGTTAATATCGTCCATGCTTTGCCAGGTTGCCCCGCCTGACCAGACGCCCGACATCACTGAGTTGTCAATTTTCATCCCATCGATATAGATCACCGGCTGCACCCCCATTGAAAGACTGATTGGGCCACGAAGCATGACGCGGCTCGCTTGCCCAACGGCCCCTCCTCCCTGTTGTACCGTTACGCCCGGCTCACGGGCCTGGAGGAGTTGTGAAAACGACGTCACGGGAGCTTCCCGTAGTTTTCCAGCATCGATCTGTGCGAAGGAAGCTCCAATCTGTCGAAGCTCTACTTCGCGCCCTTGTCCCGTCACGACAACCTCATCGAGCGGGAGTGCAGTAGTGCGCAGGTCAAAATTCACGGTGACCACTTCACCAACTGCCACGGTTACATCCTGCCTCGCTGTCCGATAGCCAACGAATCGAGCTTCAACGGAGTATCGGCCAGGCGGCACTCGGTCAATGGAGAACCGGCCATCGCGATCAGCTGCTGAGCCGAGGAAAGTACCGGAGATCAAAACACTTGCCCCCACAAGCGGCTCCCTTGTATGTGTATCTGTAACGGTTCCTCGGATTGTCCCTGTCTGGGAAAGTGTGAGGCTGGGCATGAGGAACAGAGCAAGGAGTGGAAGCATTCTCGCGAATGCCAACCTCACGACACGCGTTACTTGAAGCGTCATAATACCTCCTTACAATGAATTGTGGGAAGAGATACTGATGCGCCCCCCGACAAAGTCGGGGAGGCGAAAAAAATAAATCGAGAACAATGATTATTGGAAGATATGGCCCTCCTTGAATTGGTGGGAAATTTTACGGAGAGATGAATTTTGCATGAGCGCGCTTCCTGCTTTGACAGTATTTCCCCCGACGACGATGAAAACAGCCATGCCGGGTCGAACGGAAAGAGTCTTGAAGTTGTGAGGGAGTTGCACTCCCGAACAACAAGAACTTCTTGACGCTCCGCGTCGGAACGAGAAACGGAAAGAGTACGGCCCATCGTTTTGCGGGCTCAACTTCTATGCCGCCTGTGCAGGGATTGGAAGCGTCGCTCTGCACAGAAATTGCGAGAATCGAGCGAGGGTAATTCTTGATTCTCGCAATAACATACATCGAATCTCCGAAACCTGCAACAAGAAACGCTTTCACCGGCACGGTTGTATCCATATCTTTACAATGAACCAACAGATGCTTATTTTTACTGCCACCACCGCGTTGGCTGTGTATCGTATCAACATTATCATCAACCGATGCTTTGAGTGTGTAAAGGGCTGAAGCCCTTGGGTTTTTTGTTGGTTTTTTTGTAATCCCCGACCTGTCCCGCTGTACGGGATGCCGCTCTTTTGAAACATGTTTGGTTGCGGCAAAGGTCGGGGCTATAGCCACGTCCTTTAGTGGATAGAATTTCCAACCAATATATTTAGGGGTTTTAACCCCTTCAA
>JBGFRR010000108.1:0-3139 GCA_041695045.1 Bacteroidota bacterium
GAGACTCAGTTCGCGAGGGTTACGCGCACATACAGTCCGCCGGCGTTCGACCCCCTCTCGCACACCGTCGATACTGTGTATGTCCCCGCCCGCGTGTCGATCAGTACCGCCGCAGCGTCGTGGGAGTTTCGGGATACGGTGGTTGTCCGGGAAGACAAATCTCGCTACAGCACCGACCTGCGAGCGCGTGTGCTGCATCCGTTCCGACCGCAGCCGGGAGCGACCTATCGCCTTCGTGTTGAACTTCCTTCGGGGCAAACAGCCACGGCAGCGACGACGGTGCCCGCCTCCGGGTTTCTTTCCGTCCTCACCCATCATGTTCTCGACCGGCCGGAGAGTTTTCTGGACGAGGACATCTATATTTTTGCTCAGATTGGTTCATCGGCGCGCGGGTACATCGTGCGGTTCTTCATTGAGTTTGAAATTGTCGAATCGAAAGGGAGAGAAACTCGACGCGTCGAAGTTCCCTGGAGTATCCGCATCTCGACCGCCTCGAATCAGATGGAGCCCGAGTACCCGACACTGCGGCGACGTACAAGCATCGAGAGCGATCGGATTCCCGGGCGGGAGGTTGTCCGCTTTCAGAATCAAGCATACCAGTACGCTCGTACGGCGATCCTGAACGAATATGCGCGGAGCAACGTTCTGTTCAAGCGTGCGGTGTTTGTACTCATCCAGGCCGACCTGAATCTCTACAACTACTACAACATTGTCAACGGATTCCAAGATCAGTTCTCGATTCGTACCGACCTTCCCGATTTCTCCAATATCCAAGGCGGCGTCGGTTTGTTCGGCTCGATGACGACGGACACGTTGTATGTCTCCTACCGTTAGACCAATTCTCTCCTTGAATCTCCCTCCAAAAAGTGGTAAGTTCCTCCCGTTCTTCAGCATGCGATGAAGCTTTTCTCTTTTTTCCAACAGCAACAGAAACCCGCATGGACGTACACTGCTGCGGGAACGATCTGGCGGATTCTCTTCTCCAGCTCGGGCCACATTGTGGGAGAGTCGCGAGAGCACGAGCAACGCCGTGTATCGTTTTTCTGTCTGCAGGAAGCGACGGGAGAACCGCTCTGGACAGAGCTCACGCTCGACGAGCCATGGTGGGCCGGCATCGAAGCGGTGCACAAAAGCACTGTGCTGTTCCACGGGTTCTCAAAACCAGACATGCCCGAGCACCGTGGTATCATCGCCTGCGATGTCGAGCGAGGAGCGGCGCAGTGGCGGAACGACGAGCTGACGTTTTGGTTCTGCTACCGCGACCATGTCTACGCTCATCGGCAACAGTTTGAGAAACGGCTCGGTTACAAACTTGCTCTCAGCACAGGAGCAATTGAGGAGGAATTCGACGACGCGTTCGATGAACTTCACGCGCTGCGGCGGCTTGCCATCCAAGAAGACCAGCATCCGGGGTTTCAGTTTCCGGAAGTCATCGACCGGGAGGCCGACTCCCGACTCGCCGACGTGGTGAGGAAAGTAACGAAGGGAGTTGGCATTCAGGGGGATATCGAAGCGCTGCGCCACGACCCCTACGTGCTCTTGAACTACTTCACTCCGGCAAAGCAAACACGGGCAGGGGAGCTGGCGAGGTTCCAAAATCGGCTGCACGTTGTCGATCTTGAGCGGGGCAGCGAGGTGTTCTCCGATGTCATTACCAGTTCCGCTCAGACACCATCACCCGATTCGTTCTTTGTAAAGGAGGATGTTGTGTTCTTCGTCAAGGACGATACGACTCTTACGGCCTTAAAGCTCCCCAAACGCTGACCGATGAAAACATTCCGCTTCAAACATATCGACGCTTTTACCACGAAGCCGTTCACCGGCAATGCGGCCGGTGTTGTGCTCGATGCGAAGGGTCTTTCCGAACAGCGGATGCAAGCCATCGCGCGGGAGATGGGTCTCTCTGAAACG
Organism: Bacteroidota bacterium; assembly: GCA_041695045.1. GTDB lineage: Bacteria > Bacteroidota > Ignavibacteria > UBA10030 > UBA10030 > JBGFRR01. Next base: position 1,912 of record JBGFRR010000108.1, read on the forward strand.
GCGTTCATCCTCCCACCGACTCTCGCCTCTGCAGACGTGCACATCCGGTGGTTTTCCCCCGAGGTGGAAATTCCGCTTTGTGGACACGCCACCATTGCATCCTTCCATGCACTTGCGGAGGAAGGAATGGCCGGAATGAAAAAATTGAGCACGTATCATTTTCGCCTCCAAACGAAACGCGGCGTGTTGCCGATCGCCGTGGAGAAACGTTTCTCCGGCACTATTGTGGAGATGGGTCTGCCGGTGCCCGACTTCCGTGTGCGCCGTCGGCTGCATCCCTCCATGCTAGCAGCGCTGAACCTACGCGCTTCCGACATTGCACCGACGCTGCCGACGGTCTCGGATTCCTATCTCTATCTTCCCATCAAACGGTTGTCGGTTCTTCACAAACTCAGCCCCGACTTTCACGCGCTCCGGAAAGAATGCCGCGCGATGAAGGTTCTTGGCGTATCGGTGTTCTCCCTGAAGACGGTGGAGGAGAGTTCAGCCGTTCATTCTCGGTTCTTCGCTCCGGCTGCGGGGATTGATGAAGATGCCGTCACGGGATCGGCGAACGGCCCGCTCGGTGTCTATCTCTATCGCTATGTGTTAGGGAAGGGATTCAACGTGCCGTGGCTTCATCTCGAAGACGGCCGGATGGAATTTATCGGCGAGCAGGGAGATGCTATCGGGAGACGCGGGCGAGTGAAGATTCGCCTTTCGGCCGCGCATCGGAAAGTCCAGCGCGTAAGCATCGCCGGAGAAGCGGTGACAATCTACAACGCTGAACTGAAGTGTTAGGTATGTTGGGAGTTGAACCTTTTTCTCAGGAGTTGTCGATAGAGGAGGCACAATGTTAACGAATTACATTCGGGCAGCGATGAGAAGGGCGAAATACGAGATTCTCAAAGATGATGGGATTTATTATGGAGAGATCCCAGGATTTGATGGTGTCTACACAAACGCCGATTCGTTAGAAGCCTGTCGAGAGGAGTTAGAAGAGGTTTTGGAGGAATGGATTCTCTTTCGGGTTTCTAAGAACCTGAAGCTGCCGGTTGTGGACGGGAACGAGCTGAGCATTAAGGAAGTTGCTTAATGCCTCGCTTTGGCCCCGTCAAGCGTGCCGATCTTGTTCGTTATCTACGACAACTTGGTTTTGAGGGACCTTATTCAGGCGGTAAACATCAGTTGATGGTCAAGGGCGACCTCACGATAAGACTGCCGAATCCACATCGAGGGGACGTTGGCA
>JBGFRR010000127.1:0-17263 GCA_041695045.1 Bacteroidota bacterium
CGCTTCGTGAAGAGTGCAAAAGCTCCGTAGGAGCGGACTTTTGGTAGACCCATTGGATAAAAAAATACATAGCCCTATCGGGGCGATATTTCAACTCGTTCCGACGGTCCACGTTGTGTGTTCGCCTCTTGAATCCCGCTTGCTTTTGAGCGGGATGTCCCGCCGTTCTGTGGCGGGACGCGTCGGAACTGCGTCCCTGATACAACGCTAAGTCTCATGCCAACTCGTTCCCACGCGGAGCGTGGGAACGAGGATAAATCTCTAACCTCTGACATCCGGCCTCTATCACTACTCTCCACCCGCTTCGAACTTCTTCCACTCTTCCGCGTAGCGTCGGAGCTTCTGGTCGGCGAGCGCAAAGACCGTTCCGGGCTCGTAGCGGCCGTTGGCGTGCCGTGAACCAGCCTTGACGCCGGTCAGGATTTCGATTCCCTCTTCGATTGTTGACACGGCGTAGATGTGAAACTTCTTCTGGCGGATAGCATCGAGCACATCATCGCGCAGCATCAGGTCGCCGACGTTCTGGACGGGGATGAGCACCCCCTGCTTGCCCGTCAGCCCTCGCTTTTTACACGCATCGAAGAATCCTTCAACCTTCAAATTCACACCGCCGATCGGCTGGATCTCCCCTTTCTGATTGACCGAACCCGTCACAGCAATATCCTGCCGGATGGGAACGTCGGCGAGGCTGGAGAGAATGGCAAAGACCTCCGTCGAGGACGCGCTGTCGCCGTCCACGCCGCCGTAGGATTGTTCGAACGTGATGCTGGCGCTCACGATGAGCGGTTTATCCTGCGCGAACTTTCCGCGAAGATAGCCGCTGATGATCGCTACGCCTTTGTTGTGCGTCGGGCCGCTCAACTCTGCTTCCCGCTCGATGTTGATGACGCCGGCACGCCCCATCGCCGTACGTGCGGTAATGCGCGAGGGCTTGCCGAATGCATGCTCGCCGAGGTCGTAAACCGAGAGACCGTTCACCTGTCCCACCACCGCACCGTCCGTGTCGACCATAAACGTTCCATCTCCGATAAGCTCCTGGATTTTTTCCTCGACCAGGTTGACGCGATAGGCCCGCTCGTCGAGCGCTTCCTTGACCTGCTCGGCGCCGACGGCGGACTTACCGGCTTTCGCGGCCCAGTAGTTGGCCTCGCGAATGACATCGGCGATGATGTTGAATCGTGTGGAAAGTTTCTTCTGCCTGCCGGCAAGCCGAACGCCGTACTCGACAATGCGCGCAAGTGCCGTTGCATCGAACGGCATCAATCGCTCGTCGTCGCATACCATCTTCACAAAGTTGAGATATTTCTGGACGGACGAAGAATCGCGCGGCATCTCGAAATCGAAGTCTGCCCGTATCTTGAAGATCTTCTTGAAATCATCATCGCGGTAATAGAGTATGTTGTAGATCTCCGCGTCGCCGATCATGATCACCTTCACATTCAACTCGATGGCCTCGGGCTTCATGCTCGTCGGCGCCATGGCAAACGACTGTTCGTAGGTGTGGATTTCCATCTTCTCCGTGCGCAGCGTGCGTTTGAGGTCGGGCCAGACCCACGGCTCAAGCAGCGTGTCAAGGGCATTCAGCACCAAGTAGCCGCCGTCGGCGCGCAAGAGCGAGCCGGCTTTGATGTGCATGAAGTCCGTACGCCAGACGCCCCCCTTCTCAAATTCCCGTTCGACCATCCCGAAGATGTTCTTGTATTTCGGATTTGTCTCAATGACGATGGGGACATATTCCGTATCGGCGTTGTCTACGAGCACGTTGACCTGATACTCCAGGAAATCGTCCTTCCGCGACGGCTCTTGTCCTTCTTGCTGTTGGGGAGCACTACTCTTGCGGAACCGGTCGAGCTCCTTCATGACGTTCTCACGCACATGGTCCAGATACGCTCGGACTTTCGCGTTGCCGTACGTCGTTTTCAGAACCTCAATAGCCTCGTTGACGATCGGGCGGACATGCTTCTCGTCGAGTTCGGAGATGGACTCCTGTACTTTGCGCTCAATCGTCCGCAGTTCGCGGAAGACGCGCACCATCTGTTTCTCAAGATTGGCCTGCGTCTCGCGCAGAACTCCGGCGCGCTGCTCGGACAGCTTCCCCTCTGTAACCATGGCTTCAACCTGCTCAAAGTTCGTCGGGTTTTCCTCGATCACCGGAACGATGTCCGGACGCATCATCATCCCCGTTTGGACCTGCACAAGCTCGAAGCCCTGCTCACGCACCTTTTTCTCAAAATCCTGCAGCACCGACTTCTGCCGTGCCTGAAAGTGCTCGACGACCGACCTTCGCTCGTCCTGATAGCGCTGGCTCTCAAAGAGTGCAGGGATGTCCCGCTGGAGGTCTTCCACCAGCCGCGCCATCTCTTGCTTGAGCGACCGACCCTGTCCTGCGGGCAGCGAGAGGCTAATGGGCATGTCGGTATTCTTAAAGTTGTACACGTAGCAGTGGTCTTGCAAATCTGCCTTTCGCTGTTCAAACTCATGCAATAACCGCTTAATGGTTGTTGTGCGACCGGTGCCGGATAATCCGGTCACAAAGATGTTGTACCCGAAGTGGTTCATCTCCAGTCCGACACGCAATGCACGGAGCGCGCGCTCCTGACCGATGACCTCGCGGCTCGGTTCGATGTCGTCGCTGGACTTTACGCGCAAGTCGGATGGCTCGCAGTGCCAATGCAACCGGTCAACGGATAACGGTTTGTGGTGCGATGCCGGTTTGAGCAGAGAACGTGTGGTGGGGCGTCGTTTTATTTTCATGGCATATCACAATACGTTGTTCGGCGATACCACTGTCTCTCGAAGAAACGGCGAGTAAGATTGTAAGGAAAAGAAGAAGCAGTTGCAAACAACTTGCACCCATAAGGAAGAAGACCTGACAGGTCTTTGTGCTGTTCTGACCGCGCGCATCTTGAACAATTCTCATCTTTTTTGTACTATAGCACCGCCCCTCGACACGCCCTCCCGCTGAAGGCGGGACGGGTATTCCGCACCGCAACACATTCATCAACACGTATGGCCATTGCCGTTCACAATCTCACCAAATACTACGGCTCCGAGCGAGCGGTGAACAACATTTCGTTCGAGGCAAGAACAGGAGAAATCCTCGGTTTTCTCGGCCCCAACGGTGCGGGCAAGACCACAACGATGAAGATCATCACCTGCTACATGCCCCCCAGCGCCGGAACCGTCGAAGTGAACGGCTTCAACATTGCCGAGCATTCCCTCGACGTGCGCCGCAAGATCGGCTACCTGCCGGAACTTAATCCTCTGTATCTCGACATGAACGTGTTAGAGTATCTCGACTACTCCGCGCGACTCCACGGCATGGACAGGCCTGCCATTGCCGGCCGCATGCGGGAGATGGTCGATGTGTGCGGGTTGGGAGATGTGCGACACAAGGATATCGGAGAGCTTTCCAAAGGCTACCGGCAGCGTGTCGGGTTGGCACAGGCGATGATACATGACCCCGAGATTCTTATTCTCGACGAGCCGACAAGCGGGCTGGACCCGAACCAGATTGTGGAGATCCGCAAGCTCATCCGCCAGCTTGGATCGGCGAAGACGGTGATCCTTTCCACACACATTCTCTCCGAAGTGCAGGCAACGTGCGACCGCGTCGTGATCATCAATGACGGCTCCATCGTAGCCGACGGGACGCCGGTGCAGTTGCAGCAGCAGTTCCGGGGTTCCGAGTTGATCACCCTCGAAGCGCACGCACAGATAGCCGACGCCGAACGTGAGATGGCATCGAAGCTCCATGCGCTCTCCCATGTCGAAGCCGTGCACTATCAAGGAGGAGAAAACTCGGTTTATCGCTTTGAGGTTCATGCCGCGAAAGGAAACGACATTCGCGAGGCTCTGTTCCGATTAGCGGTAGCGGAAGGATGGGTGCTGCTTGAACTTTCACGCAAGGGCACGAGCTTAGAGGAAGTGTTCCACGCGTTGACGAAAGCGGAAGGAGAGGGAAAATGAGGGCGCTTTCCTCGTACAAGAATATCGCACCGATCTTCCGGAAGGAACTCCGTTCCTACTTCAACTCGGCGGTGGCGTACGTTGTGATTGTCGTGTTCTTGGGGATTGTGGGCTGGTTTCACTCGAACGCGCTCTTCCTCGCCAACGTCGCGTCGCTGCGGCTGATGTTCGAGATCGTTCCGGCGGTGTTTCTCTTCGTCATTCCGGCGGTCACGATGCGCCTGCTTTCCGAGGAATGGAAAGCCGGCACGGTCGAGCTTCTGCTCACCAAGCCGCTGCACGACGCCGAGATCATCATCGGAAAATTCCTCGCCGCGTGGGCGCTGGTGGGGCTTGCGCTCGCCCCGACGCTCGTGTATTACGCGACGCTTGCCTACCTCGGCGATATCGACAACGGCCCCGTCATCGGCGGCTACGCCGGGCTTCTCCTGATGGCCGGCGTGTATGTTGCCATCGGCCTCTTTGCTTCCAGCCTGACGGAGAATCAGGTCGTGGCGTTCATTCTCGGCTTCGTGATGGTGTTCGGGCTCTACATGCTCGACAAAACGCTCATCTACATCCCCAGCTGGCTGAACACCACCGTGGAATTCATCGGCATCGATTCACACTTCCGCAACATCGCCCGCGGCGTGGTGGATTCGCGCAACGTTATCTACTTTGTTTCCGTGCTCGGCTTCATGCTCTATCTTTCCGTACTCTCGTTGGAACGACGCAAGTGGTAGAACGATGAACAGCAAGCGCACACAGGCCCTCATCCGCACGGCGCTGATCTTCGGGATCGTGGTGCTGGTGAACTTTATTTCCATCCGCCTCTTTACGCGGCTCGACCTGACGGAGAAGAACATCTACACCCTCTCCGACGCAAGCAAGACGCTTGTTGTAAACCTCGACGACCGCGTGACCATCAAGGCCTACTTCACCGAAAACCTCCCCGCGCCGTACAACAACAATCGCCGCGCGGTGTTAGACATCTTAAACGACTACAAGGCGTATGCGCGCGGCAACCTGCAGTTCGAGTTCATCAATCCGGAAGGGGAGCGAGGGGAACAGGAAGCACAGCAAGAAGGCATCGCGCCCGTGCAAGTCCAGGTTATCGATGAGGACCGATTGGAGGTCAAGCGTGGGTATTTGGGATTGGTGATGTATTACGAGGATCGGAAGGAAGTCATCACGGTGGTGCAGAACCTTTCCTCGCTCGAGTACGACATCAGCAGCACGCTCAAGCGTTTGACGAACACGTCGCGCAAAACAATCGGTTACACGACGGGGCACGACGAGCTTGCACTGAGCAGTATGTCTCGCGCACAGCAAACGCTCGAAGCACAGTACGACCTCGTTCCGGTCGACTTTAGTCGCGGCGAGCCGGTGCCGCACGACGTCGCCGCACTGCTCGTCATTGCACCTCAGAAGAAGTTTTCCGACAGCGCACAATTTCAGATCGACCAATATCTTATGCGTGGCGGTCCTGTGGCATTTCTACTCAATAAAATGAACGCCACACTCCAAGCGCGCGCCGCCCAACCTATCGACCTCGGCCTGGAAGCCCTGCTCGAACACTACGGCGTTCGCATCAACAACGACCTTATTCGCGACGCTCAGTGTGCCAACATCAATGTGATTCAGCAACAGGGCCCCTTCACGTTCCAGACACAGGTACCGTTCCCCTATCTCCCCATCGCCTCAAACTTCCACAGCGATAATGTGATTGTGAAGGACCTTCAGAGTCTCATCTTCCACTTCGTGAGTTCACTGGATACCATCCCGCAACCGGGAATGCAAGCTGAAGTACTCGTCGCATCATCTGCAAGAAGCGGACGGCAGGGTGGGTTCCTCATGATCGATCCCTTCCGGCGTTATACGCAGGCAGACCTTGCGGAGTCGAATCTACCACTGGCCGCCGCTGTGGCAGGATCGTTCAAGAGCTACTTCGCTGAGCGTGAGCCGCGGGCCGAGCTGCAGCAGAGTCCGCCCACACGGATCATTGTCGTCGGCGACGGCGATTTCATGAAGGATGAATACCTCGGCAATCCAGGGAATCTGACGTTCTTCGCGAACATCGTGGACTATCTCGCTGACGACGCGGGATTGATTACCATCCGCTCAAAGAACGTTGCGGTGCCGCCGCTGGAACCAGTTGACGATGCCGCGCGGCAACTGCTGAAGTACGGCAATCTGTTGGTTCCGCCGCTGCTCGTGGTCGGCTATGGCTTGTTCCGATGGCGGCGCCGGGTTGCGCGCAAGAAAGCGCTCGAAGCAAGCGGGAAGGAGGCGATGGCGTGATGAAGAAAGGAACGCTCTCTCTCCTCGCCGCGTTCGTCATCTTGCTCATGGTGGCGTATCTCGTGATGCTCAGGCCCGGTGAGCGGAGCGTTACGCCGGGGGCAGGACGCGCGCTTGTTGAGGTCGACTCCGCAGCCGTGGATAAGATTGAATTGCGCTCGCCCGCGTCAACCATCGTTCTCGAAAAGAAAGGAGGCGAGTGGTTCCTACAAGAGCCGATGGCCTTCAAAGCCGATGGCGCAAACGTGGTCAATCTCCTGCAGCAAGTCCGGGCGATGACGGTAAAGAGCATCGCGTCCGAACAACCGGAGAAGCACGGAATTTTTCAGGTGGATACCACCGGCACGTTCGTCACGCTCTATGAGAAAGGAACAAAGTGCGCGAGCATTGTCGTCGGAAAGATGGGGCCGAGCTTTTCGGACCTCTACGCGCGACTCGCAGCGTCGAATGAAGTAGCTCTGACATCCGGCGCCTCGAGCTTCGTTTTCTCGCGCCCCGTTAAAGACTGGCGCGACCGGACAATCTTCAGCGCCCCGAAGGAATCCATTACTGAAGTCCGGTTTCAGTACGGCGACACAACGTTCACACTGCAACTCCGCGATAGCGTATGGATGATCGACACGGATTCTACGCAGAGCTGGAGCGTCGAAAGCTTCCTCTCGTCGCTCTCCACTTTTCAGGCTGACGAGTTTATCGACACTCCTCCCGCCACACTCCCCAAACCCGCCGCAACGCTCACCATCGGAGCGACGCAGCTCCGCTTTTACTTCAATAAAGAGAGCGGCAAGTACGTCGTGCAATCCTCCGCGAACCCGCAGTGGTACGAAATCTTCTCCTGGCGTGCCGATCAGGTGCTGAAGCGGAAGAAGGATTTTGTGAAGCATTCCACCTAACCTTCTACCCAGATAAATTCCCGGCGCCTTGTGCGTCTAAGAATTTTCCATGCAGGTGAATTCCTTGCTTGGCAGGGCTTTTTTGGTTACTTTGCAACCCCATTATTTTTCAAGCGTTTCCAGAGACAAAGACGAATACGTATGACTAAGGCTTTCTTCGCGTTACCCCTCGCCCTGTTTCTCATCAGTTGTTCATCCGGCCAACGTGCAGCCGTTGCGGTCGTCGGCAACCAAGCCATTACCCTCGAAGAGTTCGAAGAACTCTACGCTAAGAACAATGGCGGTTGGGAAAAGGCCGCTGCATCCACGCAGGAAGAGCGCGAACGCTTCCTCGACCTGCTGGTGAAGTTCCGCCTCAAGGTCCAGGAAGCGAAAGACCGCGGCTTGCTCCAGGATACCAGCCTTATCAACGAACTGGAAACCTACCGCCTTTCGATTGCTACATCGTACATGCTCGACAAGGAGTTGGTAGAACCGAGAGTGCGGGAGCTGTATAACCGCCGTGTTGAGGAGGTCCGGGCGAGTCACATTCTCTTCCGGGTCGAGGAGAACGCATCTCCCACCGACACGCTTGCAGCGTACGAGAAAGCGATGCGGGTCATCGGGTTACTCGACAAGATTGCGTTCGACTCGCTCGCCGTTGCCTATTCCGAAGATCCGAGCGCCTCGTTTAACAGAGGGGACCTCGGCTATTTCACCGCCGGGCGACTTGTCGTTGAGTTTGAGGATGCAGCGTACGCCCTGAAGGTTGGGGAATACACCAAGCGCCCCATCCGCACGCAGTACGGGTATCACATCATCAACGTCACCGACCGACGTCCGGCCAAGGGGCAAATCCGGCTGAGCCACATCCTCCGGCTCTTCACCGTCGGCGATGAGAACGAGCGTGAAGCGCTGAAGGACAGCATGTGGGCAATGTACCGGCAGATCAAAGACGGTTTGCCGTTCGAAGAGGCAACGGCGCGTTACTCCGACGATCAACGCAGTGCACCAAACGGCGGCGACATCGGCTACTACACGCGAGACCGCCTGCCGCCCGACCTTGCAGAAACGCTCTACAGTACTCCGGTCGGCGAGATCACCGAGCCGATTATGCTTGACTACGGGTACCACATCTTCAAAGTCGTAGAGATTCTGCCGCCTCCGCCGTTCGAACAACTTGAGCGAGACCTCCGTCAGCTCTACCAACAGCTCCGCTACCCCACGGAGTACGAAAACTACCTGCACAACCTCAAGAAGCAGTACGGCTTCCAGTACAATGTTGAAGTCGTTCACGCGTTCACCCATGCCTTTGATTCCACACACACTCCTTCCTCGGAGGGATGGAAGGATAAACTTCCTCCGGCAATGCTTGAGCGGACGCTGTTCTCGTTCGGCGACAACCATTATCGTGTGAGTGATGTTGCAAGCATCCTGGAAACCAGCGAAGAATTCATAAGCACCTTCCTTCTGCCGAACAACGTCGAGAAGACGCTCGACCGGATTGTGGAGATGAAGATCCTTGAACTGCACGCGCAGGACGTCCCGAAACGACATCCCGCGATGGCCAAGCTGATGCAGGAGTATCGTGATGGTGTGCTGCTCTTCCGCATCGAGCAAGACGAAATCTGGAACAAGGTTGCGGTCAGCGATTCCCTCCTGCGCGCGTATTATGCGGAAAACAAAGAACGCTACCGCTGGCCTGACCGAATCAACATTCAAGAAATCCTCGTGCCGACGGACAGCGTCGCTCAGGTTGCCTACAAGAATGTCCTCGCCGGAGCCGATTTTGGTGATGTGGCCGCTGAGTACACCATGCGTCCCACGATGAAAGAGAAACGCGGCGTGTGGGGACTGTTACCCGTTGCCGACCGCGACCTGACGCAGGCAGGATGGACGATGGCGGTGGATTCCATCCGACCGCCGTTCCACGCCAACGAAGGATGGGTCGTGCTGAAGGTGTTGGAAAAAGACAGTGCGCGGGTCAAAACATTCGAAGAATGCCACCCCGAACTAACCAGCGACTACCGCGAGTACGCATCGAAGCGCCGTGAAGCGGAGTGGCTTGAAGAACTGACCCGAAAACACGGCGTCACACTCTACCGCCAGCGTCTGGCCGACGCGTTCAAGAGGAAGCGGGATGCCGGCGCTCCGTGATATTGGCGCTGTCCTGCTTCTCGTCCTGCTCGGTGCCTGCCAGCGCAACGAGACGTCGAAAACTCCCGTTGCCCAGCTCGACAATCAGACCTTAACGATGGAAGAGGTTCTTGCCCGGCTCGACACGGCACAGGCGCCGTCTGCGGCACACGTGCAAAGTTACATCCAGCGCTGGATCACCGACGAGATGCTGTACCGCGAAGCTCTCCGCCGCGGCCTCGACCGCCGCCCCGACGTTGACTCGCGGTTAAACGACATCAGGCGTCAGCTGCTGATTAACGCCTTGCTCGACCAGGAGATTTACACAGAGGCAACAACGCGGAGCAGCGACGGCGAGGTGCGCCGGTACTACGAGGAGCATCACCGCGAATTCACGCTGACGCGCGACGTCGCTCTCGTGAGCTTCGCCCTGTTTCCCGAGCGGGATATTGCCAACTCCTTCCGCGCACGCGTTGTGCGTGGTGCAACATGGAACGAGGCCTTAGCCGACCCGGAAATTGCCGACGCTGTTCTCGCGCAGGTGGATTCTGCGTACTTCACGGCGCAAACGTTGTTTCCGGCAGAACCCTGGCGCTACGCGGTCTCAGGCCTGCGAGGGCCGTCGTTCCCCATCCGAACCGACCATGGCTTCTACGTCCTCACCGTCTGGAAACTACAGCGGCAGGGAGAGCGCGCCGACCTTGCCTATGTCGGGCCTGAAATCCGTTCGCGCTTGACCATCGAACGACGGCGGCAGATGTTGGATTCACTGATACAGAACCTTCGGTCGAAACATACTGTTCAAGTCTTTGTCGGATCGACTGAACCAGAGAGGGACAACCCATGAGACGATGGATTCGATTGATGTTGTTGAGCTGTGTATCGGCACTGCCGATCGTTGGACAAACGGTGACCGACCGCATTGTCGCCGTGGTGGATCGCGAAATCATCACGCAGTCGGAGTTAGAAGAACGCATCCAGTTTGCGGCCCTGCAAACCCGTATGGATCCCAACGACCCGGAATTGCGGGAAGACGTGTTCGAAGCGCTCATCGCCGAGAAACTCGTGCTCGCTCAGGCGCTCATCGACAGCATTGTGGTGACGGACGAGGAAGTCACCCGTGCGCTCGACCAACAATTAGAGAACCTCGTGCGGCGGGCGGGGTCGCAGGAGCGGTTAGAACAAATTTACGGGATGCCGATGAGCCGCATTCGCCGCGAGTCGCGCGATATGATGCGCAAACAGTTACTCGTGATGCGCGTGCGGCAAGCACGGGAGGCAACGATTCAGACCACGCGGCGCGAGGTAGAAGAGTTCTACGAAGCCTATAAAGACACCTTGCCAATTGTGCCGGAGGAATTTGAGTTGAGCCATATCCTCATCGTCCCCAAGCCGGACGCGTCCATCGAAGCACAGATGCGCGCAAAGCTCGCTGCCATCCGCGACAGTATCCGCGCGGGCGGACGTTTTGAAGACTTTGCCCGACGGTATTCGCATGACGGTTCTGCGGCAGGGGGAGGCGATCTCGGATGGGCAAAGCGAGGCGATTACGTGCGGGAATTTGAAGAAGCGGTGTTCAGCCTCAGGCCGAACGAGATTTCGGACATCGTGAAGACGCAATTCGGACTGCATCTCATCCAGTTGATCGAGCGCCGGGGTGAGTCGGTCCATGCACGACACATCCTGCTGCGAGTTGAGAAAGGACCTGCCAGCGACTCAACGGCCATCCGGCAGCTTCAGGAGCTCCGCCAGCGTGCACTCGGGGGCGAATCGTTTGCAGAGTTAGCGCGCAAGTACTCTGAGGATGAAGAGACCAAAGTTGTGGGCGGCGACCTCGGCCGCATGCCCCTCAATCAGATGGACGAGGCGTTCGCTTCGGTCGTTCGTGATTTGAACGATGGGGACATCAGCGAGCCGCATCGTATCAACTTCCAGACGTCATACGGCTATCAGATTGTCCATGTCAGGCGCCGCATCCCCGAACATCCGATGAACCTGACCGACGATTACCGTCGCGTCGAGCAGATCGCGCTGCAGTTCAAGCGACTCCGTCTGAACAACGAATGGATCGACGGCCTGAAAAGTAAAATCCACTGGGAGGTACGCAACTGATGAGTGCCCGCCAAAACAGCCTCGGCGGGCAAGCCCGCAAGAACGACGTCGAGGCCGCTGAACAGCTTTCCGCCGCGTATACCGCGCTGCGCACGGAAGTTGCGAAAGTCATCGTCGGGCAAGATCAAACGATCGAGCATTTGTTGATCTCGCTGCTTGCACGCGGCCATTGCCTGCTCGTCGGCGTACCGGGTTTGGCCAAAACATTGCTCATTAAGACGTTGGCCGAAGCGCTCGACCTCACCTACAGCCGCATTCAGTTCACTCCCGACCTGATGCCGAGCGACATCACGGGTACAGAGATCATCGAGGAGAATGTCTCGACCGGACAGAAGTCGTTCAAGTTCGTCCGCGGGCCTATCTTCGCAAATATCATCCTTGCTGATGAAATCAACCGCACGCCGCCCAAGACGCAAGCCGCATTGTTAGAGGCGATGCAAGAACATCACGTGACCGCGGCCGGAGCGACACATCGGTTAGAGGAGCCGTTCTTCGTCCTTGCAACCCAGAATCCTATCGAGCAGGAAGGCACCTATCCTCTGCCGGAAGCGCAACTCGACCGTTTCATGTTCAACCTCTGGCTCGACTATCCCTCATTCGATGAAGAAGTTGCTATCGTCAAGTCGACGACAAGCCCCTACACTGCCGACCTGCGGCATGTGCTGAACGGAAAAGAAATCATCGGCTTTCAGGACCTCGTGCGCCGCGTGCCGGTAGCGGAGAACGTCATCCGGTACGCCGTAGCTCTCGTCAACCGTACGCGGCCGAATGCAGCCTCGGCGCCGGGGTTCGTGAAACACTGGATTCGTTGGGGCGCCGGCCCGCGTGCATCGCAGTACCTCATCCTCGGTGCCAAGACGCGCGCAATCCTCACCGGACGCCATACACCGGACATCGAGGATGTAAAAGCTCTTGCCGGACCCGTCTTGCGGCATCGCATCGTCACCAGCTTCAACGCCGAGGCGGAAGGCGTCTCCCCGCTCCAGATTATCGACAGGCTGCTCGAACAATCCGACTGAGTTCGCCCAACCCAATGCGTTTGCTCTGCTTGCTTACTCTTACCTTTGTTGTTCTTAGTTCGCTTGTTCACGCTCAGACGGAGCGGGTCTGGGTTCAGTTTCAGGATCACGACGCAACTATGCTGAATGCCTCCCCGCAAAGCCTGGGCATCTCTCAACGGGCACTCTTTCGGCGGGCGAAAGTCCTGCCCCCGCACCAGGTGGTGGACGCACTTGATATTCCTCCGTCGCCTCAATACATCGAGGCGCTTCGATCCACCGGTGCAATCATCCGTGCCGCCTCGCGATGGTTCAACGCGGTCTCCGTCGAGGCAACGCCAGAGCAGCTGCTGGCGTGTTCCCTGCTGCCATTCATTCAGTCGATTCAGCCCGTAGCAGTGTTCAAGAAGCAGCGGCCCGTCGTCGACTCTGCACCGCTTCTTCAAAAAGGAACCTCCACCGCACCGCTCGACTACGGGACATCGTTCACGCAGCTCAACAACATCAAAGTTGTCGATGTGCATAATCTGGGCATCTATGGCTCGGGCGTCATCATCGGGATGCTGGATGATGGGTTCAATTATCATAGAACTCATCCAGCGCTGAAGAACATCAAGGTTCTCGGAGAATACGATTTCGTGCAACGAGACAGCAACACTTCGATCGCACCAGGGGAGTATGCAGTTCAAGGCTCGCACGGGGCGGCGACACTTTCCGAGATCGGAGGATTTGCCAACGGAACGCTGGTCGGCGCGGCGTTTGATGCGTCGTTCATCCTCGGCAAAACGGAGATTGATAGCGTCGAGATCCTTCTTGAAGAAGACAACTACATCGAAGGACTAGAATGGATGGAACGCCTCGGTGCAGACGTTGTTTCCAGCTCACTCGGGTACGGCCAGTACGATCCCCCGGGGCCGACGTACACTCTGCAACAAATGGATGGACAAACGACAAAGATTTCGAAAGCAGCGGCGATTGCTGCGCGCAAAGGCGTCCTGCTCGTGACAGCGATGGGCAATCAACCGTTTGGACCGCGGCGACCTGACGGTACCGCGGCCGTCAACGCACCGGCGGATGCCGACAGCATCGTTTCCGTGGGAGCGACAAATTCCAACGGCATCTGGGCAAGCTTTAGCATCACCGGGCCGACAGGCGATGGCAGAATCAAACCGGAAGTCGTAGCGCAGGGAGTCTCGGTTACCGCCGTCAGCGGGCAGAGTGGCTACACCACAGGGTTTGCAGGCACCTCGGCCTCGACACCGCTGGTCGCAGGCGCCGCAGCACTCGTTTTCTCTGCACACCCTGAGCTCACTCCTCTGCAAGTCCGCAAAGCCCTGATGCAAACGGCGCAGCGCATCAATGATGGCGGCCGAACGGCGACGTGGCCCAATAATTTCTATGGCTACGGTATGATCAACGCGCTAGAAGCTGTCCTGTACCACGGCATGGCGTTCAGCAATCGACCTTTTGTGCTTCAAAGTGGTAACCAGCTGACGATCTCAGTTTCGATAGCATCGAAAACTCCACTTGTCGGGGATTCACTCTTCCTCTACTACCGCTCGACCCCCAGCGGACCATTCGTACGCGTCCGGATCAACCCTGCCAGTCGGCCGAATTCCTATTCTGCAACCATTCCTGCGCCGACTGGAGGAGTGTTTCCACAGGCCTATTTTTCTGCACGCGACAATTCAGGCAATGTCCGAACCAGCCCCTACAATGCTCCGGACAGCCTGTTTGTTCTCCAGCCTGACTCAATTCAGACTGGCGTCCCGTCGACTCTCATTCCCGACCGGTTTATCCTGCATCCCAATTACCCGAACCCGTTCTCCGCCGGAGGTGGATCCGCCTTTGGCGGAAACCCGGCAACGGTTATTCGCTTCGATGCGCCCACAGCGGAAGACGTGGAACTCGGCGTTTACAACGTCCTTGGTCAGCGGGTGAAAACGCTGTTTGTGGGAACAAGCATTACTGGCGCGAACCGATTCACATGGGATGGCAGCGCGGACGGCGGCACACCTGCTGCGACCGGCGTGTACCTCTTGCGCTTGAAAACACCGACGGCCGTCCTCAGCAAACGAATGGTGTATCTGCGTTAACAGCGCCGTCGCAAGCGCATCACACCATCGACGGAGCATTGGAGTTGCGCCAGAGGCACGCCTGCCTTCGGCGGAGATGAGGTGTTGGATTGATGAGCCAACACCCTGCTTTGGTTTTTAGAAGACGAGAGTTCGTTTCCGATGCCGGAACTTCATCTTTCCATATCGCTGCATAGCGCATTGCTTGCAGGAGCGCTTGTACTCGCCGCAGCGTTGACCTACGCCGTCTATCGAACGACCATCCCGCCGATTCCGACTGGACTTCGAGTTCTTCTCATCACACTTCGCGCGCTGGCGGTCTTTCTTCTCATCTTCCTTATCGGCGAGCCGTTGTTCTCGCTCATCGCACGGTCGGCACAGCCGCCTGTTGTCGCGGTGCTCGTCGATAATTCACGCAGCATGACCATCCGCGATCGCACGGGCGACCGGAGCGAACAGCTTCGTTCAGTCATCACGTCGCCACGTCTGAAGCACGTGGAAGCCATCGGCGAGACGCGTTATGTGTTGTTCGACGCGAAGCCGCGGCTGCTCGATGCGTTTGCACCGGAGTCGCTTTCTCTCGCCGGCGATGCAACCGACATCGGCCTTGCACTCAAGCAGGCGAAAGAGCTTGCCAATCTGCAAGCCGTCGTCGTCGTAAGCGACGGGAACAACACCACCGGCAGCAATCCGGTGTATGAAGCGGAAGACCTCGGCGTGCCGATGTTCACCGTTGGAGTTGGCGATACGAGCGAGCCACGCGATGTCCTTGTGCGCAAGGTAACCACGAACTCCATCGTCTATACCGGTAACCGCGTGCCGGTGTTCGCGACGGTTCGAAGCTCGGGATACAGCGGCGAGCGCGTGGAGGTCGTCCTGCGCGAGGGCGGCACGGTGCATGACCGGAGAATCATCACCCTTGAAGGTGGCACGCGAGACTACTCAACGACACTCTTCATGACGCCGCAGAACGAAGGCATGCAGAAATTCACAGCGGAAGTTTCTTCGCTGCCGAACGAGCTTACCACGCGCAACAACACGCAGGACGTCTTTGTGAAGGTGCTCAGCAGCAAGATGCAGGTTGTACTTATCGCCGGCGCGCCCAGTCCCGACGTGGCATTTGTCCGGCGCGCACTGGACGCAGACGAGAACGTTGAACTTCGGACCTTCATCGAGCGCGGAGGTGGGGAGTTTTACGAAGGCCCGCTCACCGCGGCAAGCCTCGAGCGCGCGGATTGTCTCGTGCTTATCGGCTTTCCGGGTCCGGCTACGTCGCAAGCGACGCTTAACGTCGTTGCGGGCGGGTTAGCGGCAGGGAAGAGCGCGTTCGTGATGCTGAGCCGCACGGTGGATGTTCAGAAGCTTCGGAGGCTCGAGCCGCATCTTCCGTTCACAGCACAGGGCGGGTCGGGGGAAGAATATCAGGTATTCTTCGCCGTGCCGGATGCGCGGCAGTCCGCCCTCGGCGGACATCCGCTGGTTGCCTTCGGTGCAGCGCGAGACGGCGCGGTGTGGGACCGCCTCCCGCCGATCTTTCGTATGGATATTCGCGCGCGCCAGAAACCCGAAGCGGACGTCTTCGGCGTCGTGAGATTGCAGAACGTGCAGACTAACGAACCCCTCCTTGTCGCTCGCGATGTCGCTCAACGCCGGTCGGTAGCGTTGTTGGGATACGGCATCTGGCGATGGAAGATATTCGGACACGGCGTGGCGGGGGCAGAGAATGTGCTCGAGCAATTTCTGAGCAACTCGCTGCGCTGGTTGACGACGCGCGACGATGAGCGCCCCGTGCGCGTGCAGCCGGTGAAGGAAGTCTTTACAACAGCAGAAACGGTGGAGTTCACAGCGCAGGTGTATGATGAGAGCTTGCGACCCGTCGAGAATGCTTCCATCGCCGTCACGATTGCGCGAGGGGCACAGCGGTACGAATTCACGATGAGCCCGCTCGGCAGCGGCCAGTACGAAGGCGGCATCGAAGCGTTAGAAGAAGGGGATTATCGTTTTACCGCAACGGTGCGTGCGAACGGCCGGACGGTGGCGGAGGAACGGGGAACATTCTCCGTCGGCGGGACGAATGTGGAATTCCTCGACACGCGCATGAACAAAGAGCTCCTGCAACAGATTGCTGCCCGCACCGGCGGGAAGTACTACGATGCTGCCTCTCTTGGTACGGTAGCGGACGACATCGCCGCGCTGCCGACATTTCAGCCGCAGGAGGTCGTTCGCGCCGACGAGATCGAGCTTTGGAATCGCTGGTGGATGCTTGCGGTTGTCGTCGGACTGTTCGCGGTCGAATGGTTTTTGAGGAAGCGGAACGGGATGTTGTAAGCGGGGAGATGGCAGACGCCGGAGTCTTTTTCACGCAGGCGGATGGCAGAGTGTGGGATACAGAAAGGCATAATACGATACATTGAACTAACCGCCCGTTCTTCACTTTGTTCGTTGCATACCTCGCCTGAATTGCCTAATTTTGGCGCAATCCTTCGATTCACTCACCTCACCAAAACTATGACCGAACTCATCTGGGAAGGCAAATATAAGGATAACAAGAGGGTCGCTCCGGTTCGCATTGCGCTGCCGTTTCAGACGATTGAGACGATTAACGAAAGCACGGAAGACCGGAAGCGAAACCTCGACCTCTTCGCCGGCAACAAGCCGACGGAATGGCGGAACAGGCTGATCTGGGGAGATAAGAAGTACGTCCTGCCGAGTCTGTTGCCGGAGTTCGAAGGCAAGGTGAATCTCATCTACATCGACCCGCCGTTCGACACCGGAGCCGATTTCTCCTTCACCGCCACCATCCCCGACCACCCCGATACCG
>JBGFRR010000028.1:0-3045 GCA_041695045.1 Bacteroidota bacterium
GTTCGCAGTTTGAAGCCCTTGTGCGGGCGGTGTGTGGCATGCCGGCGGTTCGTCCCCGCTTGACGGCGCCATGTGCTATGGTGAATGTTCTGGGGAAGCATCTGCCACGCATCGATTATTCAAAGCTGTATTCATGGAACGGTGTAAAGCTTCATCTGTATGGAAAGCAGCGTGTCGAGCCGAACAGAAAGATGGGGCATATCACGGTTTTAGCTGAAACCCCGCAGGAAGTTGAGCGACGTGTAGCGCAGGTGGAACGGATGATTGAAGAGCGTTAAGTCATGAGGAGGATGTATGAGACAGTGTGAACATTGTGGTTCCGAGATTCAGGAAGCGGCGGCCTACTGTCCGCAGTGTGGAAGCAAGCTTTCGACTGTGCAAGCGAGAAAACCCGAAACGGGCCAGCCGAAGAAAATCCGCACTCGTACCATCGCAATCATTCTTACGCTGGTTGGCCTGGGTGGCGGCATGGCGGCATATCTCAACGTGCTTTTGCGAGAGTTTCATCCGGTTATTGCTGAGCAGCCGTTGGTTGTCGTTCCGATCGCCTACGGGATCGAACAAAAAATACCCAGCCAGCAAATCACCGCACGGCTTGTGGAGGGGAAGATCGTTATTCCGCTCAAGGCCGTGATGGATTATAAACTCGTTCGTTTTTTTGACCCCGAAGAGGTTCAGCCGATTCCGATGCTTGCCTACATCACACCCGAGGGGAAAGTCGTAACGGCCATCAGCAAGAGCGAGAACTGCCAGTCCACGGACTTCTATCTCAAAGGGCATAACATTCATTGCGCATCATGCCCGTCGTATTGGAACATGTCCAGCTTAGAGGCATATGCGTGCTGTCAAAAGTATTATCCCGACCCGATTCCCAGTTCCCTCGTGGGGGAGGAAATCCACATTGACGTTGCGCTGATGCGCTCGTGGAAAACCCGCCTGTAAGTTCCAAACGTTGGAGAACGAATGACGACTTCACATGCACTGCTGAAGTGGGTGGAAGAGGCCGAGCTCCTCGCGAAACCGAACAATGTGTATTGGTGTACCGGAACGCAGGAGGAGTATCAATCCTTCGTTCGCACGATGCTGAATAATGGAACACTCATCGAGCTCAACCAGCAGACGTACCCCAATTGTTATCTTCACCGCAGCCACCCCAATGATGTTGCCCGCACCGAAAACCTCACTTTCATCTGCACCACGAAGAAAGACGACGCCGGCCCAAACAACAACTGGATGGACCCCACGGAAGCGAAGGAGAAAATCGGGAAGCTCTTCGATGGAGCAATGCGCGGGCGAACGATGTACGTGATTCCCTATCTCATGGGCCCTGTTGGTTCGCCGTACAGCAGGGTAGGGGTAGAGGTTACGGACAGTCTCTACGTTGCTGCGAGCATGTATATTATGACGCGTGTTGGACAAGCGGCGCTGGACCATCTCGGATCCTCCGATAACTTTGTCCCCGGCCTCCATGCATTAGCCGACCTCTCGCCGGAGCGACGCTTCATCATGCACTTTCCCGAAGAGAAGCTCATCTGGAGTATCGGATCGGGGTACGGAGGCAATGCACTGCTTGGAAAGAAATGCTTTGCGCTGCGGATCGCAAGCTGGCTAGCCCGCGAAGAAGGATGGATGGCCGAGCACATGCTGATTATCGGCCTGGAAGACCCTTCGGGCGCAGTGACGTACATGGCCGGGGCGTTTCCGAGCGCATCGGGCAAAACGAATCTCGCGATGATGGTCTCTTCGCTCAAAGACGAGGGATACAAAGTTTGGACGGTGGGAGACGATATCGCATGGATGTACATCGACGATGAAGGACAGTTGCGAGCGATCAATCCGGAAGCCGGATTCTTTGGTGTCGCGCCCGGAACGAGTCACAAAACGAATCCGATCGCGATGGCAAGCATACGACGCAATACCATCTTCACCAATGTCGGACTCACGCCCGACCGCGAACCATGGTGGGAGGGAATCGGAACCGAGCCGCCCGAAGGGACGCTAAACTGGCGTGGCGAAGTCTGGAATCCGAACGGCGAGAAAGCAGCACATCCCAACTCGCGTTTTACGGCGCTCGCACGTCAATGTCCTGCCATTTCTCCGCACTGGGAAGATCCGGAGGGCGTACCAATCTCCGCCATCATCTTCGGCAGCCGTCGCACACGTGTGGTTCCGCTCGTGAATCAGTCGTTCGACTGGCAGCACGGCGTGTTCATGGGCGCAAGCATGGGGGCAGAAACGACGGCAGCTGCAACAGGCGAGGTCGGCGTGATTCGTCGTGATCCGATGGCGATGCTGCCGTTTTGCGGCTACAACATGGCCGATTACTTCGCGCACTGGCTGGAAATGGGCAAGAAGTTGAAGAAGCCGCCGCTGATTTTTCGCGTGAACTGGTTCAGGAAAAACGACAGCGGAGAGTTCCTCTGGCCGGGGTTCGGTGAAAATATCCGCGTACTCAAGTGGATTCTGGAACGGATACGCGGGAAGGGGAAAGCCGTGGAGACCGCGATCGGCTTCCTGCCAACTCCAGATGCCATCGATACACGCGGCCTGCAATTACCCGAAGGAGCGATGAAGGAGCTGACGGAAGTAGACTGTGAGGGCTGGCTGAAAGGCTCGGAATCCATTGAAACGTTTTTCACTCAGTTTGGTTCACGACTTCCCCAGGTTCTCTGGGATGAACACAAGCGCTTACAGCAGCGTTTGGGTGTGTAGGGACCGATTACTCCATCTGTGGGCACTCCTGCAAGGGATTCGATGAAACTTGACACTGGATCCGCAAACGCGTGTTGAGGGACGATACGGTCTGCACACTTCTTGAAAACTCAAGTCGGAATTGATGCTCTTCTCCGCTCTGTGGCGCAATTCCTTTGGTCTGGGCACGTTCGTGAGAGATTAGCGTGTCGCCCGGACTATGGGCGTGGAGCTCACTCGCCTCAAGCCGGTCGGTGGATTTGCTGCAGAAATGGGGGCTTGTCCGACAAAACAGTTCCAACCTTCTCTGGGCAAAGCTTAGACCGTGCCCTCATCCTTTACTCTACATCCATC
>JBGFRR010000006.1:0-3019 GCA_041695045.1 Bacteroidota bacterium
CCGCGCATGATGGGCTATCTCCTGTGTTGGTGATGAGTGGCTACAAATATAATACATCATCGCGCGTTTGCGACATGGAACAGAAAAAATATTTTCTATGAGTTTTTCAACAGCCTGCTAGCTCCTAAGGCTAGCGCGCCCGCCTGCCCGTGCCGCGGGAGAGACTCGAACTCTCACGTCCTTTCGGACACTGGATTCTAAGTCCAGCCTGTCTGCCAATTCCAGCACCGCGGCGTGGGCGGGCAGGTCTACCGCCATCTACCCAATACGAGCATGAAGCGGTCGAAGGTTTCCACATCGCCACAGCATTTCACCAAGCACCGCTGTATCTCACCAGAGCAAAAAAATCCTCAAAGAAAAGCCCCTTGAGGATAGCAGCGGCAGGCTCAATATACCGAGAGATTGAGCAAAACGCCAGCCTCAAGCGCTTTTTCTTGATTCTGCCAGCCCGATTCTGCATATTGTTCCTCACGTGTCCTATCCCATGCTGACCCGCGAGCGCCATACTGCCGAGCGAACAGGGTCGCTCGACAATGCATTCCGTTACTGTGAACGCCTCACGCGCCGTCACTACGAGAACTTCCCCGTTGCATCGCTCTTCATCCCCGCCGACAAGCGGAAGCATGTCTCCGCCCTGTACGCGTTCGCCCGCATAGCCGACGACTTTGCGGACGAACCGGGCATGACGCTTGCCGAACGCATGGACGCGCTCAACGATTGGGGCGATCAACTGGTCGATTGTTACCACGGCCGCGCGCGGCACCCGGTCTTCGTCGCACTCTCCGACACCGTGGAGCGATTCGAGATTCCCATCGAGCTGTTCCAACGATTGCTCACGGCGTTCCGGTCGGATGTCACAACGCATCGCTATGAGACCTTTGACGACGTGCTCGCGTACTGTCGGAACTCTGCAGACCCCGTCGGAAGACTCGTCCTTCTGCTGTTCAACTATCGCAGCGAGCGAATGATGCAGCACGCCGACGCCATCTGCACAGCGCTGCAGCTGACAAACTTCTGGCAGGACCTGTCGATCGACCTTGAGAAGAATCGTCTGTATGTTCCGCTGGCCGACCTGCAGCGCTTCGGGCATCATGAAGAAGAGTTGTTTGCGCGTCGCACGACTGTCGAATTCCGGTATCTGATGGCGTCGCTGGTGGACCGAACGGAGCACTTGTTCCGGCGCGGGAAACCCCTGCTCGAGATGGTCGGCCGAGACCTTCGGTTTGAGCTTCGCCTCACGTGGCGCGGCGGGATGAGAATCTTGCGGAAAATCAAGCAGCAACAGTACGACGTCTTCACCAAACGGCCGGTATTGATGTTTCGAGATACAATGGCGCTGGTTCTTTCCTCATGGCACCCGTAGAAAGGAATGTCGAACGCCGCACTTGATACTGCATTGACCCGCACCAATCAGGACTACGAGAGCAATTTCTATTTTTCGTTCTTAGTCCTCCCCAAAGAGCAGCGGGACGCCATCCAGACCATCTACACCTTCTGCCGCGTGTCGGACGACATTGTGGATGAGGGAACGGACGAGAAGGAAAAGTACGCGCGACTGCGGATGTGGACAGACGAGCTGCAGAACTCGCTCTACGGCATCTCACGATATCCCCTGCTCAACCGACTGAGCAAAGTCATCCGAGGGTTCCGGATTCCACTCCATCATTTCTTCGACTTATTGAAGGGGATGGAGATGGATTTGCATATACAGCGGTACAGGACGTTCGAGGAGTTGGAAGAATATTGCTACCGCGCGGCTTCGACGGTAGGATTGATCTGCGCTGAGGTTTTCGGTTACAAGAACCCGAAGACACGAGAGTATGCGGTGAATCTCGGAATTGCCCTTCAATTGACCAACATCCTCCGCGATGTGAAGCAGGATGCCCAGCGCGGACGCATCTACATTCCACAAGAAGACCTGGAGCGGTTCGGCTACACGGAGCAGGAGCTCATGGCCTGCGTATACAACGAGCGGTTTGTTGAACTGATGAAGTTCGAGTGCGCACGCGCGCATCACTATTTCAAAGCGGCCCGGCGGTGTCTCACCGAGGAGGACAAGCCGTTTCTCTATGCCGCACGCGCGATGGGGAATATCTATTATATGTTGTTGCAGCGGATCGAGAAGGCAAACTACGACGTGTTTTCCAAACGCATCCGACTTTCTCCCTTCCTCAAGCTCTTTATCGCTCTCGGACTTCGCATCCGCAACCGACTTCCCAACTTTGTATATCGGATTGTCCCGATCAAACTCCCCGCGTAGCCGCGCGCGGACCGCCGCGGGAATACGGGATGATGGGATGTATGAACCCGCCCAACCCTGCCCGGACGACACGATCGCGCGGGCGTTGCTAACCAAAGCTATCCAGTATGTACTCAGCGTATTTTAACGTAAAACTGATTTTCTCAAAAACACTGAGAAAAAAATGTAACCACAGATTTCACAGATGAATTCTAAAAAATTAGGGAATAACTCACTTACAGGGTAAAGCGAGCGTTGCAGGATTGAGCGCCTAGTTGTGTAGGAACACGAGCCTTGTTTAAACATTTGTGATTTTGTGAAGCAGTATGAGATATCTCTGAGGGCCCGTGCATCGTCCACGCCGTAGGAAGACCTCACCCTCTCCCTCTCCTAACAGGAAAGGGAATAAAGTTCCTTCCCCTCCACGTTTGTTGTGTCCCGCTGTCTTTCCAAGCGGGATGAGGGGAAGGTCAGTTCCGTCCCGATCATTGTTTGGGACGAGAATCCTCGTCTCAAGCGTTGCTTGAGACGGGAGACGGGGTCGGTTGTCAAAGCGACGATGCGATAGCAATCGCCGGTACCACTATCCTTATTAAGTGAGTCGTTCCCAAAAATTAAATCTGTGAAAATCAGTGTAATCTGTGGTTTTTATTTTACGCTGAGCAGGATTTTATCAAACCTGCGGTTTGATCTATCTTTCGAATGAACCGATTCCTATGTTGGAAAGCGTTCTCCGATTGAGCAAGTGGCAGAGGTAACATAGTGACACCAGTGCCTGTT
>JBGFRR010000063.1:0-87150 GCA_041695045.1 Bacteroidota bacterium
AAATTATAATTGACTTGCGGGCGTTTTTTCTGTATATTTTGTGCCCAACTTGCAACGAGTTGGGCTTTATTTTTCTGTGGGTGCGATTGGTGAGCATAGTCCCGACCGTGTCGGGATAAGGTTCCGCTTTTCAGAATCCCGCTGCGAGTAAAGGATTGGGGTGTAGTCCCGACCGTGTCGGGATAAGGCTGTTTCTGTATGTGCATTGCTGTTGGGGTGTAGCCAAGTGGTAAGGCAGCGGCCTTTGGAGCCGCCATTCGGAGGTTCGAATCCTCCCACCCCAGCGGGTTTTCCGATTCGAACCTCAAAGTCGCCAAACCATCTCGGTTTCACGCGCTTATACCCCTGAACAAAAGTCTGTCGGGATGAAGAGCAACTGTGATGAGGACGGGTTCACTTCTTCACACATTCCATGACTGACTCCACAACGCCATTGACCGGCCTCAAACTCTTCTCCGGCAGAGGGAATCGCCCGCTGGCAGAAGCAATTACAAGCGAGGCAAAGATCGAACTCGGCCACGTCGAGATTCGCAACTTCAGCGACGGAGAAATCTGGGTCAAATATGCAGAGAATATCCGCGGGGATGATGTGTTCATCATCCAACCCACGCAACCGCCCGCGGAGAACTTGATGGAGCTGCTGATCCTGATCGACGCGGCAAAGCGTGCATCGGCCCGGCGGGTAACAGCAGTGATGCCCTACTTCGGCTATGCGAGACAGGATCGAAAAGACCAGCCGCGAGTTTCGATAACGGCAAAGCTCGTTGCGAACCTCATCACCACAGCGGGCGCCGACCGGGTCATTGCGATGGATCTGCACGCGCCGCAAATTCAGGGATTCTTTGACATCCCGTTCGACCACCTGTACTCGTCAGCGGTGTTTATCGACCACTTCAGAAGCAAAAATATCCCCGACCTCGCCGTGGCATCGCCCGACGTCGGCGGATTGAAGATGGCGCGGTCGTTCGCCAAACGTCTGGATGCCGACCTGATTTTGATCGACAAGCGCCGGCCGAAAGCGAATGAAGCGGAGGTGCTGAACATCATCGGCAATGTAGAGGGAAAGAATGTCCTCATCGTCGATGACCTGATTGATACGGCTGGAACGTTCGTCAACGCCGTGAGCGCCCTGAAGCAGGATGGTGCAAAGGATATCTACGGCGCGTGCACGCACCCGATTCTTTCGGGAACGGCGGTCGAGAGGATCAACAGTTCTGCGGTGACGAACCTTCTGGTTACGGACTCGATTCCCTTGCGAGCAACATCGCCGAAAATCGAGCTTCGCTCGGTAGCCAAGTTGTTTGCAGAAGCCATCATTCGAACACACAATCACGAGTCTATCAGTTCACTGTTTGATGTTGATAAAGACAAGATCTAACGAGGAGAGAAGTGTATGTCAGAAATAACACTCAGCGCCGAGGTGCGGAGTCAGGTCGGGAAACAGGCGAAGCGTTTGCGCCGTGCAGGCAAGGTACCTGGTATCTATTACGGCCATGGACAGAAGAACATTCCCGTTGCCATGCCGGAACTTGCCCTGCGGCCGCTCATCCACACGTCTGCAACCCACGTCATCAGCCTGAAGTTAGACGACGGTTCAACACACACGTGCATCTTGCGCGATGTGCAGTTCGACCCCGTGACCGACCGTCCGATTCACTTCGACCTGTTCGGCCTCAACGCCGAAGAGGAGCTTACCATCGAAGTGCCGGTTGTTGTCAAGGGAACTGCACAGGGTGTGCGCGATGGCGGGATACTGCAGCACATCTTGCATCGGGTCAGAGTTTCGTGTCTTCCCAAACATATCCCCGACCGCGTGAAAGTTGATGTTACTCCATTGATGATCGGGCACTCCGTTCACGTCCGCGATCTGAGCATCCCCAACGTGAAAATTCTAGAGAACGAGGGAAGTGCTGTCGTGGCCGTTGTGCCGCCGACGATCGTCAAGGAACCAGAGCCGACTGCCGTGGCAGCAGCCGAGGCACCTGCGGAGCCGGAAGTCATTGCGAAGGGCAAGAAGCCGGAAGAGGGGACCGAAGAGGCCGAGAAGTAGCGACGGCGCTCCAATGCACTGTCTTGTCGGTCTCGGTAATCCCGGTAGCATGTACGACGGCACGCGTCATAACATCGGCTTTGCAGTAGTCGATGAAGTATCCCGCCGGTGGAACGCCGAACTGACCGAGGGCAAAGGCGACTATCGAATCGCCCATGCCTCCTACAACGGGAACGAAGTTCTTCTCGTCAAACCCCTGACCTACATGAACAACAGCGGTATGGCTGTGGCGGAGGTGTGCGATCATTACGGTCTTACGCTGAGCGACCTTCTCGTTATCTGTGATGACTTTCAACTCCCGCTCGGCACGCTGCGTCTGCGAGCACGTGGAAGCGATGGTGGACATAACGGACTCTACTCCATCATCGATCATGTCCGGTCGGATGCGTTTCCCCGGCTTCGATGCGGAATTGCATCGCCGTCCACACCGAGCAGTAAGTCGCTGATGGCAGATTTTGTTCTTGAACTCTTTACAACACACGAGCGGCCGCTCGCGAGTGTAATGATCAAGCGCGCAGCCGATGCATGCTCGCTTGTCATCACAAGCGGGCTCGCTCACGCCATGAATATCTACAACACCAAACCGAAAGCCGAATAACGGAGACTATCCCTGCATGGAACAGCTTGCACAGTACGTACCCTGGGTAGGATTACTTGGATTGGCCGGAGCGTTTCTCATCTATTTCAACTTGAAGCGCTTACCCCAAGGCACCGACCGTATGAAGGACATCGCCGCGCAGATTCACATCGGCGCGATGGCATTCCTCAAGCGTGAATACGTTGTGCTCAGTGCGTTTGTCCTCGTCGTGGCCGCGCTCCTTGCCTATGGACTGAACGTCAACACGGCAGCGGCGTTCATTGGAGGAGCGCTCTGCTCGGTGCTCGCCGGATTCCTCGGCATGCAAGCAGCGACGCGCGCAAATGTCCGTACGGCTGAAGCAGCGCGATCGCATGGACAAGGAAAAGCGCTGCTCACAGCCTTTGATGGCGGCGCGGTAATGGGTGTGAGCGTTGCGAGCCTCGGACTCGTCGGCGTGGGTGCGTTCTACATGATCTTCGGAAACCCCGAGCAGGCCAGCATCATTAACGGTTTCGCGATGGGGGCAAGCTCGATTGCGCTCTTTGCGCGCGTAGGCGGCGGCATCTATACCAAGGCGGCCGATGTCGGGGCCGACCTTGTCGGAAAAGTCGAAGCAGGCATTCCCGAGGACGACCCTCGCAACCCGGGCGTCATCGCCGACAACGTTGGCGACAATGTTGGCGACGTAGCAGGCATGGGAGCGGATCTTTTTGAATCCTATGTCAGCTCTATTATCGCAACGCTCGCGATTGGTGCTACACTCCTGCCGGAAGGATTGGAGCGATTGAAAGCCATTCCCGAGATCGCCGATGTAGACATCAAAGCGATTCTTATGGCGCTTCCGCTCATTCTGGCGGCGCTCGGTTTGGTTGCGTCATTCATCGGCATCGGTTCAATGCGCATCCTGAAGCAACTCTCCCCCGCCGCGGCACTACGATATTCTACTTTCATTGCCGCTGGTGTTTTCCTCCTCGGTGCTCTCTGGATTACACGAACATACGACGTCAGCAACAACGTTTTCTGGGCTGTTTTCTGGGGTACGATGGCCGGTATCCTGATCGGTCTGATCACGGAGTATTACACCTCGGGTCCGCCGATTCGTCGCATCGGGCACGCAAGCAAAACGGGCGCCGCGACGAACATCATCCATGGCATAGCGGTCGGTCTGGAATCTGTTGCGCTCCCGGTCGTGGTCATCGCAGTTGCCATCTTCGTTGCCAATGCCGTTGCGGGTCTCTACGGCATCGGCATTGCCGCTGTTGGCATGCTCGCGACGATCGGCATCACCATGTCGGTCGATGCGTACGGCCCGATTGCCGATAATGCGGGCGGGATTTCTGAGATGTCCGGCTTGGGACCCGATGTCCGCAAAATTACCGACAGTCTCGACGCTCTGGGCAACACAACGGCTGCGATGGGGAAAGGCTTTGCCATCGGCTCTGCTGCGTTAACAGCTCTTGCGCTGTTCGCGGCGTTTTCGCAGTCGGTCGACCATAGCCAGTTGAGGCGCGGGCTTGAGCCCGTTCAAATCGTCGTCACCAATCCGTACGTTGTCATCGGTCTCTTCATCGGGGGGATGTTTCCGTTTCTCGTCGCGGCCATGACGATGACGGCCGTCGGTCGCGCAGCCGGCAAGATGGTGGATGAGATTCGCCGACAGTTCCGCGAAATCCCCGGGCTGCTCGAAGGCAAGCCGGACGCAAAACCCGATGCTGCTCGCTGCGTCGACATCTCAACACGCGCGGCATTGGGAGAAATGATTCTTCCGGGCATCTCCGCTGTTGCCGCTCCCGTCATCATTGGCTTCATTCTCGGACCCGCGGCGTTAGGCGGCATGCTCGCCGGCGCAACCGTAACCGGCGTGCTAATCGCTTTGATGATGGCAAACGCCGGCGGCGCGTGGGATAACGCCAAGAAAGCAATCGAAAAAGGAGAGATTAAAGGTGAACGAAAAGGTTCCGACGCGCATAAGGCGGCAGTCGTAGGCGATACGGTTGGCGATCCGTTCAAGGACACATCGGGCCCATCGATGAACATCCTCATCAAGCTGATGTCGATCGTTTCACTTGTCATTGCACCACTGTTGTAGTTGCTGAACGATGGAATCGGTGCGCAAACATCAAAGATTCCTTACCCACGAACGACGCGAATGATCAACAAAGGGTTTTTCATGTCATTCGTGTGATTCGTGGGCGATTGCATAGTCTCGGTGTTATCACACTGAGCAAATTTGATAATCTACCGATTGCACAATCAACACATCCACAGAACCCTGCTCCACACTTACCGATTATTGTCTTGTCGGTGAATGCTGTGGGGCCATCAGGAACGTCCACAGGGAGAAGCACCATGGCCACAGCACCACGTATCTACGAGACGACTTTTGTCGTCAACGCGGCGCTTGACGACCCGCAAATCGACGCGGTAGTCGACAAGGTGACCGAGCTGATCACCAGGAATGGCGGTCAGATTCAAGACCTCAATAAATGGGGGCGCAAGCGGTTCGCCTATCCCATCAAGAAAAAAAATAACGGCTTCTACGTCGTCATCGAGTTTACTGCTCCGGGCGACTTGATCGCCAAACTGGAGCGGCACTATCAGCTCGATGAGAACATTATCCGCCATCTCACTGTTCAGCTTTCGAAAAAGGCATTGAAGGCCAAGACAGCTCCCGTTGAAGCTGCAGCCGAGCCAGCGCTGGCAGCAAAAGTCCCCCTCGCCGGTCCCGGCTCCGATGAGGAGGATGACGAGAGCGACGACGACGCAACGTAGCGCCTCCTTCCTTGTTCAACCGCACTATCATATGGCCACTTACTATTATTGATGGAGAATGAAACAATGCCACGCCAAACACGACCGAGCAAACCGATACGCAGCTCGCGGTTTTTACGCGGACCGGCGCGAGGAGCAGCCCAGGCCCGCAAACGCCGCACGTGCCGCTTCTGCGACAACAAGGAAATCTACATCGACTACAAGAATGAGAAAAAGCTCCAACGCTTCATCGCAGAGCAGGGGCGCATCATCCCCCGCCGGATTTCCGGTACGTGCGCCAAGCATCAGCGGGAGTTAGTGCAGGCCATCAAGCGCGCACGACATTTAGGGCTTCTCCCCTTCGTCGCCGACGCCGTGAGCTAACCATGAGATTGACCGAAGGAGACGCACCATGAAGATCATTTTGCGACAGAACTTTGAAAAGTTAGGCCGCGTTGGAGACATCGTCGATGTGAAAGACGGTTATGCGCGGAACTACCTCATCCCCCGCAATATCGCATACCAGGCTACTCCCGGCGGCATCAAGATGCTCGAGGAAGAAAAAAAACAGCAGGCACGACGGCTTGCCAAGGAGAAGGTGTCGGCTGAGACGCTTGCAGTACAACTCGAGAAGGTTTCCGCCACCATCCAGATGAAGGTCGGTGAGGATGAAAAACTCTTCGGCTCGGTGACATCACAGATGATCGCCGATGTTCTGCAGGAAAAAGGCATCACGCTCGACAAGCGGCACATCGTGCTCGAAGAACCCATCAAAGCGTTGGGGATCTATGACGTGCCGGTGAAACTTGCCGCCGGTGTTGAAGCGATCGTGAAAGTATGGGTCGTTCGCGAGTAACGTCTGCTCAGACGAACCAACTCTCCGCCGGTGTTCATCTCCCCTGATGAGCATCGGCGTCGTTTTTCCTCTGCGAAGAACGTTTCTTGACTTTAGGGCACAAAATTGAGTAAATTCATTGGGTTTTGTTCCACCATTCCGTCCTCAAAGAACCGACCATGGCCGAAAAAACCATCCGCAAACTCGAAGACGTAACGATCCGTTTTGCCGGCGATTCCGGCGACGGCATGCAACTCACCGGCACACAGTTCACCAACACCACTGCAATTCTAGGGAACGACCTGAGTACGCTTCCCGACTATCCTGCCGAAATCCGCGCCCCACAGGGCACCCTGTTCGGCGTGAGCGGCTTCCAGATTCACTTCGGGAGCAAAGAGATTAACACGCCAGGCGATTCGTGCGACGTGCTCGTTGCCATGAATGCCGCGGCACTCAAGGTCAATCTCGGCAGTCTCGTCGATGGCGGCGTCATCATCGTCAACACCGAAGGCTTCAGCGACAAAAACCTGAAATTAGCCGGCTATTCCTCTAACCCGCTCAAGAATAGTTCGCTGTCCAAGTACACCGTCTTTGAGGTCGACATCAGTAAACTGACGGCGCTTGCATTGCAGGACCTGAATCTCTCCACCAAGCTTGTCGACCGCTCGAAGAACTTCTTCGCTCTCGGTATGATGTATTGGCTCTACAATCGGCCGATGGAACCGACGATCAAATGGATCAAGAAGAAGTTCGCGAACAAGCCAGAGGTTCTGGAGGCGAACCTCCGCGTACTGAAGGCGGGCTGGAACTATGGTGAGACGACGGAGATGTTTACCGTCCGCTACACGGTCGAGCCTGCCAAATTGCCTCCGGGAAAATATCGCAACATCACAGGCAACCAGGCGACTGCATGGGG
Organism: Bacteroidota bacterium; assembly: GCA_041695045.1. Taxonomy (GTDB): domain Bacteria; phylum Bacteroidota; class Ignavibacteria; order UBA10030; family UBA10030; genus JBGFRR01. The sequence goes on from JBGFRR010000063.1 coordinate 7,133, forward strand.
GCTGATGGCAGCCGCGAAGAAATCGAACATCGACCTCTTCCTCGGCAGCTATCCGATCACTCCCGCCAGCGACATTCTCCATGAGCTGTCGATGTACAAGAATTTCGGCGTGAAGACATTCCAGGCCGAAGATGAGATCGCCGGTATTACCTCGGCCATTGGCGCTTCCTTTGGCGGCGCATTGGGTGTGACAACCACAAGCGGCCCCGGCGTTGCGCTGAAGACGGAAGCTCTCGGTTTGGCCGTCATGGTTGAGCTGCCTGTGGTTGTCTGTAACATCCAACGCGGGGGACCAAGCACCGGCCTCCCGACAAAGACGGAGCAGTCCGACCTCCTGCAAGCTCTGTATGGTCGCAACGGCGAAGCGCCAATCCCCGTTATTGCCGCATCCACACCGGCCGATTGCTTCGACAAAGTGTTCGAAGCGTGCCGCATGGCCATCCAATACATGACGCCCGTGTTCTTTCTGTCGGACGGATATCTTGGCAACGGTTCTGAGCCGTGGCTCATTCCGGATTTCAACAAGCTGCCGGATATCTCTCCGAAGTTCAGAACAAATCCGGAGGGATTCCTTCCCTATCTGCGCGAGGAGAAGACGCTTGCCCGGCCGTGGGCGATTCCCGGCACACCCGGCTTAGAACACCGCATCGGCGGTTTGGAGAAGCAACATCTGACCGGCAATGTGAGCTACGACCCCCAGAACCATGAGTTCATGGTGAAGCTGCGGGCGGAGAAGGTTGAGCGCATTGCGAACGACATCCCGCTTGCTGACGTGGAAGGCGATCCGGAAGGCGATGTGCTCGTTGTAGGATGGGGAGGAACGTACGGCGCGATTCGCACCGCTGTTGCACGCCATCGCGAAAAAGGCAATGCGGTTTCGCATCTCCATCTACACTATTTGAACCCACTGCAAAAGAACGTTGGTGAGATCCTATACAAGTTCAAGCATCTGCTCGTGCCCGAACTGAACATGGGGCAGCTCGTGAAAGTGCTGCGTGCAAAATATCTTGTGCCGGCGATCAGTCTGAACAAAGTGCAGGGACTCCCCTTCAAAGCCATCGAGATTGAAAAGAAGATTGACGAGATTCTGAAAGGATAATCATGTCGACACTCATCCAAAAAACCCTCGCATCGGTCACGGCGCCCGAAGTACAATACACGGCGAAGGATTTCCAAAGCGACCAGGACGTTCGCTGGTGCCCCGGCTGCGGCGACTACTCCATCCTCGCTCAAACCCAACGTGTCATGCCTGACCTTGGCATTCCGCGACACAACATGGTCTTCATCTCCGGCATCGGCTGTTCGAGCCGTTTCCCGTACTACATGAACACCTACGGCTTTCACGGAATCCACGGCCGCGCCACAGCCATTGCTTCCGGGCTGAAGCTCGCGCGACCGGAGCTTTCTGTGTGGGTCGTCACGGGTGATGGCGATGGACTCAGCATCGGCGGCAACCATCTGATCCATCTCATCCGCCGCAATCTCGACATCAACATTCTGCTCTTCAACAATCAGATTTACGGTCTTACGAAGGGGCAGTATTCTCCGACGTCCGAGCGCGGGAAAATCACAAATTCTACACCGTACGGCTCCTTAGATTATCCTTTCAATCCCGTTGCCTTGAGTCTCGGCGCGAGTGCGACCTTCGTTGCACGCACGATGGACCGCGACCCGAAACACATGCAGGCCATCATCAAGCGGGCAGCGGCACACAAGGGCACATCCTTCGTCGAGATTTACCAAAACTGCAACGTGTTCAACGACGGCGCGTTCTTCCAATTCACGGAAAAGGAAACGAAAGACGACAGCGTCGTCTTCCTTGAGCACGGCAAACCGCTCGTCTTCGGCAAGGAAAAAGACAAGGGCGTGCGCCTGAACGGCTTCACGCCGGAAGTCGTCTCGCTGAAGGATGGAACGTATTCCGTCAACGACCTCCTGGTTCACGACGAAACCGACACGACGCTTTCCTTCATTCTCGCCGACATGACCTACAAGGCCAGCGTCCCGCGTCCGATTGGAACCTTTCTCGCCGTCGAGCGGCCGGTGTATGAAGAGGATATGGAGCGTCAGATCGACCTTGCAAAGGAGAAGCGTGGCGAGGGAGATATGGTCAAGCTGTTGAACTCGGGAGAGACGTGGGTCGTTCAGTAGGGAGTTCAGTCGACATCACCAAGGTGTGGCTGGAGTGTCTGGTCACACCTTTTTTGTTGTTCTCCATGGAGTGCTGACGTGCAGCAAGAGTTTGAACTCTGCAAAATACTGATCGAACAGCACCATCGATTTGTGCTTACTACGCACATCAATCCGGACGGCGACGGCCTTGGAAGCGAGCTCGCGCTCACCTCGCTTCTTCGGAGCCGTGGCAAAACAGTGCACATGCTCAACCACAGCGAAACGCCGTACTATTACGGCTTCCTCGATCCGAACGGACAGATTCAACAGTTCGATGAGCAGCGGCACAGCGCTCTTGTTCACGAGGCGGGAGTTATCTTCGTTCTGGATACAAATCAGCCGGAGCGGCTTGGAACACTGAAACCCTTTGTGCTCGAGAGTAGGGCGAAAAAGATTTGCATCGACCATCATCTCGACCGGACTGAGTTCGCCGATGTCTATATCCTCGATGAAGACTCTGCCGCCACGAGCGAGATCATGTACCACCTGCTCGAATATCTCGATGGAAATCGTTTCACCCCCGAGGTTGCAACGGCCCTCTACACCGGCATCATGACGGATACCGGCTCGTTTCGTTTTCCACGGACAAGCGCCGACCTGCACCGCAGAGTTGCTCACCTCATCGAGTGCGGCGCGGACCCTGTTACTATCTACCAGAATGTCTACGAACAGGGGACGCTCGGCCGTCTTCAACTGTTGGGTAAAGTCCTCTCAACGCTCCAAACGGCGCATGATGGGAAAGTTGCCTCACTTCAAGCGACGCGGGAGATGTTTCGCGAGACCGAAACTCGAGAGGAGGACACTGACGGAATGATCAACTATACACTCTCCATCAAAGGGGTTCAAGTGGGACTGATGTTCACCGAGCTGCAGGACAACGTGAAGGTGGGTTTCCGGTCAAAAGGCGACATTGCCGTCAACAAGCTTGCACAGGAGTTTGGAGGAAACGGCCACATGAACGCCGCCGGCGCTCGAGTAACGGGCGCGAAAGTTCATAAGTTGGCAGCAAAGATCATCGCACGCTCAAAAGTATACATTCGCTAGAGAGGTTGTCATGGGTTACTCCTATCAAACTGCATCCATCACACAGGTAAAGGCAGACGTTGTTGTGGTCTGTATCCATCAGAATGAGGCGCTCTACAATCGCGAGATGAAAGCGCTTGCTGCCCATTTCGGCGCGCCGGTCGCAACGCTTCTGTCGAGTGGAGACTTCAAGGCGAAGGAGGGAGAGACTGCCCTGCTCTATCTGGACGCTGGAGCAAAAGCACGACGCCTTATGCTTGCGGGATTAGGGAAAAAACCGACAGATACCAATACAGCACTGGAGCGCTATCGCCGCGCTGCAGGTACCGCAGCTATGCGAGCGCGGTCAATCAAAGCTTCGACCGTTGCTCTTGCTCTTCCCTCCACCGAGGACAATGCTGCCGATGTTGCCCTCGCGCTGACGGAAGGCTCCGGCCTCGGTTTGTATCAATTCGATAAGCACAAGTCAAAGTCCGAAGACGATTCGCACCGCGTCGGACAGCTTACGATTTTCTCGGACGACCGGAAGCTACAGCGTATCGGAACCGAGGCTGTGCACAAGGGTGAAATCCTTATCGCCGCGACAACCCTCGCGCGCGATTTGGCCAATGCGCCCGGCAATGAAATCTATCCCGAGACACTCGCACAAGCCGCCGTTGAAGCCGGCAAGCGTTCGGGATTCTCGGTCAAAGTGATGACCGAGAGACAGATCGCCCGGCTCGGCATGGGAGGCATCATCGGGGTTGCGAAAGGAAGCGCTCATCCCCCGCGCTTCATCATTCTTGAATACGGACGGAAGTCGAAAAACCCCATCGTTCTCATCGGAAAGGGCGTCACGTTCGACACCGGAGGCATCTCGCTGAAACCCTCCGCGAACATGAGTGAAATGAAGATGGACATGTCGGGTGCAGCGGCGGTGATCGGTGCGTTTCAGGCAGTGGCGCGCCTCGCGTTGCCGGTACACATCATCGGATTGATTCCGGCCGTTGAGAACATGCCCAGCGGAACATCGACGCGTCCGGGCGATATTCTCCGACACTACAACGGCAAAACATCGGAGGTCGATAACACCGACGCGGAAGGTCGGCTCATCCTTGCCGATGCACTGGCGTATGCAGAGCGCTACCATCCTGCCGCCGTCATCGACCTCGCCACGCTGACCGGCGCGTGCGTCGTTGCGCTCGGCCACTTCGCAACCGGCATGATGAGCAACGACGATGCGCTCATGGAGAAACTCAAAGCTTCAGGCGAACGAACATACGAGCGCGTCTGGCCGCTCCCCCTGTTTGATGAATATGAAAACCTGATCAAGAGCGACGTTGCGGATGTGAAAAACACCGGAGGTCGATGGGCGGGGGCCATTACTGCTGCATGGTTTCTCAAAAAGTTCATCGGAGACTATCCGTGGGTGCATCTCGATATTGCGGGAACGGCTATTCTTGAAGAGCATGGAGCCTACACACAGAAGGGCGCGTCGGGTGTCTGTGTACGATTGCTCGCGGATTTTCTCGCGCATTGGAAGCGATAAGGTTCGATGGATCCATTCCATTCACGACGGACGTGCGCCGTACGCTTGTAGTACGCCGCTTTCCTCATCGTAGGACTCCCTCGGAACTCTTCCTACCTTGCCTTTCCCTCCCTTTCTTGCTATCTTGGCTCTGCACTTTCATTGCCTTTCGATGACTTCCGCCTACGCTTCGATCGAACACGACCTCAAGTCCCTCCTCAGAGGTGAATGCTTTTTCGACACCGAAACGCGTGAGCGCTACAGCACCGCAGCTTCATGGTATACGATCATGCCGGTTGGTGTCGTATTCCCTCACGATGTTGAAGACGTTCAGACAGTCGTTCGGTTCTGCAGCGAGAACGACATCGCCATCATTCCTCGCGGGGGCGGCTCCGGATTGGCAGGCCAGGCTGTGGGACTTGGCGTTGTACTCGACTTCACAAAACACATGCACGGTGTCGTTTCCTATGATGAGGCGACGGTGACGGTCCAGCCCGGCATCGTTCTTCACTCACTCAATGAGTGCCTGGCCCGTCACGACAGAATGTTCCCTATAGACCCGGCCAGCAGCACGATTTGCACTATCGGTGGAATGATCGCCACCAACGCAGCCGGCGCACATGGGCCAAAGTATGGTGCAACGAAAGATCACGTCGAGGCCGTTACCGTTGTTCTTGCAAACGGAGAGATTGCACACCTCGGCAAGAATGGAGTGGCTTCTTCACCGAACAGCCTTCAGCTGTTCGAAGATACCCGTACTCTTCTCGAACCGTATCGCGAACTCATTCGCGAGCGCTTCCCCCGTGTCGCCAAGAATTCTTCAGGCTACAACCTTCTCGATACGATCGGATTCCACACGCATGACCCGCGGAAACTGATCGTAGGCTCGGAAGGCACACTCGCGATCGTTATCGAGGCAACCGTTAACCTTGTGCTCATCCCGAAGCATCGTACCGGCGTCGTGGCTTTTTTCCATGATGATGAGTCGGCGGCACGGGCGACACTGGCGGGGCTGAGCCTTGAACCGAGCGCTGTCGAATTCCTTGACCGCACCTACTTCTCTCTCGGCCGCTCGATACCCGGCAGCGATGGCCTCGTGCGGGACGATGCGCAGGTTCTGCTGTACTTTGAATGTGAAGGAGACGATGCTTCAAGCGTCTCCGTCTTTGAAAAAAAGATTCGCTCAGTCATTGCTCCTGCACAGCCCCTCGAGGTGCGCACGCTCGACAACGAGAGCAAGAGACAATCCCTCTGGCAATTGCGCGAACACGTCAGCCGCATCTTGAATTTCGACGAGGTATTCCAGAAGGCGAGCTTCATCGAGGACGTCGCGGTGCCTATTCCCCAGCTTCCGACATATCTCGAAGGGTTAAGGGCAATTCTTCATCGGTTTGGGATTCAGTGCTCCATCTATGGCCATGCCGGCTCGGGGAATGTCCACTGTGCAGCATTCGTGAATCTCGGTAACCTCGACCACTACCGCGCTATCGACATGATAGCGAGCGAAGTGAACGACCTCGCCATCGCCCTCGGTGGTACCCTCTCCGGCGAACACGGCGACGGTTTCGTGCGAACGCCGTATCTCGAACGCCTCTATGGGTCGGCCATCTACAGGCTTTTTGGAGAGATCAAATACCTCTTCGACCCTCGCGGCATCCTCAATCCCGGAAAAATCATCGGACCACAGAACACAACGATCCTGCATGACATCGCGCTTGTATAATCCTCTCTTGCTTACACTGCTGCTCACCACCGCTGCATCGGCTCAAGTGAGAGATACGCGCGGCGATGATCCGCGCACGCCACACCCCGTGTCGTTTGAGGGTATTCCGCTCTTCGCGAACGACACAACAAAAGCGTTGATCAACGTCCATTACCGGATCGGGCAACAGTTCTTTGTGTTCGTTCGCAATCTTCAGGAAACCAGATGGGAAGAGTTTCTAGCGCGCGGCGAATTGTTGGTGGAACTAAAGGATAACCAGAACCTCTCCGTTGCACGGGATTTCCGACGGATTCGCCTCACGCGCGCGACTCAACCACGGGAGGGAGAAGAACTGCCTGACGTCGTCGGGGCATTTTCGTTCACCGTGCCCGACGGCGAGTACACGATCATCTTCAGCTTAGATGACCGTGAGTCCGGCCGGCAAGTCCTCAACCGCGACCGCAAGGTTACAACACGCCGGGGATACGAGCAGATCTTAGAGCTCTCTTTCCCGATGTTCAGCATTGTAGAATTTCATCAGGAGAAAAGCGATTCCATTTTCATTAAGCCGTTGAACCGTGGGACGCACGTGCATTTCGATTCCCGAGGAGGATATACCTATCAACTCTACCTTCCCACCAGCGCGAGTTTGAACCTGAAATGGACGCTCAAACGGCAACGGGATCCCTTTGCCTACCGTGATCAGGAATGGAGTGGGAACCAATACACGATTATGGATGGAACGCTGCGGCTAGTTGCATCGGAAGGGGAGGTTACCTATGCCCTCGTACGAAAGCCCAATACGCCATGGAAACTTCTTCACATTCCGTTGCCTCTCGAACAACTGGAACCCGGCCAATACACACTCTCCATCGCCATCAACGCGGACGGTTCCACGTATGAGCGGGAGTATTCCTTCAACGTCGTATGGGCCAACCGCCCGTTCTCACTCACGAACCTGCAGCTTGCCGTCGACGCCCTCTACCACATCGCAACCGACGATGAGATCAGTAATATGCAAACCGGGTCGCTCCAGAGGAACCTTCGCGCATTCCACGAATTCTGGCGCAAGCGAGACCGCGACACGACGACGGCCTACAATGAAGTCATGGTCGAATACTACCGCCGCGTCGACCATGCCATCCAACGCTTCTCCACCATCACCGGCGCCGACGGATACAAAACCGACCGCGGTCGAGTGTTTACCCTCTACGGCTCACCCACACGCATCGATCGACTCATTCCCCCCGGCGGCGTTGCGACCGAGGTCTGGACATACGCCCATATCCACAAGCGCTTCATTTTCGCCGACCGCAACCGTAACGGCAACCTCGTGCTCACAGCGACAGAGGCGCTGTGAAACCGATCATTGCTATCACCATCGGCGATTTCAACGGCATCGGCCCTGAAGTCGCATTGAAGTCCGCTTCCAACCCTTCCGTGAAACGCGCATGCGTTCCATTGCTCGTAGGGCCGCTGGATGTCTTTGAACACGCCCGCAAAGAGTTTCGACTCAAAACCCAGCTTCGTAAAGCAACCTTTCCCATTCTGCCGACAAGCGCCCTCCCCATTCTCGATGTCGGCGACGGCATCTGGGCGGATGTTCAGTACGGGAAGGTTTCCAAAGTGGCAGGAAGGAATGCAGGCGTGGCGATCGAGCGCGCCGTCGGCCTCTGTGTGGGCGGTGAAGCTCACGCCATGGTGACAGCGCCCGTCTCGAAAGAGGCATTACACGAGGCGGGATATGATTTCCCCGGCCAAACGGAAATGATCACACTGCTGAGCCGGTCAACACGCGTGGCGATGATGCTCGTGGCAGACCAACTGCGTGTCGGTTTGACCACGATCCACGTCCCCATCGGCGCCGTACCACAGCACCTGAGTCGCCAGAAGATCGTCGACAAGGCAAGCATTGTGTACGAAACGCTTAAAACGATGTACCGCATTAAGCAACCTCGGCTTGCGGTGCTCGGATTGAATCCCCACGCCGGTGAGAACGGCGCCATCGGCTCCGAAGAACTGGAGATGATCAAGCCCGCCGTGGAGGAACTCCGTACCACAGGCATCGTCGTCGATGGTCCGTTCTCCGCAGACGCGTTCTTCGGAGCAAAGACCTTCAAGCAGTACGACGCTGTACTCGCCATGTATCATGACCAGGGATTGATTCCACTCAAGATGCTCTCCTTCGGTAAGGCGGTGAACGTTTCGGCAGGGTTGAACATCATTCGCACATCTCCCGACCACGGGACGGCCTTCGACATTGCAGGCAAGAGCAAAGCGAACATCTCCAGCATGCTCGAAGCGATCAAGCTGGCTGCACGATTTGCGACAACGAAACGGGGGGAGTTTGATGGTTGAGCTCCGCGACCTCTCGGTTTCGTTCGACGGACAACCCGTCCTGCAACGGGTAACCTTTACGATGAAGGACGGAGAGTTTGTGTATCTCGTGGGGCAAACCGGGGCGGGAAAGAGTTCGCTCTTGCGGCTGATGTATCTGGACCTCAAACCGGACTCCGGCGTCGTGCGCGTGGCGGGATATTCATCGACGACGATGAAGACGAGAGACATTCCGTATCTGCGCCGGAAGATCGGGGTGGTGTTTCAGGATTTCAAGCTGTTGGAAGACCGCAACGTCTACGACAACGTCGCCTTTGCGCTGTATGTTACAAACACACCGCGCAGCGACATCCCCAAGCGAGCCCTCTTCGCCCTCGCCGATGTCGGCCTCAGCCATAAACGCAACCACATGCCGCACGAACTTTCCGGCGGCGAACAACAGCGCGTGGTAATCGCACGCGCCGTCGTCAACAACCCCGCGCTCCTGCTTGCCGACGAGCCGACCGGCAACCTCGACCCCATCTCCTCCTCAGAGATCATGGAGCTGTTGCGGAAGATCAATCTCCGCGGCACGGCAATCCTGATGGCAACGCATAACTACGAGCTTGTACGGAAGTATCCAGCACGGATTGTGCAACTGAAGGAGGGAAAACTGTTCGACGTGGAGCTGCGAGAGAGGGTGTGACGCCGCTACCGTACCTGCTCAATCCTTTTCACATCGTCGTACGCAAGCATGAGCGCACGCTCGATCCCTGCCCGGAGCGTCATCAGCGACATCGGGCACTGCTGGCAGGAGCCCATTAAGCGAACCTCGACGATGCCATCGTCGGTAATCCTCACAAGCTCAACATCCCCGCCATCTTCCTGCAAGTAAGGACGGATCCGCTTCAGGCTCTCTTCAATCTGTTCGGCACTCGGCATGGGACGTCGTTACGACTGTGCGCCGATAAGGATTTCCACCTTCGGCATCGGCGGTGCGTCGATGTTGCGGATGCTGATTTGCGCGGCAAGGTTTCGCGCGATGGCCCGAATCACGTTCGCTTGCTCCGATTCAGGCGCCCCAGCAACAACGGGCGTACCCCGATCTCCACCGATACGGATGGCCGTAGTAATCGGAATCTCGCCCAAGAATGGTACGCCTAACTCCTCCGCCGTCTTCTGCCCACCGCCGCTGTCAAAAATATCCTCACGCTGCCCGCAGTGCGTACAAACGTAGTAACTCATATTCTCCACAATTCCCATCACCGGCACGTTGACCTTCGTGAACATCACAAGGCCCTTCCGAGCGTCGGCCAAAGCAACATCCTGAGGTGTCGTGACGATCACAGCGCCCGTCAGCGGAATCGTCTGCACGAGCGTCAACTGGATGTCTCCTGTTCCCGGCGGAAGGTCGAAGATCAAGTAATCCAACTCTCCCCACTCGACATCCCCCATGAATTGCTTCACCGCGCCGCTCGCCATCGGCCCGCGCCAGATCACTGCCTGCATCGGGTCAACGAGGAAACCGATCGACATGATCTTGACGCCGTACTTCTCGAGCGGAATCAGACGCTGGCTGAAGACCTTGGGGCGCTCGTTGACCCCAAACATCAGCGGTACGCTGGGCCCGTAGACATCGGCATCGACAAGCCCGACCTTCGCTCCGTCCATCGCCAACGCAACAGCAAGGTTGACGGCGACGGTCGACTTCCCAACGCCTCCCTTACCACTGGCCACCGCAATGGTGTTCTTCACGCCGGGCAGGATGGCTTCTTTCTGCACATTGACGTGAGCGACAACGCTCGAGGTGAGCTTCACATCGACCTTGCCGACACCCTCGACGGCGCTGCGAAGAGCGCGTTCGCAATCCACGACAAACTGATCGCGCACGGGGCACGAGGGGGTTGTAAGCTGAAGCGTGAAAGAGACGTCGGCGCCACGGATCATGAGGTCTTTCACGAAACCGAGTGTGACGATATCGCGGTGGAGGTCGGGATCTTTGACGAGACGAAGAGCTTTCAGGATGTTTTCTTGTGTGAGAGGAAGCATCGGCACTCCAGAATAGATGAACAGGGCGCAATATATCAAAATATTGAATGACGAACAACACAGCGACGTTCCACGACACACTCATGAAGGTGTTGGCGGAAAGAGAACACAATGCGACCGCCGGAAGAACTCGCACTCAGGACAGTGAGAGGTGCGTTTCGGGAGTTCGGCACTGCCTCGCTCATCAATTCGCTCAATCTGAGCGACCATTTGCTCAAGCGTACGTTCGTACGCCCGCAACTTCTCCTGAGAGTACTGAAAGGTCACGGGATGTTCGGGATGTCGGAGGAACACGAGTGTGGCGGTAACGGAATCTTGCGACGGGTACATGCGAGAAAGCAAATATGCGTAGAGGTCCATCTGAGGGCGATAGCGCTCTGCGGCTTGTGGGAGAGACTCAAACGACACATTGTCCGTTTTGTAATCGATGATGTGCCATGACCCATCCTCGTGTTGCATGAGACGATCGACGGTTCCCGTGAGGAAGTGACAGCCATAGACAGCCGTGATGGACTGCTCAACTTTTGCGCTCTTTGCAGCAAATATCTGCCGCCCGACAGTGGAACGTACAAGTGAATCAATCAGCGGGAGCACTTCAGCCCGAAGCGCCTCGGCAACCTCGTGGGAAATTCCATCCCGAACAAGAACTTCATCGAGCGCAACGGCAACATCCTCCGTGTGTGTCCCACTAGGCGGAACGATACGCTCAAGCACGGCGTGAACAATCGTGCCGCGAAGATTCGGCTGAACCGCACCTTCTTCCTCCCTTTCATCGGCGGCGATTTCTCCTAAGACCTGCGGCGGTGGAGCTTGGTCAGCAAGGAGACTATGAGCGCCTAACCGATAGGTGAGATAGAACTTCGTAGGGCATTGTGAAAGGGTCAGAAGCTGTGAGGCCGAGATGACTTCGCCGTGCGACTTCGCGGAGAGAAGCTCAATCGCTACGGACACCTCGCCCCGTTGAAGCATCTCTTCTTTCGTACGAACCTCAAGTTTCTGCGGCAAAGTGATCTGGACAACGGGGATCCGCAAACGGTGAGCACATTCCGTTGCCTCCCCCTGCCCTGTACGAATCGCCGTTGTAACGTCCAACTCGACGGCTTTATGCACCGGCACCCCATCGACACCTAACGCATCAAAGATCCAGCGAAGGTAGGATGATTGCTTTTTGAGCATGTGAGGATTACCGGAAAGGATCAGCCGATCTCGCGCGCGCGTGCAGGCGACATACAGAATACGCTTCTCTTCCGCCTCTTTTTTCTGACGCTGCAGGTTACGGAGAAAGACCGCGATCGGAGCGCTGACGCTTTCCGAAGTGGACTCTTCGTCTTTCGTTGAGATGCCAAGCCCATACCGTCGGTCGAGGTACGGTTCGTTGTCGTGGCGGAACGGTTCGTGCAGGAACGGGAGGATCACCACGGGAAACTCCAATCCCTTCGCGCCATGGATCGTCATGATGTGAATGGCGTTGTCGTGATCTTCGCTTGGGGCCTGCGCTTCATCATGGTCGTTCACAAGCGCTCTGAGACGTTCCACAAAATCATACAGACCCACAAGTCCCCGCTGTTCATACTCTCGTGCAAACCGCAGCAGCTTCTCGATGTTTGCACACTGTTGGCTTCCCCGCTCCATCGATACGCTCGCCCCGAACCATGCGGTATCGCTTACAATCTTCTTCAAGAGTGCAAAGGGTGTCATGGAACCCGCACGCGCGAGGTGGTCCGAGAGCAGTCGAGCAGCGCGGAGAATACGTTTGCCTGCGCGTTCAGCGCGAGCATAGCACTCAAGTCGCTCGAAGAAAGTCGACGGCAAGAGACCGCCCCGTCCCGCAGGACTTACGAGCGAGATTTCAAACAACTCCGCATCGGACACTGCGAAGAATGGCGACCGCAGAATGCCCATGAGTGCGACATCATCGCGTGGGTTGAGGAGAAACTGGAGGTAATTCAGAACGTCGTAGACTTCCTGCGTCTGGTAGAACCCAATTCCTCCGGAAACACGATACGGCAATCCATGCAGCACCAATGCACGCTCTAACGCGGCAAGGTTATTCCGGTTGCGAAGGATGACCGCAATGTCGCTGTATCGCATTGGCCGGGGCTGTTCGTCCGCCTCAGGCGGATCGAAGACGGCGGCCTGAGCATTGAGCAAGTCAACAATCCTGTCCGCAATGTGCTCACACTCTCCGCCTCCGGCGGACACATCCGCCTCTTCGTCACGCTCTGGAGTGAGCAAGAGCTCGACATCGCCGGGGGTGGAGTTTGCCCTTGCCTGCACGAGCAGATCGTATCCGACCTCGAACGGTTCACCATCCGCCGCCATGAGATGCGAGAACAGTATGTTCGTGAACGCAACAAGGTCCCGCAGGAGCCGAAAACTTTCCGGAAGCACCACATCCCCTCGGAGTTCGCGTGCATCGGATGTCAAGTTCTCATCACTCCAACGAAACGGCATTTCTTTGAGCGACGAACGGAGAATGTCTGCTTTCGTCTCACCGAAGACTTCCACGTCCGCGTCGCGGAAGCCGTAGATCGATTGCTTCGGATCCCCCACGATGAAGAGATTGCCCGCGGTGTAGTTCAGGATGAGCTTCCGGAGGATGGAATACTGCAGCCGGTTCGTATCCTGGTATTCGTCCACCATGAGATAGCGGTACCGCTGCGCAAGGGATGTACGGACATCTTCAAGATCGAGCAGACGGTCGGCAGAAAGAAGGAGGTCGTCGAAATCGAGCACACCTTGCTCCGATTTCTTGTCGGCAAAGCGCTGACTCACACGGTCGTACATGGCAAACATGATTCGCGTCAACTCGATGAGGTTGCGATGAAGCGCATCCACTTCCTCTTCTGCAAAGTGCTCAAAGTTCTCTGCAACGCTGTACAGATCGCGAAGGACGGCTGTATCCCTCAGAATATTCGAAGCGGTCGGGATTTCCGTGAAGGCAGCCTTTCTGAATTCCCCCTTCTTCGTAAGAAAAGCGAGACAGAGCTTGTTCAACCATTGCGCTGTCTCGGTCCACTTCATGCGTGGGGAATAGGTGTTCACATGATGTCCAACAGCCTCCGCCGTTTCCACCTCCACGACACCCGACAACGTCCGGACTGCACGACGCACATTTTCGTTCCTTGCGAGCCCATGGAAGGAGCTTTCCAACCACGTTGACCATGCGGCGAGTACCTCATCGTCTGACTTCGAGTAGAGCCCTGCACTTGACCGGAGGTGTTCAACCGGCTCCCGTTTCTCCAGCATGGCTTCAAGCGTGCGCAAGACCTTCGACTTCCCAAACGCGCGGAGCAGCGAGAGGGCATCGTCCCGCCTTCGGCGGGATGCATCGCCGCTACGAAACGCATCTTGAAATGTCTCTGCGATGGCTTCGCGCATCATCGCTCGCTGGTCCACCTGTTCCATTACCGTGAACGCCGCATCAACGCCGGCTTCGATGGGATGGTCTCTCAGGATGCGCGCACAGAACGAATGAATCGTACCGATAGGAGCCGAGGAGAGCCGTTCACGCGCCCGGGTGAGCTTCAGCCGCACCGATTGTTTTGTCGTCGTCGAGATCGACCGGTCAATTGCCTGGGCAATTTTGCGACAGAGCTCACTCGCCGTCTTGTCGGTAAAGGTAATAGCCACGACGTCGCTCACCTCGGCATCTGTCTGCAGAAGGATGTTAACGTAGCGATGCACCAGCACGGTCGTCTTTCCCGAGCCGGCGTTGGCGGTGACGGAAAGATGACGCTGAATGTCGTGGGCTTTTTTCTGGCTGGTGGTGAATGCGCGGGACATGAATCGTCGGTGGAGCTACCCCTTGATGACGCCGATAGGAACCATCTTGGCTACTTTCCGGGCAATGCCGGCATGGTGGACGGTATCGACAACGAGGCTGACATCTTTGTACGCTTCCGGTCTCTCTTCAGTAAGTCCGCTCTTACTGGCTCCTTTCACATAAACGCCTTTCTCCCGCAACTGCGCAAGGAGCTGTTCGGCGGTAATGTTTTTTTTTGCCGCGTGCCGACTCATCGCCCGGCCGGCACCATGACACGAGGAACCGAACGTCTCCTCCATCGCCTGCTCGGTTCCCACAAGCACGTAGGAATACGTCCCCATGCTTCCCGGAATCAAGACCGGTTGCCCAACATGCCGATAGTCTTTTGGAACTTCCGGCCTGTCCTTTGGAAACGCCCGCGTGGCTCCTTTCCGATGCACCAACACTTCCCGCTCATGCTTCCCCACCCGATGTGTCTCACATTTGGCAATGTTGTGGCAGACATCATACACGATCGCAAGCTCTCCTTTTTTTAACACTCGCTCAAACGCCTGGCGCGTCCAGTGCGTCATCATCTGTCGATTCGCGAAGGCGAAGTTTGCCGCTGCTGCCATAGCGCGCAAATACGCCTGTCCTTCCGACGACTGAATCGGCACGCAGGCAAGTTGCCGGTCGACAAGCTCGATGTCGTACTTCTTCGCGGCCGACTGCATGACCTCGAGGTAGTCGGTGCAGACTTGATGGCCAAGCCCACGCGAGCCGCTATGAATCATCACGACCACCTGCTGCGGCCATAGACCAAACGCCTGCGCCGCTTCTTCATCGAAAATCTCCGCAATGTATTGAACTTCGGCAAAATGGTTGCCCGAGCCGAGTGTGCCGAGCTGATCCCGCCCGCGCTGCTTCGCACGGCTGCTGGCTGCGTCCGGATCAGCACCCGGAATTTTTCCAGTTTCCTCGATACGCTCCAAATCCTCCGGTCGGCCATAGCCGTTCTCAACCGCCCAATGCGCGCCGTTGGCAAGCACTCGGTCAAGCTCACGCTCATTCAGCATCCCGACGATGCCGCTTCTCCCCGTCCCGCACGGAATATCGCGGAACATCTGATTGACAAGGGCGTCGAGATATGGCTTTACCCCTTCCAGCGAAACCTGCGACGCTAACAACCGCACGCCGCAATTGATGTCGAAACCGACTCCACCGGCGGAAACAACTCCCTGTTGAATATCCGCCGCCGCCACGCCGCCGATCGCAAACCCGTAGCCCTGATGTGCATCCGGCATCGCAAGCGAGCGGCCGACAAGCCCCGGCAGGGTTGCGACGTTTGCGACCTGCATCAGAGTCTGGTCTTTCTCAATTTGTTTGATCAGCTCGCGGTTCGCGTAGATCAATCCTTCAACTTTCATCCCCTTGCGAAATTCTTTGGGGATGAGATAACGGTATTCGTCGAGTTGTTGTAGCATCGTGTTTCATGAAGGCGATGTGACGCCACATCGCCTGTGAAGTTTCATTGATATCGGTTTGTAATTACTCAGCGTTAGAATCAAAACCACCTAACATCCACCACACCTGCCTGTCCCGCTGTACGGTTCCGCTCTTTTGGAATCCCGCTTGCCCCGTTAACGGGGCTTGCAGCGGAATCCTGAGAAGCGGGAGATCCCGAAACACGGGACCGCAGGCAGGGATTCATCCCGAACTTTGTTCGGGAGAGAAGAATGATAGGGAAAGATAGGACATTGGTTGCGAGGGAGTTTAACTCCCGAGCCTACTGGAATATTCCCAACCCGCATGCGCTCAGGAGTGTAACTCCTTCGCAACTCCTGGTTTTTTCTTTCCTCTTATCACATTTTGTGTCCCCGACAAGTCGGGGCTAATCTGTGAATCCCTGCCTGCGGCAGGCAGGTGTGGTTAATTTTTCGCTGAACAGATTTTTATCGAACCTGCGGTTTGATCTATCTTTTGAATGAACCGATTCGCATTGGTACCTCTTCCAACCGCTTGACTCACCCAGACAGGTTCATTGGCAGTTACATCGGTTTCAAATATCCACAAACACCCGCACCGTGCATCCGTCCTCGCGGCGTTCGATGGCGAGTTGATGGTAGGTGATCGCCTTGATGTCCAGACGCGTTTCATGCTTCGTGGGGTCGAATGTTTCCCCGAACACAAACGCCTCGAGTTGCGTGGGCGTGATGCGTTCGACGGTGACCTCAGACGTCAGGAAGTCTTCCGCATCGAACAGAAACAGGATCTCCGAGAGCCACTTGACGAGAAGGTTCTCTTCGTCCTTCCCCGTCAGTTTGATGTATCGCTCTTCGGTCGGCTCGCTCGTTTCGTCGCCGGCAATCAACCAGATGAGGCCGTGGGCGGCATTCTCAAACGCCTCGCGAAGCGTTTGGCCTGTTGCCTCGATGCCCACGTCGGCTGGATGTTCGAGGATGCGAAACCCTGTCTTCATAACCACTACGGCAATGTTTTACCCGTCAACTCCCGCAGCGCTTTCAGGTACAACCCTGAGGTTTTGAACACAATTTCTTCCGGCAGTTTCGGCGCCGGCGGCTTCTTGTTGAAGTTGACGGAAAGAAGATAATCACGCACAAATTGTTTGTCATAACTTGCTTGAGGCCGCCCGGGTTCATACTGCTCCGCTGGCCAGAAGCGCGAGGAATCCGGCGTGAGCAGCTCATCAATAAGGACGACCTGTCCGTTTGGATCCATCCCGAATTCCATCTTCGTATCCGCGATGATGATTCCTCTCTGGATCGCCATCTCCGCGGCGCAGGTGTAAATGCGCAGCGAAAGGTCGCGAAGCGTTTCTGCCGTTTCGTTGCCTACGATTTTGACCATTCGGTCAAACGAAATATTCTCGTCGTGCCTTCCCTTTTCTTCCTTCGTTGCTGGCGTGAAGATGGGCTCGGGCAGTTTCGCCGATTCGACAAGCCCATCCGGCAAGCGGATGCCACACACACTGCCGGTCTGCTGATACTCGACCCATCCCGAACCCGAGAGATAACCGCGCACAACACATTCAATCGGCAATGGTTGTGTTGTTTTCACGAACATCGTGCGGTCTTCCAACTCCGGCCAGTATGGCTTGGTGATTGTCGGAAAGTCATAGACAATCGTGGAGATAAGGTGGTTGGGTACAACGTCGGCCAACTGCTCAAACCAGAATTCAGAAATTTTCGTCAGCACTTTTCCTTTGAATGGAATCCCTTCCTGCATCACGACGTCGAACGCCGAGATGCGGTCGGTTGCAACAAGCAGGAGCGTCTCGCCAAGGTCGTAAATGTCGCGCACCTTTCCGCGTGCGGCAAGGCGGAGTGTCGGAAAATTCGTTTCGGTGATAACGGGAATATGAAACGTGCGGTTCATGATTGAAGCGACGGCCTATGTGAAGGACACATCGAGGGTGAGTGCATACTGTAAGCGTTCCAGGTATTCCTCTTTGGGAATCTCCCGCGCTCCGAACCGGGCCAGGTGTGGAGTCATCCATTGCGTATCAAGCAGGGTAAAGCCGCGTTCGACCAACCTGCGCACGAGGAACGCGAGCGCTACGCTCGAAGCATTCCGCTCGGCGCTGAACATCGACTCTCCGAAGAACGCACTACGCAGCGCTACGCCGTACAGTCCGCCGACGAGTTTTCCTGCGCGCCATGTTTCGACGCTGTGCGCAAACCCACGCCGATGCAGCTCACAATACGATTGAACGATCTGCTCAGAGATCCACGTTTCATCCCGATCCGCACACGAACGGATCACGTCTTCAAAGCGTCGATTGAGATACACCTCAACGATATTCTTCTTGATCGTCTGTCGCAGGCTGCGGGGAATGTGGAAGCGTTCGAGATCGATGATTGCGCGCGGGTCTGGCGAATACCAACCGACCTCCCCACTCCGTGAATCCGCCATCGGGAAAAACCCCTTGACGTAGGCCACCAGCAGAAACTCCGGATCAATGATGCTTTGTGTCTGGCTGCGTTGTACCATAGATCTATTTGCCTACTCCACCTTCACCACAACCTTGCCGATGCTTTGCCGTGACTGAAGGAATTCGTGTGCATCGGCAATCTCTTCAAACGGGAATACCCGCCCAATCACCGGCTTGATCGTTTTCTCTTCGTACCACTCGAGCAATTGCTTCGCCACCCCACGAAGGTACTCAACCTTGTGCGTCAAAAAATACAGATTAAAGCCAAACAGTCCAACGTTTTTCGAGACCATGCTGGAAGGGGCAAGAAGACGCATGGCTGCAACTTCGCGCAGCGCCTTGAACTTGTTGATGGCTCGTCGCCCCGTAACGGCAGCGAGGCCATACAGCACGTAACGCCCCATCGGAGCGAGAAGGCGGAAGCCTTTCCGGAACACGCTGCCGCCGACCGAATCCATCACCACATCCACACCATAGCCGTTCGTCAGCCGAAGAACGATCTGCGAGAAATCCTGCTCGGAATAATTGATGAGATGATCAGCTCCTTGCGCCAATGCGACGTCCAACTTCGCGTTGGACCCTGCCGTAGCAAAAATCTCCGCGCCGTGCAGCTTCGCTATCTGAATTGCCGCCGTTCCCACACCGCCCGCCGATGCGTGCTGGAGCAGCCTTTCCCCGCGGCGAATGTTGGCCAGCGTAATGAGTCCATGGTACGCCGAAAGATACGTCACCCCAATCGCAGCGCCTTCTTCGAACGTCATCCTTCTCGGCAAACGCTCAGTTTGCTCTGCTCTGACACAGATCGTCTCCGCGTACGCGCCCTGCCTCGTGAACGCCATGACACGGTCGCCGGGTTTGCGCGTCTTCACATTCTTCCCCACACACTCAATCACCCCGCTGACCTCCAGGCCGGGAATGAACGGCGGCCTGGAAATATCCGGGTAGTAGCCCATGCGTGCAATCAAGTCGGCAAAGTTCAACCCGATTGCCTTCACGCGCACAAGCACGTCATCCTCTCCCGGCTGCGGAACCGCTCGCTCTTGCAGCTGTATGACTTCCGGGGGGCCATACCGTGTAACGATGGCTGCGCGCATTCAATCTCCGAACGACGTTCCGACAGCGCGCGCGGCAAACACCAACTGCGAGTCGGGCGGGACTGTGCGGAGTTTCATGATCGCTTGTTTGACCGGAACGGCAACAACATCGGAGCCGCGCAGGCTGACCATGTGCCCGAACTTTCCTTCGGAGGCGATCTCGACAGCCATGGTGCCGAACTTTGTCGCGAGAATCCGGTCGAACGGCGTTGGACTTCCGCCGCGCTGCAAATGACCGAGCACGGTCACGCGTGTCTCAAGCCCGGTGTTTTCCGTGATCTGCTTTGCCACGTACTCACCAATGCCGCCTAGACGCAATGGGTCGGTGCGCTTCGCATCTTTTTCCTTCACCACGAGATCCTCGCCGGCCGGTTTTGCTCCTTCCGCAACGCAAACGATGCTGAAACGCTTCCCGTGTTTGCCCCGCTCTGAAACCGCCTTATAGACTTTCTCCCACACGAACGGAATTTCAGGAATCAAAACCATATCGGCGCCGCCGGCCAATCCGGCCCCCAGCGCGATCCAACCCGCATACCGCCCCATCACCTCCACCACCATCACCCGATGATGGGCGGATGCGGTCGTGTGCAAGCGATCGATCGCTTCGGTTGCCACTGCAAGAGCGGAATCGTAGCCGAACGTTTGATCGGTGGAGGAAAGGTCGTTGTCGATCGTCTTCGGCACACCGACGAAATTCAGCCCCAGGCCGGTGAAGCGATCGACGATATGCATCGTTCCGTCGCCCCCAATGGCAACCATCGCATCAAGCTCCCATTCCCGGTAATTCCGGATGGCTTGCTCCGAAAGGTCGCGCGTCTCGATACCGTTCTCCGTCTGCACGGGGAACCGGAATGGGTCGCCTTTGTTCGACGTTCCGAGAATCGTGCCGCCGATGTTGAGGATGCCGGCAACGTCCTTCGGCGTGAGCTCGTGCATTCGCCCCTCTACCAACCCCTCGAAGCCGTCTTCGACGCCGATGACCTTCGTGCCGAAGTACATCATGGCGGGCTTGGCAACGCTCCGGATGACGGCGTTGAGTCCCGGACAATCACCGCCGCCGGTCAGGATTCCAATGCGCTTGAGTGTTTTCATTTCGACCCCCTCCAGAATGTGAGCGAAGTGCTGTGGGACATGCGTTTAGCCTTAGCTCTTCGTGAGTGGTGAGTAGATATGGGTGTTTGGTCGTTCATTCTGCAGACTGTACGTTGTGAGGGAGTCTCCCGAACAGCGTTGCGCGGCTCATCGTATCTCTGTGTTTCATCTCGTTTCTGTGCTTTGCGGCCGTTCGATCCACTCTCGATTGCGGATACGGCACGCTGTTGAGAAGTCGCACCACGTGCAGGCGTACTTCACCCTCTCTTCTGTCGTGAGCGGAAAACGGCCGGCAACGATACCCTCAAGCGAATGCTGTAAGCTCCCGATGGCTTGATCGATTTCCCTTCGGAACTCTTCGTCGGTCGGTCGCTTCCCCCGTTTCTTCTCGGGAACGAGCAGAGCGGGCGCCGATTCGGAAACGAGCCAATCTTTTTCCGTTACGGATTCCCTCAGTTGGAGAAAAACTCCAGCGCCCGCCTTCATCGGTTTACCCGCGTGAGCAGTCAGGATTGCTTCCATTGCCGCAAGATATACTGCAAGTTGAACGCTGATGCTGAGCTCGCGCTCTTTGGCATTTGGCAACCTTCCGGTCTTGTAATCAATAATCGCAAACCTCTCTCCGGCGACGTCGATGCGGTCAACCTTTCCACGGAGCCGCACACCGCCGAGTGAGATCGGATCGGGACAGGGAAGCAGAGGATCTGATTCGACCGTTAGGCCGGTTCCGCGGCCGAAGCTCACTTCAAAATATCGGGGTACCGCTTCCACTTCGCGTTGTCGCTCAAACTCGAGAAACGAGTGAAGAATACCGGGTGTGGTCGATGAGCCGAGGAGTTGTTCGCGGTCGAATTCCCAGAACACATCATGGATTTCTACCTCTTCAAGTCTGCGCCGAACAATTGCCGTCAGTCGTTCCACGGCATCACGAAACTCACGGTCGGAGCAGTCTCTCAACCTCGGCAGCTTGTTTGTCCGCCGCTCATCGAAGAATTCAAACAATGCGCCGTGGAGAATGTGTCCTTTCTCAAGCGGGGAGAGTCCTTCCTCGACCTCCGGCACTACTCCAAGTCTCAACACACGTTGCGCGAAGAATTGAAACGGACAGAGCGCGTACGCCTCAAGTTGGCTCACGGAATACACGCGTTCCTTCCATTGACCGAGCGAGCGCTTGGCCTCCTCGGCAATCGATGCGAGAATGTCTCCTTCATACTCCGGCAACGCATGAGTGAGCCATCGGCTTCGCTCTACGTGTCGCACATGGTCAATGAACGAGAAGTCATCAGCCAGCGAACGCTCCTGCAAGCCTTGTGTCGGTTCTTGACCGTAGAGATGAAGCGCCTCGTTGCGGGAGAGAACCCATCGCGTGGTTCCCTCGTGCTCATCAACCGTCCGGTGTTCGGTTTGAAGCGTCTGCAACAGGGCGTCGATCAATGTCGAGCGAACCAACTCGATTTCGCCATCACGCTGCGGATAGGTGAGGAACACATGGCGGGAATGATTTCGCACGGCTTGATAGAACAGATAGCGGTTCTCAACAAGATGATACCGCTCCTGCCGCAACTGCCGCGGCTTGCTGAGGAAGATTTCTGGCTGATACGGCAGGGGAAATTCGCCGTCAACGAGGCCCGACACAAACATCACGTCGAAGTCGATTCCCCGCGTTTCTTCGATGGTCGTTACGAGCACGCCATAGCCCGCGCGCTGCCGGATGTTGTAGCGCGCGTGCTGGATAGCCGTGCGGAGCCGTTCAACGTACACGTCGATCGAGAGCGCATTGGATTCAGCGCCCTGAATCTGGAGGATCTGCACGACCTCGTCGACGACCTCCCGGAAACGTTCGAGCGCCCGGAGGTCTCGCTCCAACGCTTCCGCATTCGAACTGCCCGCGTGCAGGGCGAAGAGGCGGTCGAGCGTATGAAGCCGTTCGAGGAGCGCGAGAAGCTCACGCCGAAACGCCGGCGGCGCGAGAGGCTCCGCAAGCGGACGCAGCAACTCTTGAAGCCATCGCACATCGACTTTGGCTTTGCGGTACTGGACAAGCGATCGCTCGATACTTGCCTCATCAAGCTCGTCATGCGGAGAGCGAAGCGCATCCTCCGTCGCATGAATGCGGCGTTCGATCACTTCCACCCACCGGTCTGCGCTGAAGGAAAGTTTCAGCTCGCTTGCGACCGTGATCAGATTTGCAATATCGATGGCTTCGTCGCCATCGCCAAAGCTGCAGTATGGCGATGACAGTGCGCGGATGACGTCTTTTCGGCGGAAGTTGTTCCTCGCAACGTCGACCAGTGCCATGATCCCGATAACGAGCGGCGACTGCGCGAGAACGTAGCGGTCGGTGATGTTGACCGGCACGCCGTACTCCGCAAAGAGTTCGCGAACAAGCGGCGTGTATGTATCGGACTGATACGTGGCGACGCAGATTTTGCTGGTATCGTGGCCGGGGTGGTCGATGAGCCATCGCTTGATTGTCCGGACAATCGCTCGAACTTCTTCCCCGCGATCACGACACGCGAGCACCGTCATGCGGTCGCGGTAATCACGGGATTGCGGCGACGGCTGAAACAGATTGCGGGCGAGATGGACGCCAAAATCCTTATCGCCGGGAGGCTTCAGCGTTAGCATTTCAACAAGCGGGTCGGGGTGTTCGATTTTCGAGAAGCCCATCTCAAGCAACGCCTGATAGCTCTCTTCAAGATGGCCGAACACTTCCCGGTTTCCTTCGAAATAATCGAACGAGATGAGCGTTGTCAACGATCGAACTCCTGAGACAGCGTTGAGCATGACACGCTCAGGCTGAGAGAATTCATCGAAGCCGTTGACAATCAGGACGTTCGCTTGAGGGAACCCCGTGCGGATCCACCGCTCACCATTATTGGAGGCGAGCGCAGCATTGAGCTCTTGGTACACCCCACCGAGGTCAATGAACCGGTCATCTAACTTTTGTTCGTAGCGCTCATAGATGGCGGCGACGTCGGCTAATTTCGAGCGCTCACCGCCTTCGATCAACCCTTTGCGTTCAAGCTCCTGCAATTCCTCAACGAGGTCACGCTGATAGACGCCGCTCTCTTTCAGCGTCGTGATAACTCTGATGACGCGTTCAAGCGTGCCGGGTGGAATTCTTCCCCTGCGCCTGCTGAGTGAAAAGTATGCGAGCTTCCCTTCGTCCAGCAGTTCGCGGACGGCATCTTCGAAAAGAATTGCCTGAATGGAAGGACTCAGGTCTGCGCGCGGTGGACACGCGTGCCGGTGGAGCGCGCGGGCGAATCGCTCAAGCGTAAACAATTGGAGTCCTGCCGATACTTGTGCGGGTAGGGCTGCGACAAGACTGCGTTGAAGCTCGCGGATTTTTCTATTCGTCGGGACGATGATGATCAAGGAGGAGGGGTCGCTCTGCTCTACGTTGTGCCGAACGAACGAGCGCAACCCATCCGCAGAACCCGTGAAGTTGCGTATGAGATAGGTCAGCATGATGTTTGATGGGATGCTGCCGTCCCGTCCACCAGAGGCGGACGGGATGGGATGCCGTTTAGCGGGATGAGAAGGCGTCGAGTTGAGACCGGTCATTCCCTTCCGGCAACGTTTGGACGCTCTTGAGACGCTCGCTAAACGCACTCAACTGCTTGTCGGCCTTGTCGTAGTTGCTTTTTGCGTTTGAGAGTTGTGTGCCGAGCGTTTCGAAGATGCCCATGAATTTCTCTAACTCCGTGTTCAACCGCGCGAGGTTCTGGTAGATTTCCTTCGCGCTCCTCTCGATTTGCAAGCCCTTCAAACCGAGAGCAATGACCCGCAGGTGGGCATAAAAGCTGTTCGGGGAGACCGGCACAACGCGCTTGCTCGCGGCGTAGCCGTAGAGGCCGTTCTCATGGCCGAACGCATCGTCCTTGATGATAGTCTCGTAATAGATATTTTCGGCCGGAATGTACATCAGCGCGAAATCGAATGTTCCTTCATCCGGCACAATGTATTTCTGAGCGATGGCGTCGACATGTTTCTTCACGTCTGCAACGAAGGCACGCTGCGCAACCCTACGCTCCTGGTCGGATTTCGCATCGACCATCTTCCGAAAATTTTCGAGAGGGAACTTTGAATCCACCGGCACCTTCCCTCCCGCCGTGTTGATCACGGCATCGACGGTTTGGCCGTTCTTGAACGTGAACTGCATCTCAAACGCGTTCGCCGGAAGAACTTGCTTCAGCAGGTCTTCGAGCAAGAGTTCGCCAAGCCCACCGCGCAGTTTTGGTGCGCGCAGCATCTCCTCCAACTTCGAGACACTCTGGCCAAGCTCTTTGATTTCTTGCGTCGCCTGACCCAGCTCGCCGAGTTTGTTCTGGACATCCTGAATAACCTTCGCCGCAGTATCCAACCGCGTTCCCACTTGACCGGTTTGATTCGTAACGACCGACAACTGCTGATGCACGGCGTCGCGTGTATCCCTGAGCGCGTCATTGATTGCCGTGATCGTGTTCGTCAGATTCTGATGAACCTCGGCGCGCATAGCCTCTACTTGCTGCTGGATGAGCAGAGCGAACTGGCTCGGGTCTACCGCGGACGTGCTCTGCTTGCGCAACAACAGCGCAATGACCGCGGCCTTCAAAACAACGATGAAAACAATCAAGATGATCGTGAGGATATCCATAGTGTAGTTGAGACAGAAAGATTACGGAACGAACATAGGGCGACGGAAAACTGTTTTGTGCTCTCAGAACGCTGCGTGGTTCAAGGGCGCAATCTGTGAATATCAGCGTAATCTGTGGTTATCGTTTTTCAAGAAAACGAATTCAATCCCGGACACCGTACCGACGTTTGACGGCAGGAATCAAGTACTCCTCGAACGAACGACGGAAATCGTACTTCGGCTTCCATCCCCACTCCGTGCCGGCGAGCGAGTCGTCAACATCGGCAGGCCAGCTATCGACGATGGCCTGTCGGCGCGGGTCGGGGCGAAATTCGACCTTCATGCCGGGAAATGCAGGCTTGATGATATCCAAAAAATCTTTCGCCATCACGCTGAACGCGCGAATGTTATAGACAAGCTGCGTGAGGTTCTCCGCCGGAGCCGACTCAAGTACGAGCAATGCGTCGATTGCATCGGGCATGGTCATGAAAGGAAGTGTCGCTGTCTCAGGCACGAAGCATTCGTAGGGAATTCCCTGCGCGGCGTGATGAAGCATCTCCGGACCATAGTCGCTTGTGCCACCTGTCGGAAGCGTCTCGGCGCTGATAAGCCCCGGAAAGCGAAGCGCGCGGAAATCCACCTGACCGCCCAACGGCTGAGGATCAATCTGTCGGTAGTATGAGGTGTAATACAACCCCAGTTGTTCACAGTACCGCTTGTTGATGCCGTACATCGTACGGGGATTCAAGTGCTCGGTTTCTTTCACCTTGCCGGTTTTCATTTTCGCTTCAAGACTCGTAAAACCATAGACGGCAATTGAGCTGGGAAAGAGGAACTTCACCCGTTCGCCCGTTGCGCGTGCCTGCCGTGTTGCAAGCTCAAGAAGGTTGAGCGTCCCATCGACATTGACCCGATGGCCGAGCACTGGTTCCCGCTCCGCCTTGGTGGAGAGTATGGCGGCAAGATGATAGATGGTATTGAAATCGTAGAATGCCGCCAAGCGATCGATGAGCACAGTGTCGAGAACATCGCCGACGATTGCCTCGTGGCACTGCGACCTCAGCGCTTTTTCGATGGGATGAACATCAAGCGCGATAATACGGAGGTCTGAGTTCTTTTGCTTCAGCCGGGAAATCAGGCCGTGGCCGATTTCTCCGTTTGCGCCGGTGACAAGCACCGCTTTTGTGAACATAGATTTGTTTGACTGTCCTGAGTGATTGCCACGAGCTTCCTTGCCTGCCGGAGTTCCATGAACGTAGGCGGGAGGTCGTGGAGAGGAGATATGTACAATCAAGAGCTTTAACCCTCAGTAACATTGAGGGGGTTAAAACCCCTCATTGTCTTCTACTTTTCGCCCACGAGCTGAAGCTCGTAGCAAGAGCCTCTAAGAGGTTGAAAAAGCCAAAATCGTGGCCCGCGAAAGACGCGAAACACGCTAATATGTTTTCTTTTCGCGTTGATTCGCGCCTGCCTGCAGCAGGCAGGTGTTTAGCGGGCAATTGAAATCGTTTTTCAACCTGCTAAGCCAATTTAGATGACTCTCATCCGCTTACCAACTTTTCCAAACGCGTTCAGCGCACGGCTGAGATCTTTCCGCGTGTGTGCTGCGGAGATTTGCACCCGAAGCCGCGCCTCACCTTTCGGTACAACCGGATACCACAAGCCTTTGACGTAGACGCCGGCCTTCAACAGCCGTGCGCTCATCTCCTGAGCGATCGCGGCCTCACCCAACATAACCGGCACAATGGGATGGGTTCCCTCGACGATCCTGAACCCTAACTCGCGAATCGATGTTCGGAAGAAGCGTGTATTCTCATGCAACCGCTTGACAATCGAGCGGTCTTTCATCAAGAGATCGAACGCCGCACTCGTTGCTGTGACGACTGACGGAGGAAGAGAATTGGAAAACACGTACGTGCGCGCTTTCTGTCGGAGATACTCAATCAATGCTCTCGACCCGCTGATGTAGCCACCTGCCGCGCCGCCGATGGCCTTGCCGAGCGTACCCACGAGCGCATCGATCTTGCCGAGCACACCCTGTTCCTCCGCTACGCCGCGCCCGGTTTTCCCCACGACACCAATGCCGTGTGCGTCGTCCACAAACAGCAGCGCGTGGTAACGCTGTGCCAGTTCAACGAGCTTCGCCAGAGGCGCTTGGTCCCCCTCCATGCTGAATACGCCGTCGGTCGCGATGATCCTCAGACGATAGTCTTTCTTCGAATCCTCTTCCAGCAGTCGCTCGAGATGCGCCGCGTCGTTGTGCTCATAGATTCTCTTATCGGTCACTTCCGGTCGGCACAGGCGCTGACCGTCGATGATGCTCGCGTGATTCAGCCGGTCGCTATAGATCACATCCCGGTACGATTCCATGCCGAGTTTTTCGTTCGTCAGCGCCTGGAAGAACCCGATGTTGGCCGCAAACGTCGATGAAAAGAGAATCGTGTCGTCGGTCTTCAGGAATTTTGAAATCTTCTTTTCTAACTCGCGATGAATCGTTTGTGTGCCGCAGAGGAACCGCGCCGAAGCCACGCCGTAGCCATAGCGCTTGATGCCCGCAATAGCCGCTGCACGAACCTTCGGGTGATTGGACATTCCGAGGTAATTATTGGAGGCCAGCATGACGACCTTTTTGCCGCCGACCTTGACAACGCCGTCCTGCGGCGATTGAAGCTCCGTTTCGTACTTGTAAGTTTGCGATCGTTCCAGCCGAGCGAGTTCGGATGAAAGCAGTTCCTTGAAAGTCATCGTAGGAAAATTGATTAGGTGGTCAACAAAGGGAAAGAGCGAGTGATGTTCTTGTTATGTCTCACGGTGAAGAAAACAAATTGTATCCATTGGAGCTTATGATATCTTTCAACTCTGGTAGCTCAGTAAGAAGAAACTCAACATTAGCACTCGAAAGCTCTTTCGGTTCGAGTTTGTGCAAACCCCCACCGTAAATTCGACCTTCTCCAACAAGAGATTCAGTAGGGATCTTCTTGAATGCCTGCCAGATTCGTTCGATGAGATCAAACCAGCTTGCTGCTTCACTCCGTTGAGACTTCGGATAAAGCATGAGATACACATTGGGCGCGATCGCCTTTGAACGGTTAAGAATAAATCTAAACGGATTTAGTCGGTCCGCTGTTTGACGTCCCATATATGAACATAAAATTGGAGCAGGTGGTCGAAATTCCTGTGAATACCATGGGGTACGATGGCTACAAATATAATGACGGTGAACTTTTCGATCGACTCCCTCTTCATAATACTCCCAGAGTGACGGGTAACGTTGTTTTACTTGAGATTCAGGCAACGAACACGATACGAGGAAAAGTTTTTTCTCCAGAATCGGGTTGCCCTGAGAATCTGCCTCAATGATATCTTGTTTGACGTAACGCGGACTTGGAAGTATCGGGATAAGAAACTGCGAGGGTAGTTTCAACCGTTGTATTTCTTCATCCGACAGAATGAAAAAATCATTAGCTCCAGTTGCTATACCACGCTTGACCTCAAAGAGATCTCCTAAAGTCAACGCGGGTGGTTTTCGCGATTGTTTTTGTAAGGCTATGCTACTCCATTTGGGCATACTCTTTAACTCACTGATTGGAACCGTTTTGGACCATTGAGGTTTGGCGAGAGAACCAAACGAAAATTCAACTTTGTCAGTAAGCTGTGGACGTGTTTTCCTAAACCAAACGAGAGACGATGACACCAGGGCATCATTGAATTGAACTGTTGACGCGTTAAAGCGATGAATCCGCAGCAAAGTGACAGCATTGAGTAAGTATTTCTTTACCTCTCTACCGTACTTGACGTCCATAAATTCGCTTGGAATGAGCCAGCAGGCAAAACCAGCATCCTGAAGCCACTCGTGTGCGTAAAGAAGAAAGTAACAGTACAATCCTGCTAATCCATTGAGCTTGAATCGAGTAGTTGTTGCTACCAATCTTTGAAGCTTTTGTTTCTCAGACGTTCGAATATGGTGGTGACGAACGTAGGGAGGATTACAGATAATAAGATTGGGCTTGAGGTCATCTCGATCAGGCAGCTCGAGTTTAAAGAAATCTTCAATATGGAGTTGCAGGGGATTGCTCGCCCATAATTCGTGAGCCTTCGCTCCGTAGTGAGCATCAATCTCAATGCCTGTTGCGGATTCGATTTGGTCAAGAGGAAAAACATTCAGCAGTGCTGAATAAAAGGCACCAGTGCCAAATGCAGGATCCAAGAAGCGAATCTTAAACCCGCGCGGTAAGAGAGTCTGCGTGGAACGCAGTATCTCTCTGGCCAGCTCAAAGGGAGTCGAGAATTGACCCAGCTTGTTCCTCTCAGCATGAGTCTTCTTCGAATCAAGTTCGCTCTGAAGATCGAGACGTTGAGACTCAAGAATATGATCCCACGTGTTCAATTTCTTAGACTCCCAATCTTTTCAGATCATCGATGCGGTGTTCCCAAACCCAGTCTATTCCTTCTGCCGCCTCATAGCCAAGGTAGCCACTATCAAAGTAACCGCAGAGAAAAAGAATAAATTGAACACCCTCGCCATACGTTACACGTAATTGTACAACTTTTGCAGCTTCTTCCTTTCTTCGTTTATTTGTGTTCGTAAAATCACCAGCAGATTTAGCTTCCACAAGTATCGGTATCGACCCAGGTTTCGCTTTGTTCGGCATTATGACAACATCTACAGGAATGTTTACTGCGTTAGCGCGATCAGCCTGCTTCACTGGCACGTTAAATCGAAACGAGAACGTTCCATTGGGCAATTCATGAATTTTCAAACCATGCCGCGGCGGTATGTTGCGATATCCGCGCTTCTCAAGCCAAGCTTTGATTTTCTTCAATTGTCGCCTTTCTTGAGCATTACGAATTATCGGATCAGCAACGGTACCGCAGAGACGGTCTGCAATAATAGTTGCTGCACGACGAACGTCTTGCTTCACAGGTGTTTTTGGAGAGTCTATCCACGAAACAATATCTCTATCTGCTAGACGACGGATTACCGTAGCAATCTTTTTCAGATCCGAAACTATAGTTTGAGGTGCCATCTGAGGCGGGATACGCTCTTCGATCTCCATGCTCTTGACAAGGTTAGATGAGACCCCTGCTAAACCAATGAGGCGATCACGGGCAATCGGTGGCGCCGTCGCCATACGCAATATAGATAAAACGCCCGGTTCAGTTCTCAGAATGCTCGGAGAAATGTCAGCCAAGTTTTTGGTTCGCACCAAAGCGGATTCAACTTTCTGAGCTGTTTCCTCTCTCGTTGCTCGATAGGTTTTCGGAGCAAAACGCAAGAACCACCTGTTGTAATAATCAACCGACTGAGCTATATCAGTCTTCCATTTGTTCGGCTCATCGGAATTTATTGGCATCTCAAGTGTGTCCGGTTTTTCAATTACCGTTTTGTTCTACCCTTCCACACGGCGTAGTTCTTTCGAATGTCTTCCAGTACTTCCTTGTCGATAAGATGGTCGTTCCGAATGCGTACGTCGTAGTTTTCCCATCCCATGAAATCCTGCAAAGCCTTCTTG
Organism: Bacteroidota bacterium; assembly: GCA_041695045.1. Lineage (GTDB taxonomy): Bacteria > Bacteroidota > Ignavibacteria > UBA10030 > UBA10030 > JBGFRR01. Next base: position 37,919 of record JBGFRR010000063.1, read on the forward strand.
GTCATTTCATCGAACTTCCCATTGACCGGTCCTTCATAAAACACGAATCCTTTATACGCCTTATCGCTCATGATCTGCTGCAGCTCGCTACACATTTTCTCGTCGATGGGAATCAGGTTGTGCGGCTCCGAGCGAAAGAAATAGAGCTTGTGGAGTTGATACAGCCGCTCCAGCTCCTGTAACGGCTTGGGGTGGTCGTAGATGCTGATGTCGATAAAGTCGTCGGTGGTTCCATCATAGCCGGCGCCTTTGCGTTTCACAACGAGCGCGGCAGACTGCTCACCGCGTCGGTCTCCGCCCGCTTTACCGCCCGCGACGAGCGCAGCAAGAAGCTTTTCCGCGAGCGAACCTTTCGTCTGTGTGAAGGTTTGGGCCATCGCTTCGACGGTTTCCTTCCCCACCAGGATATTGCCCTGAGCCGCAAAGTCTCTGCCGGTGATCAGCGCTCCTTTTCCGCCGAACGACGATGACGTCATCCCACCCGCCCAATCGAAACACTCGGCGCCCGTCCAGCTTGCGGCATTGCCTCTCGCATCCACGATGCCAACCTGCCGGATATCCCGCGCACTGTCGTTGGCGATCAGAATGCGTAGCGTCTCCTCCGCAGTTGCACCGTTCTTCATCAAGGCAAGCCCCTTCGAGCCGTACGAGACATTGACGAACGACTGCGTCGCAATCGCTCCGACGCCCACTTCCATCCACGGGACAACGGGCCGGACGTTCGGAAACTTCGATTGCACCGCAACGCCTACATCTCCATTCTCCAGATCAACAGCAGCAATGGAGAATGTTGCAACTAACGGATCGAGAGAATGCCGGTCGGTGCGTATCACCACACCGACGAACACAGCAACAACGACAGCACTGAGGAACATCTGCAAGGCACGCATGACACGAGACCCGATGTGATGATGAATTGTGGGGGACCTCAGAATGACATTGGGGTGGAAACCAGCCGGAATATAGACAGAAAAATCTATGGACACAAAGAGAGGAGCGTTGTGCGGTGTTATGCGCCTATCTTCTTGAGCCGAACGGCGAAGCTCCCATCCATGCCGTGCTTGTGCGGCCATGTTTCGACGTAACCGTCCGGATGGACAAGGTCGGAATGGATGAATTGTTGCGCGGGGTCAATGTTGAACTCCGGATGAACAGCAAGGAACTCACGCACAAGGTCGATGTTCTCTTCCGGCTCCGTGGTACATGTGCTGTAGACTAACACTCCTCCGGGCTTGACGAGCGAGGCAGCGTTTTCGAGAATGCTATGCTGGATGCGTGTGAGCGTAGGAAGGTCTTCCGGTTCGCGCTTCCACTTGGCATCCGGCTTTTTCGCGAGCACGCCAAGACCCGAGCACGGTGCATCGGCCAATACCCTGTCTGCGGGCGGCAGATGGATTTCCGACGCATCGCCGGCGATAAAATGCGCGTTAGCGATGCCGTGCCGCTGGCATGCAGAGCGCACGAGATTGAGGCGCGTTTCGTACCGGTCCACCGACATAATCTCCCCGATGTTCCGCATTAGCTCGCCGATGTACGTTGTTTTCCCGCCGGGTGCGGCGCAGAGGTCAAGCACGCGATCGCCGGGCTTAGGGTCGAGCAGCTTCACGGCCAGGCCGGCGCTTTCATCCTGCACGCCGAAGAAACCCTGCTGGAACATCTCCGAGTCTCCGATGTTCGCCATGTGCTGAACGCGCACAAAGCAATCGAGATAGGCCGACTTGGTAAAGACAATTTGATGTTGCTCCAGCAGATTAAGGAAGTAGGTGAAGTCGATTTTCAGGCGGTTCACGCGAAGCGTGAGGTCGGGGCGGCGGTTATTTGCAGCGAGCAGCGCACGAGTCTCATCGAAGCCGAAACGCTCCACCCAACGCTTCACAAGCCATGCGGGATGGGATTCCACCACGGCGAGATGCTGAACCGGATCCTCTTGCACCTCTGGATACCGAAGGTTTTCGATATTGCGGATGATGTGCCGGAGGACGGCATTGACGAGGTCTGCAACCTTTTGGCCGCGCAGTCGCTTGATGAACTCGACTGCCTCGTTGACAGCGGCGGAATGCGGTACACGATCGAGGAGAAGAATCTGATACAGCGCAACACGGAGGCAGTTTTTGATGTTGGTTTCTGCCTTCGTGAAGTTCCCGTGGAAAAAGCCGGTCAGCAGCCAGTCGAGCTTGTTCCGCCACCGGATGACGCCGGTGACGATTTCGGTCATTAGCCCTTTGTCAAGCTCGTTCATCTCAGCGGAACGGAGCTCGGCGTCCATCATCCGGTCGAGGTACGAATCCGAACGGTCGACCCGGTTGAGGATTTTGACTGCCGTGCCGCGCGGGCCGGCGTAGAGATTGACGTGTTCGAGTTGTTCTGCCATCGTTACTTCGGCATGCCCTGGCGACGGCGTTCGTCGCTGGTGAGATCAAAGATTTTCCGGAAGAGTATTTCTTCGGTGGCCGTCAGTTCAATGTTCCGTCGCGCCATTATTCGCCGCGCTACGTCAATGGCACGGTCGATGCTGAATGTGGTGAAGGTCTCGCCTGCCGCACCCCATGAGAACGAGGGAACGTACTTCGGCGGAAAGCCGTAGCCAAAAATGTTGGATGAAACGCCGACCACCGTGCCGGTGTTGAACATCGAATTAATGGCGCTCTTCGAGTGGTCTCCCATCGTCATGCCAACGAACTGCAGCCCGGTATCGATCTGCTCGGAGCCGATCTGCACTTTGACGCGGCCGTAGTTGTTCTTCAGGTCGCTGTTGTTTGTATCGGCTCCAAGATTCACCCACGCACCGATATAGGAGTGGCCGAGGAATCCGGCGTGCTGCTTGTTCGAGTAGCCATGGATGATTGTGTCTTCCACTTCCCCACCGACTTTGCACATCGGACCGATGGTGGTGTTCTTGTAGATAAGCGCGCCCCCTTTCACCCACGAACCGTCGCCGATGTAGGCCGGACCGATAATCATGGCATGCGGAAAGACGCGAACGTTGCGACCGATATAGATTGGGCCTTCTTCGGCGTCTAACACAGTTCCCGGCTTGACCGTCGCTCCTTCAGCAATCACGATTCCCTTCTTGTTGAGCAGGTAAACACCCGGATAGACTTTCCCTCGTTTCGCGGTGTGCCGTTTCTTGCCGACCAGCTCCGCAAAATCGCGCTGTAGCCCTTGACCATTCCAACGCACCAGATCCCACGGATAGGAAATCAACTCTGCATCGACCTCCTGCCGCGGTAGGCCGTCAAATGCAGAGATTGAAAGCGGTTCGTTCAGTTTCTCCCTCAGTTTTGTCAATCGTGTCCCGCTCACACGCACGGCAACGAAATCGTCTTTGTGCATGAACACGACATCGTGTTTCGTCCGAAAGCTACGCGCAAAATCCCCATGCGCAATCACGCGGCCGTTCACAAAGAGACACTCATGGGAAGGAACTTCATTGACGCGCATGCCGGGGTTACGCAGTCTCATATACTCTGCAAGATAGCCTCTGCAGTGAAGCGTAACGGTAGCCTTAGGGAAGCGGCGGATGATTTTCTCTTTCAGCGAGCTGATACCGCAGCGAAGGTTGTACACAGGCCGGAAAAACACCAGCGGTAAAAGCCGGGCATAGCGATTGTCTTCAAAGATGCAGACTGTGTCGGCCATGCGGTTACCCGGGGAATTGATGCGTGAGCTTCGACGCAGCCTCTGTGTCGAGAACGACGTAGGCCTTGCGATGCATTTGAATGATCGACGCCGGCACCATCCCGGTGATGGGGCCCTCGACGGCAGCCCTCACGGCGTCCGCCTTGCTCGTCTTGTTGGCTAACAGGATGACCTCTTTGGCCTCCATAATCGTCCCGATGCCCATGGTGATGGCCAGCCGTGGGACCTCATCGATGCTCTTGAAGAACCGCGCATTGTCCTTCATCGTTTGTTCGGTCAGCGTCTTGATGCGCGTGCGCGAGCCTAACGACGACCCAGGCTCGTTGAACGCAATATGGCCGTTCGCTCCGATGCCGAGAATCTGCAAGTCAATTCCTCCCCACCGCATGATCTCGTTATCGTACCACTCGCAGTGCGCTTCGACGTCGTTGGCCATGCCGTCCGGCACGTGAATGAAGCGCGGGTCGATATCGATGTGCTTGAAGAGATTCTCCCACATGAAAAAGTAGTAACTCTGGTCGTGCGTGCGCGGCAGGCCGACGTATTCATCGAGGTTGAATGTAGTAACTTTGGAAAAGCTAAGCCCCTCTTCCTTGTGCATGCGAATGAGTTCCCTGTACAAGCCCAGCGGCGTACTGCCCGTCGCCAGGCCGAGCACAAGGTTAGGTTTTTTCCTGATGCGGTCTGCAACAATCTTGGCCGCTTCCTTGCTCATCTCGTCGTACGAATCTCTGATGATGACAAGCATGGGAACCCTCCGGTACGAGTGGGACGATGGGGTGAGAGAACGACAGCAGAGAAATGAAAAAGCGGAATGCATCTTCTCAATACATTCCGCCCGATTCGGTCATCAACAGACGTCACGCCCCGGATGCCGCATTGGCTTTCTCCTGCTTTTTCGCATACTTCCGGTTGAAGCGCTCCACACGTCCTGCGGAATCCACGAGCTTCTGCTTGCCCGTGTAGTATGGATGGCAGGCCGAACAGATTTCGACGTGCAGGTTTCCAACGGTTGAACGCGTTTCGAACGTGTTACCGCAGACGCAGGTGACGATGGCTTTTTTATACGGTGGATGAATTCCCGGCTTCATGAAAACACTCCTTCAACGTGCGGTACCAAGATACCCAAATTCGCGGCGAGTTGCAAAGGGTTTTTCATGGAGGGCCGCTTCCCTGAATCCGATATAGAAACGTACAGGAACAGGAGGTTATGCATTCGTGGAAAGTGCGTGGAGTCGAAATCACGGCCTATGCGTAGCAAGCGATGGCGTGCGTTCAATTCTTGGCGCACCCCCGTTTACCGTCAAATTTCTTGATAATCACCCGTTAATTGGTTAGATTGGCGTGCGATGAGGTTTTTGATTCTTACATGTGCGTCGGTTGTTTGCCTTTCTCCTTTTCTTTCCGCGCAGGGGACGTACGAGTTCCTCCGCAACGACGTCGGCGCACGCGCCGCAGCCCTCAACGGCAGCTTCGTCTCCATGACGGACGATCCGAACCTCCTGTTCTACAATCCGGGCGCACTTCCTACGCTGAGCCGCACAAAAGGCTCGCTCAATTACTTCAAGCATCTGCTCGATGTCAACGCCGGAAGCATTTCCTACGCGCAAACACTCGAAGGCATCGGCACGATTGCGGGGGGATTGATGTTCGTGGACTACGGCTCATTCACCGAGACCGATGCGTCGATGAACATCGTCGGAGAGTTCGGGGCGCGGGACCTTGCACTCGTTGCGGGAATCGGGATGGAGGTGGAGGAAAACCTGTTTGCAGGCGTGAGTCTCAAGGGAATCTATTCCTCCATCGCAGGTTATCGTTCCGGTGCACTAGCTGCCGACCTCGGCATGCTCTATCAGATTCCCGAAGAGATGATAACCATCGGCGTTGCTGTGTTAAACATCGGCTCGCAACTCAACGCGTACGCAACCACACGTGAAGCCCTGCCGTTGGATGTCAGAATTGGAATTACAAAACGGCCTGAGCATCTCCCCGTGTACCTCAACCTCAACTTTCACAAATTGAACGAACCGCACAGCAATCTCTTCCATCGCTTCCGCTCGTTTACCATGGGGACTGAGTTTCTGATGAGCGACGCCGTGCGACTAAGGATCGGCTATAACAACGAGAAGCGGCGGGAACTGAAAATCGGGACGGGGCCGGGCTTAGCGGGATTCTCACTCGGCGGCGGGATTCTCTATCAGGATTACCTCATCGACTACGCATACAACTCCTACGGTAAGATTGGCGGCATGCACCGTATCTCCATCACCACCAATCTGTAATTCCTACCCTAACAATCCTTCCAACAATCGCTCGCTGATGTAGAAGAGCAGCATCCCCACGAACACGATGAGCGGCGGAAGTCTGCTCTCCGACCTGTTGATCTCCGGAATCAAATCGCTCGCTCCCACATACATTGCTGCACCGGCCGAGATGGCAAACGCGATCCCGGTGATTTCCCTGCTGACCGAGGTGAGCACGAGGACGAAGCTCGCCCCAAGCATCGTCGCCACACCGATGCACACTGCCCCAAGCAAAACGTGCTTGCGCGAGTATCCCGCCGCCAGCATGATGGATCCGATGGTGAGGCCTTCGGGAACTTTGTGGAGTAACACCGCCACAAAGATGAGCAAGCCGAGAAGAAAATCGAATTGCATGCCGACGGAAATCGAGAAGCCATCGAAGAATGCGTGAATGAACAGACCGGTGAGCGCTGAAATGCTGGCAACCTTCGAGACCATGACGTGCGTATGAGTTTCCTCGCCGAAGTGGAAATGGCCGACGAGCGTATGCTCGAAAAAATGGATCAGGGCGAAGCCGATCATGAGATAGAGCGCCGCTTCTTCTCCGAGCGCATCGATCGCCGCAGGGATGAGCTTGAGAAAAACGAGCGCGATAACGAAACCCGCTCCAAGGGCGAGCAGCGTTTCCTGGGTGTGTTTTGGCCAGGTGCGTCGCAGAACGATGATTACACCGCCGAGGATTTCGGCACACGCCGCTGCGAGGCCGAAGAGAAGGATGGTCGTTGTCATTTAGTGCCGGGTGTAGGGCTGCTTGAGGAATGTGCGAGCATCGGTGTGGGTGTTTTCAAACACTTTCATCCTCAGCACGTTCTGATACCGCGCCACGGCGAGCGCGCGCTTGTGCTGCACATCGTAGATCATACCGATCGTCAGGTTGGCCATCGATTGAAAGCCGGACGCGCCGCCTTTGTCGATCTTCTTTGAAAGCTGGTCGCAGAGCAACAGGGCAGTCAGCGCTCCGTCGTAGTTGCCTGCCATAAAATGGAATCGGCCGATGTAGTATGCCGCTTCGCGCGCATCGGCGTTGTCGTACCCCTGTTGGCCGCTGCGCCAGCGGGACTGAATGTCGGAAAACACCTGCACCGCCTCGCTCCAGAGTCCTAACTTGATAAGACAGCGGCCAAGATACCGCTGGAACATTGGGTTGCGCGGAAACTGCGCATGCAGCGAGCGCGCAAGCTCGAGCGCCTTCATGAACTCCTTCTCGTAGAAGTAGTAGTTCTGCAGCATGAAGTAGCTCGCCTCGTAGCGCGCATACTTCGCATGCAGCGACGCGCGATGAAGTTGCTCCAACCCCTTGTGCTTGTCCCCCTTCGGGAAAAAGATCATAAACGGCTTGACAAGCGGATAGTGTGCAGGGATAACCTCCGCATAGTAATTGTAAATGCCGATGCCGAGCAAAACATCCTCGTTGTTGGGGTCAAGCTCGTACGCTTTCCAGACGATCGGCAGCGCGAGCACACCGTCTCGCGCGGCCATAATCCAGCTGCCGCGATTTGCACGCAGCCGGCCGCGAAACCCAATCGCCCCTCCCTTGAAGAACAATGCCGTCACGTCCCGCGGATTCTTCTCCAAACGTTGATTGCACATATCGATGACGCGATCGAGCATTTGGAAGAAACGCTTATCGCGCGACTCATCATCGATGGCGATGAGGATGCGCCACCACTCGGTCATCGCCTGGAAGAAATAGCCGATGGGATGGTCGGGACGGAGACGAATGACTTCAGCGAACTCGCTGTCCGCCTTCTCGAACTCAAGATTGTAGATGGCCGTAATACCGCTCTGAATGCGGCCGTCGATTGCCGGGTCGGGGAGCCACTGCGCACTCAGGGGAAGCGAACCAAGCCAACCAATGAGCGCGAGCGTTGGGAATCGGCGCCATCGCAGTCCTCGTCTCTTGAGCCTCTCAAACATCTTCCCTCAAAGGAGCTTTCCGGCAACATACTGGCGGAGTTTGTCGGCAACGACGCGCTCTTGCAGCATCGAATCGCGGTCACGCACCGTCACAGTCTGATCCTGCAGCGTTTGCGAGTCTACCGTCACACAGAACGGCGTGCCCGCTTCGTCCTGACGCCGGTAGCGACGGCCGACGGCGCCGCTATCGTCATAGAAGACACGATAGTGCGGGCGAAGGTCGTTTTCGATGTTGCGCGCAAACTCCGGCATACCGTCGCGGTTCACGAGCGGAAAAATGGCAACCTTGGTCGGCGCGAGTTTGGGATGGAGCTTCAAGACCGTGCGGGTCTCCACGCCTCCCTCGGCAGTCGGAGCCTCTTCTTCCCGATACGCATCGATCAGAAATGCCATGAACGATCGTGTGGCCCCGGCGGAGGTTTCGATGACGGAGGGCGTGTACTTTTCCTTCGTCTCGTCGTCGAAGTACTTCATGCTCTTGCCCGAGTATTCCTCGTGTCGCGACAGGTCGTAGTCCGTCCTGTTATGCACGCCCTCGATCTCTCCCCAGCCGAAGGGGAATTGATACTCGATGTCGTACGCGTCTTTGGCGTAGTGGGCGAGTTTCTCTTTGGAATGCTGATGCCACTGCAGTTTCTCTTTGGTCATGCCGAGATCGACAAACCACTCCATTCGCTCTGCGCGCCAGTACTCGAACCACTCGTCATCCGTGCCGGGCTTGACGAAGAACTGCATCTCCATCTGCTCGAACTCCCGCGTGCGGAAAAGAAAATTCTTGGTGTTGATCTCATTGCGGAAGGCTTTGCCAATTTGCGCAATGCCGAAGGGAATCTTAAGCCTCCCCGCGCTTTGCACGTTGAGGAAGTTGACGAAAATTCCCTGCGCTGTCTCGGGACGGAGATAGACAACTGCCGAGGAGTCCTCGACCGGACCAACGAAGGTCTTGAACATCAGGTTAAACTTGCGGGCATCAGTGAATGTGCCCTTGTTACCGCAGTTGGGGCAAGGTAGAAGTTTCGCCACCTGCGCAGCTTTTGCATCAGACTCCACGTGCCTTACGAACTCTTCTACAATGACTTCGTCTTCTTGCTGGCCTTCAAATTTCCCGGGCATCAACTCGCGAAGGACTTCTTTCTTTCTTTTCACCGAAAGGTCGTCGAACAACGCGTCCAGCCGGTACCTCGCCCTACACTGCTTACAATCCACCATCGGGTCGGTGAAGTTCTCGACGTGCCCCGAGGCTTCCCAGACACGCGGGTGCATCAAAATGCTCGCATCGACACCCTCGACGTTCTCGCGGTAGGTCATGTTCTTCCACCACTGCTGCTTGAGATTGTTGAGCATCTCGACACCCATCGGCCCAAAGTCCCAGCAACCGTTCAGCCCGCCGTAGATTTCGCTCGACTGGTACACAAACCCACGCCTCTTTGCAAGCGAGACAATCTTGTCCATCAACTTCGAAGGATCAACCGTTGCCTTATTTCCCTGCTGCTTGCTAATGGGAGCCTCCTTGTCTCATCGTACAGCGTACTTCAATCCTGCACGACCGACTTTACACTGTTTTCTGTTTCATCTTGGCAAATGCTCTCAATGCGTGGTTTACCGAACGAGAATCGGGAAACTTTTTTGCCACGTCGGGTGCAAGCACCACGATATTGGTTCCCGAAGCGTACCGTTGTACATACTTTCCCCGAACCCCTTTGCTGAAGTCGTATTCCGGGAGCATTTCGGAGGTTTCACGTTTAGTCTGTTTCTTCTTCATAGTTTTTTCTCTCCTTACGTGTAGCTTCTCGAGCGCTAATGATGCGTATTGTGTCTCCTCTTTCCGTATGAACGACAACCAGCAAGCGATTTCTCATAGAACGACCAACAATGATGAAACGTTCTTCCGAAAGCGAATGAATTGGATCCTCAATCGTTATCGAGAGAGTATCTCCGAAAACCGTACTCGCTTCTTCAAAAGAGACTGTGTGTTTCCTGAGGTTTTCATTTGCCTTCCGTGTATCCCACTCAAAAAGTAATCCCATAGAGAAAACCTAGAGATCATCACCTATTCCTAAACACCGGCTTCCGCTTTTCCAAAAACGCCTTTGTCCCCTCCTTGAAATCCTCCGACCCGCAGCAGACTCCGAAAAGACTCGCTTCCAAGGCAAGTCCATCGGTAAGGTTGGTTTCATCCGTCATGTTCACGGCTTTCAAGGCAAGCCGGATCGCAACCTGTCCTTTAGAAAGAATCTTCTGTGCTACGGCTTCCGCAGTCGGCACCAGTTGGTCGAGCGGAACCACTTTGTTCACCAGCCCAATCCGCAGCGCCTCGTGGGCGTCAATCCGGTCGCCGGTCAGGATCATCTCCATTGCCCGACTTTTACCAATAAGTCGAGCGAGGCGTTGCGTGCCGCCATAGCCCGGAATAACGCCGAGGTTGACTTCGGGCTGACCGAACGTTGCGTTCTCCGATGCAATGCGGATATGGCACGCTAACGCCAGCTCACAGCCGCCGCCGAGAGCGTAGCCGTTGACCGCAGCGATGACCGGCTTACCGAAGTTCTCCACGAGATCGAACACCTGCTGGCCACCCTCCGCAAACAAGCGTCCCGTCTCCCTCGTAAGCTCGGTCAACTCACCGATATCCGTGCCGGCAACAAACGCTTTCTCACCGGCGCCGGTTAGGATAACAACGTGGACGCTGTCGTCGCGTTTGAGCAACTCCAGAAGCTCGTGCAACTCCGACTTCGCCGCTGCATTGAGCGCGTTGAGTTTTTCCGGACGATGAATGGTAATGTAGCCAATGCCGGATTTTGCTTCATACTGTATGGTTTGATAAGCCATGGTGTTGAAACCCGCTGTAAAAATTCAGCCTTGTTGAAACACTATCGGAGCCGCACTCATTACTCACCACTCACCAATCACGAATCCCTCCTCACCACTCACGCCACCTCAATCCTACTCTGATCACCAATCATAAACCGGTGCACGCGAGGTTTGCCGTTCGCCTCAACGATCTCGACATCATTACCAAGGATGCTCCCTTCAATACGAATCCCCACGCTCACAATCTTGCAGTCCTGCAGCACGATACTATATTCCACTTCGCTGTTCCGTATCACCGTCCTTGCCCCAATCGACGTGAACGGCCCGATATAGCTGTTTTCAATCATACAATCGCTGCCGATAATTGCCGGCCCTCGCACCTTACTGTTGATGACTCGCGCACCGGGTTCAATCACCACTTTGCCCGCGACGTCGGATGACTTATCGATCGCTCCTTCGGCACGCGGAACAATGTTATCGAGGACGAGGCGATTGGCTTCAAGTAAGTCGGATGGTTTGCCGGTGTCCTTCCACCAGCCGGTGATCTCTGCATAGCCGATGCTGTATCCCTTGTCGATGAGATACTGATGGGCGTCGGAGATTTCCAACTCACCGCGCGCGCTCGGCTTCAAACTCTTGACCGCCTCGAAGATGTGGCGGTCGTAGAAATAAATCCCTGCAACGGCATACTGGCTTTTGGGAACAGCGGGTTTTTCCTCCACGCTCACAATCTTGCCGTCGCGAATCTCCGGCACACCGAATCGCTCCGGGTCTTTCACCCTGGCAAGCGTCAGGAACGCGTTGAAGTTGCTGCGTTCAAACTCCTCCACAAATCGCGTAATCCCACCCACAACCATGTTATCACCAAGATAGAACACAAACGGCTCGCCGCCGATGAATCGCTCGCCCAGCTGCACTACCTGCGCTAAACCGCCGGGAGACGGCTGCGGGATGTACGTCAACTTCGCACCCCATCGTGTGCCGTCGCCGATGAAGCGCGGCACTTCATCGCTGTCGCCATTGTGAACGATGCCGACCTCACGAATTCCCGCTTCCGCCGCCGCCTCAATCGCGTAATGGAGAATCGGCTTATTGGCGATGGGAATGAGGTGCTTGTTCTGCGTGTGGGTGATGGGCCGAAGTCGTGTGCCACGCCCGCCGCTCGCAATGAGTGCTTTCATGCTGTCACGTTCTTCAACTGTTCTTCGAGCTGCTGGCGATGGCGACGGTACTTCGCTGTCGTGAGCTCCGGCAACCAGGAGTGAAGCGCGCCGGCGTTTGAATTCCAAAGTTCGTCCGGAAACGCTCTGACCACATGCAGAAGTCGAATATGCGTGTTCTCACACTCGCCTTCGATAACGACACGCTTCCATCCGCGCCGCCGCTGTGCAGATTCGGAGTTGATGGCTTCCAACTGCTTTGCATCGAACGACGGCAGCGGCTCTGTCCGCTCCACTCTTCCCAACCATTCAAGTGCCGTGCTGTCCCAGCCATTCACAACGACCATGGCGTGAAGGACGGGGTCAGCCGGACCCATGTACGTTGACCCGGCCGGTAAACGCTGCTCAACACTCCCAAGCGCACGCTGGAGCGCTTCCCACTCCGCCTGCATGGCTTCGCTGTGTTCGTGTTTCGTCATCGCAGAACAGCCTTTCGCGTAGTAACCGGAACCTCGCGCCGTTCACGCTTCTCAAAGATTGCAACACGCCCGCGGCCATAACGCTCGATCAGCTCAACGGCAAGGTTGAAATCCCTCCCCACATCGGACGGATGATGCGCGTCGGAACCGAGTGTTAAGGGGATGCTGAACTCGTTCGCCATCGCGAGAATTGCTTCGCTTGGGTAGACTTCATTCACGGGCTTGCGGAGGCCGGATGTATTGACCTCGATGCAAAGCCCATGCTCTTTGACCGCCCGCATGGTTTCCCGGATAGGCTCCGTCATGTCCTTTGTCGGGCGATGGCCGAATTTCTTCACCAGGTCACAATGGCCGATGATGTCGAAAAGACCGCACGTCGCAGAGTTCCGGATGGCCTCAAAATACTGCTCGTACACTTCGTCAATATTTCTCTCTTCGTAGCGGTGAACAAAGATGGCGGAGTCGAACCCCCACTCACCAAGAAAATGCACCGAGCCGATAACGTAATCAAACTCTCTCTGTCGAATGAACTCCGCAACCCACTCCTCCGTGCCCGGATAAAAATCCGCCTCCAATCCCCGACGTACGCGAACGATGCCGCGATACTTCTCGGTCATCTCGCTGACAGTAGGCACGTAGAGCGCATCAAACTGCTCTACCGTCATGCGATGTTCGATGTCGAACTCATTCGGCATCGGCGAATGCTCCGAGCAGCCGATTTCATCCAGTCCGATCTCTACGGCATGGCGGATGTAATCCTCAAGCTCACCTTCGGCATGCTTACAGAGGGAGGTATGGGTATGATAGTCGACGAGCATTATGACAGTGCACTGCGCAGTTGTGCGGCTTGACGTGGAGTGATGCGTTTCTCTGCTTCCAGGACGCGAACGGCATAGCGTCCCAACGCACAATACACCGTTACGAGGTCGGGATATTGCCGCTGAAGCGCTCTGCGGTGCGTCCGAACCGTCCCGGCGCTTCCACGAGTGAAGGGCCCGGTCAGCGCTTGCGTTGGGCCCACACGCACAGCATTCTCGATGCTGGTCATCAGCAATTTCGTGAACGGCGCGAGGCTATTGCGCGCGTGGAATCGTCTCGAAAGCTCAACCACGACACTCAGCAGAAGAACGGGGAAATTCGAGGCGAACACACACGCAAGATGATACAAAATTTTCTCTCCTTTTGGAACTTCGATTGCACGCCCGCCCAAGAGCCGAACAATCTGCCGTGCGACGCGGAGCGCCGTGCGGTCTCCCTCGATGCCGTACGTTACGCCGTGCATCGCCCTGAGCTGCGACGTCAGTGGAACATTGGGGGAGAACGTTTGGATCGGATGCAGAGAACCTACGTGTGCGCCACGCCGCGCGAGCGGAGCGAACACATCGCTTGACACTGCACCAGCCGTGTGGTACACGAACAGGTTCTTCCAATCGAATGAACGATCAGCCGCAAGCGAGCGCGCAACGGTCGGAAGAACATTCTCCGGCGTTGCCACGAGCACGACGTCGACCTCCGGCGACAGAGCGGAAAGACGCGAGGAGTAACTCTTACAGCAAACACGTTGAGCGCAGCGACGCGCCGATGAGCGGCTGCGACTGACGACCGACACAATCTTGTGCCCCCGACGATGCAGCAACACGGCAAGTGTCGTTCCCACACGACCAGCCCCGATAACGGCGACCTTCAGGCGGCGAGGCACTCAGCTCCCCCTCTGCTTGTCTGCCGGTTCGCGGTAAAACGCAGCGCAAAGATAGCCCACAACGGCATCATGCTGGCCTGTAACATCGCCGGAATTATAGTAGGTAAGAACATGCGATCGGGTGGCACCGAGACGCTTCGCGCATTGCATGACGGCTACCATCGGTCCGCCGCCACAGGCTTCAACAACCTCCCGCTCGAGGTCGTGCATCAGTCGCTCATCGTCGAACGCTTCGACTGCCTCAATCACGCTGCGGTCGAGCGCTACGGCCTCATGGTATGGATGGTAGTGTGAGAGATCGCTGCTGGCAATCAGCAGTACATCGCGTCCTTGCAAAACATCCGCCAGTGTTGTGCCAAGCATGTCGCATACTTCGCGTCGCTGGTCCCCCAACACAAGCGGCAGGAACGAAAACGACCCGAGCGTTTGCTGGAGGAATGGCAACTGCACTTCGATCGCATGCTCTGAACGATGTCCGGCTTCCGAGACGAGTATCCATGGCGCGTGGGCTAAGAGCTGTTTCCGGAGGTCGTGGGCAAGGGGCACGTCGCCTAATGGGGTGCGGTATGCCTCTCCGGGAAATACAGAAACGCCGCGAAAATATTCACGGTGACTCGGCCCAACGATAACGACGGTTGGAAACGTCAACCCATCGAGCAGCGTGTACCCCTCGGCCGCGGCTTGTCCGGAATAGACGTAGCCGGCGTGTGGTTCGATCAGTGCGACGAGCGTTCCCGGCTCGCGGCGCGCGTGGGCGGCTTGAAGCATCCGAGCAACGTCGTTCGAAAGCGTCTCGGGGTGTGCAGGATAGAAATAACCGGCGACTGCAGCAGGTCGAATGGAGGGCATGCCGTTATGAAATGGTCGAGGCGCGGTAGTGCGACTCGCTAATGGTTTCCGTTGTGAATGTGTACAATCGAATTCCCGATTTCTTCCACGAATCCGGCGGGAGTCCCGCCTTCAACGCGGTATGACGCAGAAACTGTTCGCGATCCCACCCCTGCTCGGTCGCTACTTGCGGCAAGAGTAACCCGCGTGTAAAGCCGGCGTCGATCACTAAGCCGTGCTTGCCCACCTCAATCTCCTCTATGCTCATCACTCGATCGAGTGAAGATAAGATGGAAACCTCCACCTGCACGGAAGGCCACTCATCGCGCGTCAGGGGCGGAAAGCGCGGGTCTTCAAACGCTGCCTTCTGGGCGACTTCGATCATCGCGAACGCGAGCGGTACTCGTGGCTCAACATAGCCGATGCAGCCGCGGAGCTCGCCGTTACTTTTGAGCGTCACAAACACGCCTCGCGGTTCAAGCAGCGATGCCGGCAGGTCATCCGTCGATGGCGGCGCAGAGAGATTGAGCGCGCTCTCAATGCTCATGCGCGCAAGCGTGATGAGGCAGTGCCGTTCTTCTTCGGTCAGGGCCATAGCTCAATCCTCATCGTGTCCACAAAATACTGAAGCCGCGCGTAACATTCAAGGAAGCGCTCGTTTCTTGCTTCTCGGAGGGGTGTTTCGTACATTCGACACGCATTTTGAAAGGACACACATGTCGCTCATGGTGAGCATCTCGGGCATTCGAGGAATCGTCGGCGCCACGCTGACGCCCGAAATCGTTGTGCAATATGCATCCGCATTCGCGCAGTACTGCAACCGCGGCCGGATTGTGATCGGAAGGGATGGACGAATCACCGGCAAGAGTATCGGCCACATCCTCTCCTCAACACTCCTCTCGATGGGGTGCGACGTGATTGCGCTTGGTGTGTCCCCTACGCCGACTGTGCAGCTTGCCGTATCGAGAATGAAGGCCTCCGGAGGAGTCTCCGTCACCGCCAGCCACAATCCGATGGAATGGAACGGGATGAAATTCATCTCGCCAAGCGGGATGTTCCTCGACCGCGAAGAGAGCGAACGATTCTGGACCATCGCCCGGCGCCCTGAACGAACATACGCAGCGTGGGGTCGACAGGGGAAGCATGCCGCCGACGACACATTCATCGCCAAGCACATCGAGGCAATTCTCTCCCTTCCTCTTCTGAATGTGGAGATTGTTCGAAAACGTCGGCTGAGGGTGGTGGTGGACTGCGTGAATGCGAGCGCCGGTGCGATGGTGCCCAGACTCCTGCGCGAATTCGGTTGCACCGTCATCGAAATGAACTGCGACCTCTCCGGAATCTTTTCTCACAAACCCGAACCCCTCCCCGAGAATCTTTCCGAACTCTGTGCTCGTGTCAAGGCCGAAGAAGCCGACCTCGGCATCGCCGTGGACCCCGATGGAGACCGGCTCGCGCTGACCGATGAGCACGGAGCGCCATTCGGTGAAGAATACACTATTGCCAGCGCCGTGCGGTTTGTGTTGGAGAAAGAAGCCAGATTGCAGACGGCAGAGAGCAGAAAGCAGCAATCGGTCGTTGTTAATCTTTCAACAACACGGGCAGTGGATGATATAGCGAAGCAATATGGAGCACAAGTGTATCGAACTCCTGTTGGAGAGATTAACGTCGCAAAGAAAATGAAAGAAGTGGGATCGCTCATCGGCGGTGAGGGAAGCGGCGGCGTGATTCTTCCTGCACTTCATTTCGCGCGTGATGCCTCGGTCGGTATTGGACTCATCTTGCAGCTCCTCGCTGAGTTTGGAGGTCCACTGTCTCAACTCAAGAAATCCATGCCGCAATACGTCATCACGAAGACCCAAATTGCCGTAGACTTTGGAAACATCGACAGCGCGCTACAACGATTAGTGGACAGGTACGGGCGCAACGGAAATGTTACAACGTTGGATGGCGTGAAGATCGATTTCGAAGACTCGTGGGTGCACCTGCGCAAGTCCAACACCGAGCCAATCATCCGCATCATTGCAGAAGCACGAACGAAAGAAGCGGCCGAGGAGTTAACTCGGTCAGTGTGCAAGGATTTGAAAGCATAGAGGACAGAATGATTCCCTGCGTCCAGAGCATTCTCCTGTTCACCCTTGTGGCCCTCTGCGGACCGTTCGAGAGGATGTTGCAAAATCCCCAAACGAATGTTCAACGCTCCGAAGCAACATCCCTCTTCGGGCAGCCTCTCATTCCTCCGCCGCTTCCTCCCACCGTGAAAGCCCGGCTGGATTCTCAGTATGCCGCAGCGCGAGCAACGTACGATAACAACCCAAACGACGCAGACGCAATCATCTGGCTCGGTCGGCGCCTCGGATATCTCTGGCGCTACCGTGAGGCTCTTGAGGTTTTCTCCGAAGGCATCGCCAAACATCCGAACGATGCGCGAATGTATCGGCATCGAGGCCATCGGTTCATCACCGTGCGGGAATTCGACAAGGCCATTGCCGACTTAGAACACGCAGCATCGCTGATTCGTAACCGACCAGACGAGATTGAGCCTGACGGCGCGCCCAATCCGTACAACATCCCGACGAGCACGCTCAACTCAAACGTCTGGTATCATCTCGGATTGGCGTACTATCTGAAGGGCGATTTCCCGAATGCTCTCCGCGCGTATCGTGAGTGCATGAAGTTCTTGACGAACGACGACATGCTCTGTGCAACCGCCGACTGGCTGTACATGACGCTTCGGCGGCTCAGCAAGCACGACGAGGCCCAAGCGGTGTTGAACCCCATCCGCGCAGATATGAAGATTCTTGAGAATCACTCATACCACCGCCGCCTGCTGATGTATAAAGGAGAGCTTACGCCGGACTCATTGCTTTCTCCACAGACCCGCCTACGGCGGGAGAACGCATCCGACCTCGACCTGGCGACGCAGGGTTACGGCGTCGGCAATTGGTATCTGTACAATGGAGACACAACACGAGCAACGGCCATTTTCCAACGCGTGGTCTCGGGAACGCACTGGGCAGCGTTCGGCTACATCGCCGCCGAAGCGGACTTGAAACGATTGCGGGACAAGTAGAAAAATCTGAACTGACTACTATCAACTACCTCTATCCACTCTCTTCCCATGATCCTCTCGAAAGTCACCGGGACCATCGTCTCGACGCAGAAGAATGAAACGCTCCATGAGTACAAGCTGCTCATCGTTCAACCCATTGATCTCGAAGGCAACCCCATCGGTCGCGACATGTTGGCAATCGACCGCGTCGATGCGGGAGTGGGCGATACCGTCCTTGTTCTGCAGGAAGGTGCCAGCGCCCAGCAAGTCTTGAACCGAAAAAACGTTCCGGTGCACACGGTTGTCGTTGCTGTTGTCGACGGCCTTTCCATCGAACCCCACACTTCCTGACAGCCCGAGCGCAGTCATGTTGAACGTTCGTGACCTCCTCCGCCTCGCATCCGTTCCCCGCATCGGCCCACTCAAAATTCGCGCGCTCGTTGCGCACTTCAAAGACCCTGCAGAGGTACTCTCCGCTTCGCCGCGAGAGCTTGTGCAAGTTCCCGGCATCGACAAGAAGCTCGCGTCCGCCATCGCTCATCACAAGAACGGCGAAGCATTTGCCGATGAGCAGCTCAAACGTCTCAACAAGGTCGGGGGACGCGTCGTGACGCTGTGGGATAAAGAGTATCCCGACTTGCTCAAGAGGATTTACGACCCGCCTGTATTCCTCTTCGTCCTCGGCAAGATTGCCAAACAGGATAGTGCGTCGGTAGCCATCGTCGGAACGCGACGGCCGAGCACCTACGGCCAGCAGATTGCGGAAGAATTCAGTCGCGGACTTGCAAAACTCGGCATCACAACGGTGAGCGGGCTGGCTCGAGGCGTCGACACAATCGTTCATGCGTCGACGCTCAAAGCGGGGGGAAGAACGCTCGCGGTCATCGGCAGCGGGATCGATGTCTACTATCCACCGGAGAACAGAAAACTGCAAGAACAGATTGCTGAAAGCGGTGCGGTGATTTCAGAGTTTCCGATGGGAGCCAAACCGGATGCGCCGAATTTTCCGCGTAGGAATCGCCTCATCAGCGGGATTTCGCTCGGCACAATCGTTATCGAGTCGGCGGAAGATGGCGGCGCGATGATCACCGCAACGACGGCGTTAGATCAGAACCGCGAGGTCTTTGCCGTACCCGGGAACATCAACGAAAAACGAAGCGAAGGTACGAACAAGCTTATCCGCGACGGGCGGGCAAAGTTGGTAACCAGCCTGGAGGATGTGTTCGAGGAGTTGCGACTCCCTCATGCCACCGTAAAGCGCGAGAGAATACCCGCCATCGAGTTGAGCATGTTCGAACAACAGGTGGTGGACGTCCTCACGAGCGAGCCCCAGCACATCGACGTCATCGCGGAGCGAGCGCAGGTCTCAACGTCCGATGCACTGGTGCGATTGCTTGGCCTTGAGTTCAAAGGCGTGGTGAAACAGTTGCCGGGGAAACATTTCATCCGTGCGGCATAGTATCTCCCACGCCCTCTTCTATCCATCCACCAAGTGATCCCTCTCCCCGTCAGATCGAAGACTCCAACTTGCAACCTTCCTCGGGTGACCAGTGGGATTTGAACCCACGACCTCCAGGGCCACAACCTGGCGTTCTAACCAACTGAACTATGGCCACCATGTGAAACCTGAAACCGAGCGGCAACCAATCCCGCCAAACAGCGGCGGGATCCTCAAAACTTCAGCCACTCTCCCGACTCCGTCGGGTTCGTGGGAAGTTTTGGGACTGAACTATGGCCACCATGTGAAACCTGAAACCGAGCGGCAACCAATCCCGCCAAACAGCGGCGGGATCCTCAAAACTTCAGCCACTCTCCCGACTCCGTCGGGTTCGTGGGAAGTTTTGGGACTGAACTATGGCCACCATGTGCCATGAAGAACGGAAAATGAAAAATTCAAAAAAAGGATATTTCTACAGAACAATCAGGCTCGTGCATCGCTTTTGGAAAACAACGGATTCCATTATGCCGTTGCCCATTCCCAAGAACGCAAAAGCCTGAGTTATCAGGCTTTTCGTGCATTACAAAATACCAAAAGTTGACCCCAAAGGCAAGCGGATTCTTTGGCGCTTCGAGGCAATTTTCCCTATCTTTGTGTCGCGTTAGTGTGCGAAACGAATCCCAACTCTCTTATGCAATCTCAACGTCCGCATACGAAGGCAACTCTCACCAAACCACTGCATCACCTGGCGCGCGACGTCCCAAACTGAAGTCGCAGCAGTCTCCCGGTCTGTCAACACGGCACGGTTTGTACGGCACGTCCGTCAACTTCGATGTGAACAGTCTCGCGCGCGCAACCCGCGGCACCGTGACGATAGAAACCATGACGTAGAATCACCGTAACATACCAAGGATCATCATCCGATGAAAAAGAACTTCCTCTGTGTTCGAGATTTTACTTCAGAAGAAATTGTCAAAACATTCGATCTCGCCGCGGCGATGAAAGCCGACCGCGCGAAGTTCAGCGAGGCACTCAAAGGAAAGACTCTCGCCCTCATTCTTGAAAAACCTTCACTACGCACACGCGTAACGTTCGACGTCGGTATTCAGCAGTTAGGCGGCTTCTCCGTCACGCTCCTTCCGTCAGAAATCAATCTGGGAAAACGTGAATCGGTGTACGATGTCGCGAAGAACCTCGAGCGCATGGTTCAGGGAATCATGATCCGGACGTTCGCGCACCAGATCGTCATCGATATGGCCAGATTTGCCTCCATCCCGGTAATCAACGCACTCACAGATTACTCGCATCCGTGTCAGGCAATGGCGGATTACTTCACGGTGCAAGAGGTGAAAGGAACTCTCAAGGGTCTCAAGCTCTGCTATGTCGGCGACGGCAACAACGTTGCCCATTCGTTGATGGTTGCCGGGGCCCGGCTCGGCGTCCATGTTACTGTGGTATGCCCGGAAGGGCACAAGCCGAAACCGCAGGCCATTGAGCATGCCCGCGAAGATGCAAAGCTGACAGGCGCATCGATCGAGATCGTCCATGATCCCGTGGCTGGAGTGAACGGCGCAGATATTGTCTACACCGACGTCTGGGCATCGATGGGACAGGAGTCCGAAGCCGAGGCACGGAAAAAGGTCTTCCTGCCGTTCCAGGTAAATAGCACGCTCATGTCCCACGCTAAGAACGACGCGATCTTCATGCACTGCCTCCCCGCGCACCGGGGTGAAGAAGTGACTGACGAGGTGATCGATTCTCCCAACTCGGTTGTCTTCCAGGAAGCGGAAAACCGTCTCCACGTTCAGAAAGCAATCATGTACCAACTTATGAAATGACCATAACCACTGTTGTACGAAAAAGCGCCGTGATTGCGATCGGAGGAAATTCGTTGCTCCGTGCTGGTGAACGCGGAACAATTGAAGAGCAACTCCGAAACGCACATACCACGGCTCGCGCTATTGTCCGTCTCGTTGAACGCGGGTGGAAAATCGTGATTACGCATGGAAACGGGCCGCAGGTTGGTGCAGCACTTCTCCGTTCAGAGCGCGCCGCAGCAGAGGTGTACACCCATCCCCTCGACGTGTGTGTGGCGACGACTCAATGCGAGATCGGCTATCTTCTGCAGCGCGCGATGGAATTCGAACTCCGGCAAATCGGCCTCTTTACTCCCATCATGACGGTTCTGACGCAAGTCAGGGTCAATAAAGATGACCCTGCTTTTCAGAATCCAACGAAACCAATCGGCCCTTTCTACTCGAAGCTCGATGCAGAAGAAAAACAGCGGCGGTTTGGTTGGAAGATGGTCGAAGATCCGGCGCGCGGCTACCGTCGCGTCGTGCCCTCCCCTGAGCCCGTCGAGGTTTTTGAAGAAGACATTATCCGGAAGATCCTCGGCCTTGGGATGATCGTGATCGCCGTGGGCGGCGGTGGTATTCCCGTCATCGAACATCCCGGATACAAAGTAGAAGGAGTGGAAGCAGTCATCGACAAAGACCGGGCTTCGGCGTTGTTGGCAGCGGGACTGGGCGTTGATCTCTTTCTTATCAGTACCGATGCAGATCAGGTCTACCTGGATTTCACGAAGCCGACCAAACGCGGCATCCCCAAGGCGACGGCCTCGGAGATGGCTTCCCATTTGAAGGCGGGGCAGTTTCCCGCCGGAAGCATGGGACCCAAAGTCGAGTCCGCAATTCAATTCCTCCACAAAGGGGGGAAAGAAGTTATCATCACATCGTTTAAGTATCTTCTCGAAGCGATCGACGGCAAAATGGGAACGCATATCGTCCCATAAAACAAGAGCGAGAATCCTATGAAACTCAATCACGTGATGAGCTCTCAGCAGTTTTCCGTTCCTATGCTGATGGAGTTGTTTCACCGGACGCGGCACATGGAGCGCATCGTTCAGCGGGGCGGCACAAAGGATTATCAGGATAAAATTATGGCCACACTCTTCTACAGGCCATCAACCCGAACACGCTTCTCATTCGAGGCGGCGATGCATCGTCTCGGCGGAGGGGTACTCTCAACGGAGTTTGCCAACGAATTTTCCTCCGAGGTGAAGGGGGAACAACTCGAAGACACCATCCGCATTATTGGAACTCATTGCGATGTCATTGTTTTGCGGCATTCAGAGGAGGGAGGAGCCGCGCGGGCCGCGGCGGTCTCTCCCGTTCCGGTGATCAACGCGGGGGACGGACAGGGAGGGCAACATCCGACTCAGGCCTTGCTCGACCTCTACACGATTTACAACGAATGCAAGACGCTCGACGGATTGTCGGTAGCGATGATCGGGGCACTGGATACCGGCCGTACAGTCCGCTCTCTGGCGTACCTGCTGAGCAAATTTGAACGGACAAAACTCTACTTCCTCGCTCCCCCAGAGATGCAGGTAAGGCACGATATCCTGAATCATCTGGATGAGAACAGCGTTGCATACGAAATCGCTTCCGACCCGTCCACTGTTTTGCCTCAGGTTGATGTCGTGTACCAAACGAGAATCGACCGGGAGAGACTTCACAAGAGCGATGTCGACCTCTCGCAGTATAACATCGACGCGAAGACTCTGGCACGGATGAAACCGAATGCCATCATCATGCATCCTCTTCCCCGGTCGGTGGAAATCGATGCTTCTGTGGATCAGGATCCTCGTTCGGCCTATTTCCGCCAATCACGAAACGGTCTCTTCGTTCGAATGGCATTGTTGACGTTACTCTTCGATTATCCTTAGCAAAGACTGGTGGTGCAAAATGAAAACGAACGATTACATCGAACTCGAACAGAAGTACGGCGCCCGGAACTACGCTCCTCTCGACATCGTCCTCCAAAAAGGAGAAGGCGTCTGGGTCACCGACGTTGACGGCAAGAGGTACATGGATTGCCTTGCAGCGTACTCTGCGCTGAACCAAGGGCACTGTCATCCCCGCATCGTCGAAGCATTCACCGCGCAGGCGCGTGAACTCTCCTTGACGAGCCGCGCCTTTCGAAATGACAAACTCGGCCTTCTCTACAAAGAGCTTCATCGGCAGACAGGATATGAGATGTTCCTGCCGATGAACTCAGGTGCGGAAGCAGTGGAAACAGCGGTCAAGGCGGCACAGAAGTGGGGATACACAAAAAAAGGTATCCCGGAAAACAGAGCCGAGATCATCTGCGCGTCGGAGAACTTCCACGGCCGCACGACAACGATCATCAGCTTTTCGACTGAAAAGCAGTACCGTGAGGGATTCGGGCCCTACACGCCGGGGTTCCCGATCGTCCGCTATGGCGATCTTGAGGATTTGAAGTCGAAGATTACTCCACATACCGCCGCGTTCCTCGTTGAACCCATCCAGGGAGAGTCAGGGGTTGTGATCCCCCCCGACGGCTATCTGAAAGAAGCGGCAGAAATCTGTCGAACCAACAACATGCTCCTGATCCTCGATGAGATTCAATCGGGATTGGGGCGGGCGGGAAAGATGTTTGCCTTCGAGTACGAAGGAATTCGGCCCGATATGGTCATCATCGGCAAAGCACTCTCCGGCGGATTGTATCCGGTCTCTGCCGTTCTCTCCCGAGCAGACATCCTCGGTGTGTTCAACCCTGGCGAGCATGGATCGACGTTTGGCGGAAACCCCCTCGCCTGTGCCACCGCAATCGCCGCGCTCCGCGTGATTGAAGAAGAGAAGCTGGTGGAGCGTTCGTTTGAATTGGGCAAATACTTTCTGCAAAAGCTTCTGACGATCCGGAGTCCGCGCGTCAAGAAGATTCGAGGACGAGGATTATGGATCGGCATAGTCCTCGATACGAATGCACGCCCATACTGCGAGGCGCTGATGGAGAAAGGGATCCTCTGCAAGGAAACACACGACACCGTGATACGCATCGCGCCCCCCTTGATCATCACAAAGGATGAAATTGATTGGGCATTTGAGCGATTCAAGAGTGTGATTGAAAATCTCGTCACAACAAGAACAGCAGAAGAGAGGAAACTTGTATGGCAGAAATGAAGCGCGTGAGAACGATCATCATCGGTGCAGCGGGACGCGATTTCCACAACTTCAACATGATCTATCGCGACAACGAGCGATATGACGTCGTCGCATTCACGGCCGCACAGATTCCGAATATTGCAGGGCGAAAATACCCTGCTTCATTGGCCGGGAAACTGTACCCGAAGGGAATTCCCATTTTCAGGGAACAGGACCTTGAAAAGATCATTCGCGAGTACGATGTCGAAGAAGCGGTCTTCTCGTACAGCGACATCTCCTACAACCATGTCATGAGCATCGGTTCGCGAGTCACGACGGCCGGTGCCCACTTCAAGATTCTCAGCATCCCCGACACGATGCTCGTTTCCAAGAAACCCGTCGTTTCGGTTTGCGCCGTACGGACTGGAAGTGGAAAAAGTCAGACGTGCAGAAAGGTTTCGCGCATTCTTCGGGATCTCGGGTACAAAGTCGCCGTCGTGCGTCATCCGATGCCGTATGGGGACTTGGAGAAGCAGAAGGTTCAGCGCTTTGCCACCGTTCAAGACCTCCATCGCCATCACTGCACCATCGAAGAGATGGAGGAATACGAGCCGCACATCACGAGCGGCAGCATTGTTTACGCGGGAGTGGACTATCAGCCAATTCTGGAGGACGCAGAGCGGGAAGCGGATATGATCATCTGGGACGGAGGCAACAACGATTCCCCCTTCTTCGAGCCGGATCTTACGATCGTCGTCACCGATCCTCTCCGCGTCGGCAACGAGCTTACCTACTATCCGGGGGAGTCAAATCTCCGGATGGCTGACGTTGTGATTATCAACAAGATCGATTCGGCGGAACCCCGCGCGATATTTGCTCTGCGCGAAAACATCCGCAAAGTGAACACATTCGGGCGAATCATCGAAGCGGCGTCTCCGATTTTCGCGGAACACAGCGATAAGATCGCGGGAAAACGGGTTTTGGTCATCGAGGATGGACCGACTCTGACACACGGGGAGATGCGATACGGAGCCGGGACCGTCGCCGCACAGAAGTTCGGCGCGTCGGAGATCATCGATCCGCGTCCCTACGCCGTCGGTGAAATCAAGAAGACCTATGAGATGTATCCCAACATCGGCATCCTTCTTCCGGCAATGGGATATGGTAAGCAACAGATCAAGGATCTTGAGGCGACCATCAACAAAACCCCATGCGACGCGGTCGTCATCGGAACACCCATCAACCTCACACGTATTGTGAAGATGAAGAAGCCTGCGTACCGCGTCTACTATGAACTTGAGGAGATCGGCGAGCCGAGTCTCAAGAGCATTCTGACGGCATTCACAACAACCATGAAGTAGCGGATCTACGGCAGTACAGAATGCGCATCTCGACCGTCCATCCCTTCTCGTCACCTGCGTAAAGCCCGTGATGCCCGGCCGCTGCCAGACGGATGAAGGCAAATCAGAAGCAGCGGTGGCGTCGATTGTTCATCATTCCAAACATCCGCGGGTTGCTTTCACTTGTACTTTTTTTTGACTATACTGCTTCTGCATTTGCGAATGATGTCATAGTGCGATGGCCACACCACAGGGGATATCGATCCACCCGGACACCGCGACCCTCCGGTTCGCGTGCGACCTCCAGCGCTGTCAAGGAGCGTGCTGCACACTCCCCGGCGGCCGAGGTGCCCCGTTATTTGACAGCGAAGTAGGAGAAATCGAGAAGGCGTATTCCGAACTCGTTCGTCTTGCACATCTGAATGAAGAATCCGAGGAACTGGCCGAGCGATGATCAATCTGCAGCAACAACTCCGCATGGGTTTGAAACTGACGCCGCAGCAGGTGCAGTACCTTAAGCTGTTGCAGCTTCCGACCATCGCCATGGAACAGCGGATCAAAACGGAGCTCGAGCTGAACCCTATGTTAGAGATTGATGAAAGCATGACGCAGACACTCGAGCAGGAGGAGCCGGAAGCGGTACTCGAACAGGTCGGCGAAGACGGTGCCGAGAAGAAGGCGGAGGATTCCTATACGCTTGACGATTACATGAACGACGACCTGGAAGGATACAAGAGCCCCGAGCGCTCGTTCAACACACCGGATGACGAAGAAGCCTACGAACCCCTCATCCCCTCAACAATCCCGCTGTCTGAACGCCTGCTTTCGCAGTTTCGCCTTCTCGATGTCGATGAGACCGACATTCTGCTCGCAGAAGAGATCATCGGCAATGTGGATGAGGATGGATATCTGCGGCGCGAGTTAGCGCTCATTGTGCAGGATTTGAACTTGAGCTTTGGACTCTCCATCGGCATTGAACACGCCGAGTGCGTACTCAAGAAGATTCAACAGTTAGACCCGCCGGGGATAGGCGCACGTCATCTGCAGGAGTGTCTCATTGCCCAACTGACTGTGGGAAAATTCGACCCCGTGCTGAAAGAGCTTGCGCTCCGGATTGTGCGAGACTGTTTCGACGACCTCAAGCAGAAACGGTTCGATACACTCACTCAACATCTGCAGATTTCGACCGACACACTGAAGAAGGTGCTCGACCTTATCCAGCATCTCAACCCGAAGCCCGGCGAAGGACAGTTCACACCGCATGAGAACTACATTACCCCGGATTTCATCGTGCGAAAGGATGACGACGATTTCATCATCCTCCTGAACGATAGAAACATTCCACCCCTCCGGCTCAACCGGGCGTACAAGGAGCTTGCCACCGCGCGCAATCGGAAAACAGACCGCGAAGCGAAAGATTTCATCAGAAAAAAATTTGAATCCGCTAAATGGTTTATCGCCTCCATCCACCAGCGGAGGGAGACGCTGCTGAAAGTCATGCGCGCCATCATCGACCGGCAGCGGCAGTGGTTCGAAGAGGGAGAGGTGCTGAAGCCGATGATTTACAAGGACATTGCCGGTGCGGTCGGCGTGGATATTTCGACGATCAGCCGCGTCGTAAACAACAAGTATGTGCAGACGGAGTACGGCGTCTTTCCGCTCAAGTACTTCTTCACGGCGGGACTCGAATCGGAGAACGGCGAGAACATTTCCAACCTGATGGTGAAACAACACGTCAAAGAAATCATCGACACCGAAGACCCGCAGAAGCCACTGAACGACGACCAGATTGCCGAAATCCTCCGCTCCGAAGGCATCAAGATTGCGCGTCGAACCGTAGCCAAATACCGCGAGATGCTCGGCCTCCCCGTTGCACGCATGAGAAGAAAACTGTAGAAGGCACGACACCATGAGCACACCGATGGTTCATGCAACAACCATTCTCGGAGTTCGAAACAACGGCAAGGTCGCGATTGGTAGCGACGGGCAAGTCACGGTCGGTACGACGGTGATGAAACAGCGTTCGAACAAAATCCGCCGCCTCTACAACGACGCCGTCCTCGTCGGGTTCGCCGGTGCTGCCGCGGATGCGTTCAGCCTGTTAGAGCGGTTCGAGGAAAAGCTCGAGCAGCATAACGGCCAGCTCGTTCGCTCAGCCGTCGAGCTTGCGAAGCTCTGGCGCACCGACAAATATCTCCGCCAGCTTGAGGCACTCCTCGCCGTGCTCGACAAAGACCATGCGCTCATCATCTCCGGCACTGGCGACGTCATCGAGCCGGACGACGGCATTGTCGCCGTCGGCTCGGGTGGCAGCTACGCACTCGCCGCAGCGCGCATGTTAGTCAAACACACGTCGCTAGACGCCCGCGAGATTGTGCAGGAAGCGCTTGAGACGGCGGCAGACATCTGCATCTACACGAACAAGCATTTCCACATCGAGGAATTGTGACGATGGCACAGCTCGCACGCACGAAGTCTACTCCAGACCCGGATGCTCCGTTGACCCCGACCTTTCAATCTGTTCAGGAACTCACCCCGCGACAGATCGTCCGGGAGCTCGACAAATACATCATCGGCCAGCAAGCGGCAAAGAAGTCCGTAGCCATCGCCCTCCGTAATCGCTGGCGGAGGCTTCAAGCGCCCGAAGCGCTGCGCGAGGAGATCATGCCGAACAACATCATCCTCATTGGCCCGACAGGAGTGGGAAAGACCGAGATAGCGCGGCGGCTGGCGAAGTTAGCGCGAGCGCCGTTCATCAAGGTCGAGGCGTCGAAGTTCACTGAAGTTGGCTATGTAGGACGCGATGTCGAGTCCATGATCCGCGACCTCACGGAGATCGGCGTGAACATGGTGAAGGCGGAGAAGACCCAGGAGGTGCAGGGACGCGCGTGTCGATTAGCCGAGGAACGAGTACTGGACATCCTCCTCCCTCCCGTTCGGACACCGCCCCGACTTGTCGGGGAGGTCGGGGGAGACGCGGCACAGGCGGAGAGCGACGGAGAAACAACGCGGAAGCGGTTTCGCGAAATGCTTCGTAACGGCACACTCGACGAGCGTGTCATCGAGCTTGAACTCTCCGCTCCGCAGATGCCGTTGATGCAGGTGATGGGACCGATGAGCCTCGAAGAGATGGGAATCAACGTTCAGGAAATGCTCGGCGGTCTGTTGCCGAAGAAAAACAAGCAGCGTCGGATGACGGTGAAGGAAGCGCTGGCCGTCCTCACGCAGGAGGAGGCGCAGAAGCTCATCGACATGGAACAAGTCATGAAGGAAGCTATCGAGCGGATTGAGAATTCGGGGATCGTCTTTATTGATGAGATCGACAAGATTACAAGCAGCAAGGGGCAAACCTCGGGGCCGGATGTTTCGCGCGAAGGCGTGCAGCGGGACCTGCTCCCCATCGTCGAAGGCTCCAGCGTGCTCACGAAGTACGGCATGGTCAAGACCGATCACATCCTGTTCATCGCATCGGGCGCGTTCCACGTTGCCAAGCCGTCTGACCTCATTCCAGAGCTGCAGGGGCGCTTCCCCATCCGCGTCGAGTTGCGTAGCCTGACCGAGGAGGACTTTGTGAAGATTCTCACGCTGCCTCAGAATGCTTTGCTGAAGCAATATGCCGCATTGTTAGGAACCGAGGGCATCACGCTTCAGTTCGACGATGATGCTATCCAGGAGATTGCCCGCGTCGCCTACGAGGTCAACGAGCAAGTCGAAAACATCGGTGCTCGCCGGCTGCATACGGTCATGACAACGCTTCTGGAAGAATTCCTCTTCGAGTCTCCCGACGGTATCAACGCCCGAACCATCTCCATCTCAAAAACCGCGGTTCAGGAGAAGCTCAGCTCTATTGTCCGCAATCGCGACCTCAGCCGGTACATCCTTTAGCGGTGTTCGTTCCTCTTGGTAGTCGTTTTGCCTCTTTGCTACAAACTCCACCAAAAAACAAAGGCGGCCCGAATGGACCGCCTTTGTCATCTCGACGCTGAGAGATTCTTTAGTGGATCTTTTCTCCCTTCGGCGACGGCTGGAACCCCATCCCCTGTCCGCCGGCAATCTCTCCCACCAACTTAATCTCTCCGAATTTTTTCTCGTACTTATCGATGTTGTCCTTGATCGCATTGAGCAACATCTTGGCGTGCTGGGGCGTCATGATGATACGGGCATGCACTTTTGCTTTCGGTACGCCCGGCAGAACGCGGGTAAAGTCGATGACGAACTCTGCCGGTGAGTGCGTGATAATGGCGAGGTTCGAGTAAATCCCCTCCGCCTCTTTCTCTCCCAACTCGATGTTGATCTGCTGTGGTGACTGCTCTTCCATGTTCGTCTCCTTTGCGATGGAACAACACAAAGCCTATGACTGCGCATCGGCCAGAGGTGCCTGCACGCATGCGTGCAACCGTAGGCTGGATCCCTGGTTATCGGCCCTGGCGGAGTTTATCCGCCTTTGTAAACGCGTCGGCGGCCTTCTGCGTTTGGCCAAGGCGCGCATAGATTGTGCCGATCGTTTCCAAGATCTCCGGCGACTCGGGGCGCTGCTGCAACACCTTCTCCATGTACGGAAGGGCCTTCTCAAACTTTTCTGTCGCTTCCTTCGATTGCTCCCGCTCTCCACGGTCTTCCGCCGCACGAATCAAATCAACACCCCAGTTGTAGTATGTCGCTCCAATGTCGTAAATCGCATCGCCAAACTCCGGATCGATGCGGACCGCCTCCTTGAACTGGTCAATGGCGTCATCGTAGCGGCCATCCTGCCGCAACAGGACCCCGAGCAAATACCGGCTCTGTTTGTTTTCCGGGTCCTGTTTGACTTGATCCGCAAAGACGGTAATCGCTTCCTTGATACGCTCCGATTCCACGTACGCTTGCAGCAGTACGTTGACGGTCTCTGTATCCTTCGGGTCGC
This sequence comes from Bacteroidota bacterium, assembly GCA_041695045.1. GTDB lineage: Bacteria > Bacteroidota > Ignavibacteria > UBA10030 > UBA10030 > JBGFRR01. The sequence goes on from JBGFRR010000063.1 coordinate 68,437, forward strand.
TTGCGATAGCTTCCTCTAGGATCGTCACCGCCTCGGCAAATTCTACCATCGCCTTCCGGTAGTTAGTTGAATCAATACCGGGATTGTAGGGCGATTGGAACTTCTTCTCCACAACTCTGTCATTATCCATGGCGAGGACGAGGTTATACTTGCTGTACGTCCAGTCTTCCTTCTTCGTCCCTCTCGGCCCTCGGCGAACGTTCGACGGTTCGCCCAACAGCATGCGAACGTCTTCCGTGCGGGTGTTCTTCCGAACCTGATTCAAGTTGGCCAGTGCGCGAAGCTGTTCCCTGTTCTCGGTCTCAAACTTGTTCTTCAGCTCAAGGCCGAGGAACACGTGGATGCGTCCTGCCCGCTTTGCCGATTCGATCTCGTCCCCCATCTTCCATGCCTTCTTAAACGTCTCAAGCGCCTGCCGGTAGTCTCCCTTATTGTTGTACGCGTAGGCAAGGTAACGGTAGGTCAGGGCAGTATCCGGTATGGCGGCGATGGCTTTGGTGAACTCGTCGATCGACTTGTCAAAGAATTCCGCCGAATCGCTGGATGCGCGTTCCAGATAGTTCACGCCCGCATTAATGTGCACGCCCCATCTGGTGTATCGAATCCCGTAAATTTCTTGCGCATGCGTAGGAGCCAGTTTGAGCGCCTGGTCGAACGCTTCGTTCATCCCCTTGTAATCGCCAAGGTCGGCACGCACGGCGCCGAGCAGATACCAGGCCTCTTCGTTCGTGGGATTGTTGGCCACTTCTTTCTCAAGCAGCGGAAGCGCCTCTTGATAGTTGTGTTGTTGGATGTGGATCTTCGCGCCTGTGAGCTCAGGCGAGGCGCATTGAAAACCCTGAAACACGAGCAGCGCCATTACAAGACCCGTACCCCACACGATCGTCCTTCTATTCATGATGTCTTCCTTACTAAAAATTGGGTGGGAGATTGCAAAGCAGTAAGGTAAAATATACCAAAACTCGTGAGGAGAAGCAAGACAGATGAACGCAGTCGCCGTAGCATCGCTTTTGAGACCACGCGATGCTATCATGCGTGTTCTTTGACTTTCGGGCGAATAATGGGTAGATTCGTTCCGCCACTGATTACTGCGACACACGTGATTCGAACGCATGAGCGACTGCACATTCTGTAAGATCATCCGCCGAGAACTCGACGCAGAAATTCTCTACGAAAACCTCCGCGCCATCTGTATCCTCGACATCAACCCTATCCACTACGGCCACGCACTCGTTATTCCCAAGCTGCACTGCACCAATTTCCTCAACCTCCCACGCGAAGCCTTCGCCGATGTTCTTGACGCTACCCATGTTATTGCCCATGCTCTTACCAAAAGCCTTGGGCTGAAGGGCTTTAACATCTTCTCGAATAACGGCCGCGTCGCAGGGCAATCGGTGTTTCATTTTCACTTTCACGTGACGCCGCGGTATGAGGACGACAACATCAAGTTCGTCCTCACACTCAAGCAGTACGGCAACGGCGAGCTTTCCGACTATGCCCGCCGCATTCGTGAACACATCCCGCTTCCATCCAGACATTAAGGAGTTGCATCGCCAACATACACAAAGCTGACGCCACCGCAGATTGTCAAAAACATGTCAGTGCGTTTACCCGTCTGCACGAGGCATCCCGCGGGATGCCTTTTTTTGTTTTGCGTGCGTTCCTTGAATGGCAGGCCAAATTTGGTTATCATTCACATGTTTCGTGCGTTTCACCCACCACGATGGGGGTGGGTGGTGTCAATCGACATCTGCAAACGACCTTGCTCTCGTGAAGTGAACGCGTGATACCGAATGTCTGAAGACCTTCAACTCTTTAGTTCAACGACAACACCGCAGGTTGAAGAGGAAACTGGCGAGGACGTTCTCACCACAGAACCGGCAAAGGTGATCCTCTTCAATGATCAAGTCCACACCTTCGACGAGGTAATCGACCAATTGATCAAGGCCACGCGCTGCGACCGGGCCCGTGCAGAAGCGCTCACGTGGGAAGTCCACACCAAAGGCAAAGCGGCGGTGTATGAAGGAACGATGCCCGAATGCATCCAGGTCTCGGGCGTTCTCGAAGAAATAGCGCTGCACACACAGATTGAAGTTTGAACAGCACACCACAGCAGTACGGCGGTCATGACATCACGCGAAATTCGACAAAGCTTTCTGGATTTTTTCAAAGCCCGGGGGCACGCCATCGTCCCCAGTGCACCGGTCATTCCGCACGGCGATGAGACGCTGCTCTTCACCAACGCCGGCATGAATCAGTTCAAGGATGTCTTCCTCGGCACCGGTACACGTCCCTACAACCGCGCGGCCGACACGCAGAAGTGCATCCGCGTCAGCGGTAAGCACAACGACCTCGAAGAGGTTGGGCGCGACACCTACCACCACACCTTCTTCGAGATGTTGGGCAACTGGTCGTTCGGCGATTATTACAAGAAAGAAGCCATCGAGTGGGCGTGGGAGCTGCTCACGAGCGTGTGGGGCCTGCCGAAGGAACGCCTCTGGGCAACTGTCTACAAGGACGACAACGAAGCAGAACAACTCTGGAAGACCGTTACGGACATCAATCCTGCACACGTTCTGCGGTTCGACGAGAAAGACAATTTTTGGGAGATGGGAGAAACGGGTCCGTGCGGTCCATGCTCGGAGATTCATTACGACTGGACGCCGAACGCCGGCGCAACGGCCTCGATGATCAACGCCCCGCAAAGCGGAGACGTGATCGAAATCTGGAACCTCGTCTTCATTCAATACAATCGCGACCAGTCCGGCACGCTCACCACACTTCCCGCCAAACATGTCGATACCGGCATGGGCTTCGAGCGCATCTGCGCGGTACTGCAACACAAGCACTCGAACTACGACACGGATGTCTTCACTCCTCTGTTGAGCACCATTGGCTCGATCGCCGGCAAATCGTACTCCGGCCCGTCCACCATAGGCGGATCGGAAACCGATATTGCCATGCGCGTCATCGCCGACCACGTTCGCGCACTCACCTTTGCCATTGGCGATGGAGCAATGCCATCCAACGAAGGCCGCGGGTACGTGCTCCGACGCATCCTTCGCCGTGCCGCGCGCTTCGGCCGGACGCTCGACATGCACGAGCCCTTCATCTACAAACTCGTCCAAACGCTGACGGATACGATGGGAGACGTCTTTCCCGAAATCGTCCAGAACAAAGCTACCATCGAGCGCATCATCAAGGCCGAAGAGGAGGGATTTAATGCCACGCTCGATCGCGGGTTGGAGATTTTTCAGGACGTTGCCGAACAGGCTGAACGCAATGGCTCGAAGCTCATCCGAGGTGAAGATGTCTTCAAGCTCTACGACACGTTTGGTTTCCCGGTAGATTTGACTGCACTGCTTGCAAAGGAGCGCGGGCTCGAGGTTGATGAAAGGGGATTTGAAACGTTGATGGAGGAGCAGCGGACACGATCACGAACGTCGGGATCGATCAGCACTGGTGGCGACATTGACGGAGGTAAAGCCGATATCCAGTTTATCCTTGTCAAGGAACAATTGCTGGAGTTCGCGCACGACCTTTCCTCCCGGCAGCTCAAGTTCGTCGGCTATGATGAGTTAGTGGCCGAAACCATCATTATCAAAGGCGACCGGCATCTTCTCGTGCTTGCTGAAACCCCTTTCTATGCCGAATCGGGTGGACAGGTTGGAGACATGGGTTCTATCGAGATTGCGGGACGGCACTATCGCGTTCACGATACGCAGAAGAGCGGGGCGGTGAATGTGCACATCCTCGAAACGCCCGCAGCGCTCATCATCGGCGAGACTGCTCGCGCACGCGTTGACAAAGAGCGCCGCTACGCCATCATGCGCAATCATACGGCGACGCACATTGTGCACGCAGCGCTGCGGAAGATCCTCGGCACGCATGTTCATCAGTCGGGGTCGCTCGTCGCACCCGACCACCTCCGCTTTGACTTCGCCCATTCCTCCAAAGTGAGCGAGCAAGAACTCGCCGACATCGAGGCGCTGGTGAATGAGAAGATCGCGGAGGATATCCCCCTCACCCATTACCGCAACATCCCGTTCGAGGAAGCGAAGAAGATGGGGGCGCTGATGTTTTTCGGGGAGAAGTATGGCGATCTCGTCAACGTCGTCGAGTTCGGTGAGTTCAGCCGGGAGTTCTGCGGCGGCACTCATGTGCGTTCAACCAAGGAGGTCGGTTACTTCCACCTCCGCTCGGAAGGCAGCGTCGCCAGCGGCGTGCGCCGCATTGAGGCAGTGACCGCCGACTTCGCGCTCGAATTGCTCAAACTCCAAGAGCAAGAATACGATGCGCGTCGCGAGTTCGCCTGTCAACGGATCGAGGAACTGTATCGCCTGCGTGATGAACTCAGAGTACTCAGTAACGGTGCGTCGCCGCTCGCGTCGGCTGAGTTCACTGCCATCGAGCGCACATTCGAGAGCATGCAAACGGCGGAATCTCAACCGTCGGCAATCCAACCGGCATTGCGGCACGTGTTCGAAGACCAATCCGGACGCATGCGGACGCTCGAAGACCTCATCCTCGAAATCGCCGACCGCCGGAAAGCGCTGGAAAAAGAGCTTTCACGGTACAGGTTGTCTTCGCTGTCCACAAACATCGAAGAGATCATTCCTCGGGCGGTATCGCTGAATGGCCTCAAAGTAGTCAGCGCGAAAGTTCCCCCCGTGTCGATGGACGAATTGAAGTCACTGGGCGACACGCTCCGCGCCAAACTCGGCAGTGGGGTCGGGTTCCTCGCAACGGTCGTTGACGAAAAGGTCTCACTCGTCTGCGTCGTCACCAACGACCTTGTCGAGGCGAAGCGGCTTGATGCCGGCAAGCTGGTAGGCGCGGTAGCAAAGCTCATCGGCGGTGGTGGTGGTGGGCGACCGCATTTAGCGACCGCAGGCGGTAAGGACATAGCAAAGTTAGATGCTGCGCTTCAAGAGGCCGCGGCCATCGTTCAGTCCCAGTTGAAATGAACTCCCGTATGACCACACTCGACCGACTTCTGCAGATTCGAAAAGACCGCGGCTGCGGCTACCTCATCCTCATCGATCCCGACAAGATTTCGGCGGAAGCGCTGCCTTCATTCGTCCGCAACGCCACGGAAGCGGGCGCGGACGGCTTCCTCGTAGGCGGCAGTTTGATGCACACAGCCGAGTTCGACGCTCATCTCCAACTGATCAAGCGCAACACCTCCTTGCCTGTAGTGATCTTCCCCGGCAGTCTGTTTCAAGTTTCAGCGAACGCGGACGCGCTGCTCTTCCTTGTCCTCGTCAGCGGCCGCAATCCCGACTACCTCATCGGCAATCAGGTTGTTGCCGCGCCGATCATCCAGCGCATTGGATTGGAGACAATCTCGACGGCCTACATGCTGGTCGAATCGGGCAAAACCACATCGGCGGAATTCATGAGCAATACGAAGCCGATTCCTGCCGACAAACCGGACATCGCGCTGGCACACGCGCTCGCAGCCGAGATGATCGGCATGCGCCTGCTGTATTGCGATGCCGGCAGTGGAGCCGAGCGGTCTATGCCCGAGGACATGATTCGCGTCCTCGCTCGACGTTGCTCGCTGCCGCTCATCGTTGGTGGCGGTATTCGGACACCCAAAGAGGCGCGAGCAAAGGTCGAAGCCGGCGCGTCGTTCGTTGTTACCGGAACGGTCAACGAAGAAAACTCCCACAGCTCGCTCATCAAAGAATTCGCCGATACGATTCACGCGGCGGTCATCACTCACCGTTAGGCACTCTTCCATGGCTCATCTTCCTGTTACCATCCTCGCACGCGAGAAGTTCATCGTCGGCTCGCTTCGAGAGAGCGCTCAGGTCAAGCAGAGCATTGAGCGCGAGTGCATCGCCTCGATCGCGAAGGCAATCGACCTCGTCATCAACGCTCTCAACAACAAGAACAAGGTCCTGCTGTGCGGCAACGGCGGCAGCGCGGCCGACGCACAACACCTCGCCACGGAGCTCGTCGTTCGCCTGAGTCCCAACATTCAGCGCCCCGGCTTGCCTGCCATCGCTCTCACAACCGACACCTCGAACCTTACGGCCGGCGGGAACGACATCGGCTTTGAGAATGTTTTCGCACGGTCTGTGGAAGCGCTGGGGAGTGAAGGGGATGTCCTCATCGGCATCAGTACGAGCGGAAACTCAGAGAATGTCAACCGAGCCTTCGTGAAGGCACGGGATATGAAGATGGTAACGATTGGATTGTTGGGGAAGGACGGAGGTAAGGCGAAAGGCCTGGTCGACCTGGCCATCATTGTCCCGGCAAACGATACGCAGCGCATTCAGGAAGGCCACATCACCATCGGCCACATCATCTTCCAGCAGGTTGAGCAGGAGATGTTCGGTTGATGCGTTCTTTGCTGAATGCGTCAACCCCGCACGGGAGGCTTAGCCGAATGCCCAATTTCTCACCACGAAGCCCCGAAGACACACAGGCAATCCACTTCATTGTGTAATACTTTATGTCTCCCCAGCGCCGCAAGGACTTCCTCATACCGCTTCTGACTGTGCTTTCTGATGCCGTCGCGATTGAGGCGGCGTTTCTGTTTTCCTATTGGCTGCGCTTTGCCTCACCGCTGTTTCCTCTCTTCCCTGCTGAGCTCGGCGTACCCCCTCTCGATGCCTACGTTTACGGCTCACTCGTCGCCATACCTGTATGGCTGACCATTTTCAACGCACGCGGGATGTACAAGCCGCGTCGCAATCTGTATTTCTCGGACGAGTTTCTCTCCGTTGTCCGGCTGGTATTCTTCGGCATGCTTGTCGTGATGTCTGCCGCATTCTTTTACCGTGCGTTCTCGTACTCACGCGTCGTGTTTGCGTTGCTCGGCGTGTTCTCCGTTCTCTTCATGGCACTTGGCCGGTATGCAGTGATGAAGTTTGAGCGCCGCTGGTATGCTCAGGGCAACGACCTGAAGAACGTCATCATCGTCGGTACGAATGGCTTCGCGGTGCGGGTCTACGAAGCGCTTGCCCATCAGCCGGGTCTCGGGTATCGCGTGCTCGGCTTTTGTTCGGCGAACGGTCTGGGAGAGATGGAGAACACCGGCGCCACGCACTTAGGACCGATGGAACGCGTTCCTGAACTGATCGCATCGCAGCAGGTGGATGTCGTTCTCGTTGCCTTAAACTACACAGACCATCCGTGGCTGTATGAACTGGTGCGTGAATGTGAAGGCCTCAACACCGAAATCATGCTGGTGCCCGATACGCTCGAGCTTATGACGAGTCGGGTCCGTATCACCGAGATCGAGGGCATCCCCTTCTTGAAGCTCAAGGCCGTGCCGATGACGACGTGGGGAAGTATCAGTAAGCGTCTGGTGGACGTTGTCGTGTCGGCTATCCTGCTCGTGCTCTGCGCGCCGCTGTTAGCCGTCGTGGCGCTGGCAATCAAGCTGGACTCGAGGGGACCCGTGTTCTTCATCCAAGAGCGTGTGGGTTTGGACGGGAAAAAATTTGGAATGATCAAGTTCCGCTCGATGAAGACCGGCGCCGAGCAGCATGACAGGGAAGCAGGGTTAGGGTTGAAATCCGACCCGCGCCAAACACGCGTAGGAGCGTTTCTGCGACGCTGGAGTCTTGATGAACTGCCTCAGCTCATCAACGTCTTCAAGGGAGAGATGAGTCTTGTTGGGCCGCGGCCGGAACGGACGTACTTCGTTGAGCAATACAGCAAGCTTGTGCCGAAGTACTTAGACCGTCACCGCGTCAAGACAGGACTGACCGGCTGGGCGCAAATCAACGGACTGCGAGGCGACACGTCGTTGGAAGAACGCGTGAAGTATGATATTTACTACATCGAGAACTGGTCGCTGCTCTTCGATTTGAAAATCATCCTGAAGACAATCCACGCAGTACTCTTTCACAAAGGGAGCGGATAGAAACGATTGAAAGAGGTTGCAAGCAGCTCATGAGGTTTTTCTTGGACTTCCGATGACAGGACAAGTGTAATTTTTGAGACCGCTTTCTTGTTCCCTATTCGACTGGACGATTGGTAAATCCGGGTACCATTTTGAACTTGTGTTCATATACTCGACGCGCTAAGTCGTTTGTTACTCTTATGTACAGGGTGCCATTGCGCTTGCTGGCTAGAATGTAAACACAATATGCCCGTTGTGAATACACTGGTGCTCCTCCCAAAAAGAAACATTCTGTTTCGACAGGGGTACAGCAATAGGGAACGGCACTAGCTAAGAGAGCTTCCTTTACTGCGTTGGCTGTGTGGCAATGAGGAAGCGGGAGGCGCCGGCACCTTTGGCAATGTCCATCACCTGCACAGCGAGTTGGAGCTGGACATTCCGGTCGGCGTTAATGACCACAACGCGGTCCGATGCTTTGTTGAGAAGGTCTGAAAGTTTGGGGGGGAGCGCTTCGGTGGTAACAACCTCGTTGTTGAGGTAAATCACCCCGGCGTCGGTCAGTGAAATCACGACGTCACGCTTATGGTCTACCTCTGCGGTCTCGGCACGGGGAAGTTGCACCCTGATGCCCGGCAGTACAACGAATGAAGACGACAGGAGAAAGAAAATCAACAGCAGCAGGACGATGTCCGTAAGCGACGAATACGAAAAAATCGTGAGGAGCTTTTGTTCGGTCTTAAACTTCACGGTTCAGGCCTTCTTCCGGAAAAACTTGTCGCCAACGGCTTCCTCTGCCGGAAACTCCAATTCGCCGAGCTTCCCTGAGCGGACAAGGTCAAGAAACTCTTCCGACACACTTTCCATCTCAAATACCGAACGGGCAACGCGAGAGACGAAAAAGTTGTAGAACCCGTAGGCAATGATCCCCACAATCAGCCCGAAGGCTGTTGTCAGCAGGGCTTCCCAGATGCCGCCCGCCAAATCGGATGGATTCACGCTCCCACCAAGCGTCTCAATGATCCGAAAAGCTCCGATCATGCCTGTAACGGTTCCGAGGAATCCCAACAGGGGCGCAATACCAGCGACGCTTGCCAGAATTCCCAGTCCTCGCTCAAGGTGATAAATCTCTTCTTTCCCCGCGTTCTCAATCGCCTCACGCACACGCTCGTGTCCCTCCGGGTATTTGCTGAGTCCACGCCGAAGGATATTGGCAATCGGAGCGTTGGTCTTTGCACAAAAGTTGACACCCGCGAGGATGTCTCCTCTCTGTAAGACGCTGCGAAGACGCATCATGAACTGCCCAACGTCGAGCCGGGCTTTTCGCAGAACAAGAAACCGCTCGATGACGATAAACACTGCGACGAAGGAACAGAGCAGGATCGGATACATTAAGATCCCGCCTTTGCTGAAGAGCGTGAGGAGATTCATGAAGCCTTTCCGATCATGAGACAAGAAGATGAAGAGTGGTTTGACTTTTTCACTGAGCCGTTACTGCATTGCCGTCCGGCTGATGAAGTGGCGCATACGAAGTTCGAGCGCAAAGCCATCCACTGCTTTCTTTGCTTCGGCAACCGATGGATACCGTCCAACCCGCACGGCGAACCACTCCATACCTTTCGCTTGTACCGGCTCAACGAAAGCGGGGTACCCGGCATCCTTCAAGCGTTGCACCATTGTCTCTGCGGTTGCACGATCGCGCCATGAAGATACCTGCACGGTGTACGCGCCGTGCATGGTGGAGACGTCGGGCGCCGTCCTTTTTGTCGGCTCTTCGGCTTTCCGTGTTGGGGGTTGAACGGGCGCCGGCTGCTTCGAAGGTTCGATCGGCGGCGTCTCCACTAATTTCACAGCAGGCTGCTGCGCCGGTTTCTGAGGTTGTTGTGCAGGCGGCTGTTGTGCTTGCGTCGCGGCTTGTTGTTGCGAAGGCGGTTGATCGGCGGGCGTCTCTCCTGCCGGCGCTTGCACAGCGGGCTCTTCGTACGTCGCCACAACGGGCTCGCGTTCACCCCACAGCTTCACGATTCCGAGCTGGTTCAGCATATAGACCACTCCACCAAGGATAGCTAACGCAACGAGGATGATGACAACGCGGAATCCTTCCCCCCGCCTGCGACTTGGCGGTGCTGGAGTTTCCTCCGGTGTTTCGGCGGAACCCTCCAAACTACTTTCATCGTCAACAAGATTGAGGTCTGGCATGGCATGACTCCTTTGTTAGTGGCATGATCGGGGGTCTTGCAAGATGCTGACACCGTGAAAAACGCAATACTCGCTCTGGTCGATCATCGAGGCTGAACGCTCTCACCGCACTTTTCGCACGGCCTAAAATAAGGATTTGCACCCAGCATTGCAACCCAACAGTAGTGGTACGTTTTCGATTCAGATGTAGGGCGAATCGCTGATTCGTGGCGAGACATCCTGCCCGCCGCTTCGCTCTGGCAGGCGGGCGTCTCGCCTTACTGTGTCTGAAATCGTTGACATGCACGGTCGTTGAATCACCAGACCATTTCGCTGTGATACTCCTGCAAGCTCTTGACCTGTAAGGAGTCGTTCTTTTGCCGCTCGATGCCTCTCACGGCGGATGATGCGGCAGAAAGCGTAGTGATAAATGCCACTTTGTGCTCGATCGCCGCCCAGCCGATGGCGAATTCATCATAGCGCGATTCCTCGCCAAGCGGCGTATTGATGACAAGCTGGATATGTCCGTTCTTGATCATGTCCACCACATTCGGCCGGCCTTCGTTCACCTTGTAAACATGTTCGGCAGGAACTCCCTGCGCGTTCAGAAACTTCTGCGTCCCCTCCGTGGCAACAAGCGAGAATCCTAACTGTACAAACTCCCGCGCAATGCCGAGCGTGATCTCGTTCTTGTCGCTATCGTTGACGCTGATGAACACCCGGCCGGACGTCGGCAGTGTATTGCCCGCTCCCATCTGTGCCTTCGCAACAGCCCCGCCGAAGGTGGAAGATATCCCCATGACCTCGCCGGTTGAACGCATTTCAGGACCGAGGAACACCGGCACGCGTGGAAACTTGGAGAACGGAAACACAGCTTCCTTCACCGAGATGTGCTTGAGCGAACGGAAGTCGTAGTCCTTCACCCCCAACTCTTCGAGCGTCTTCCCCACCATCACTTTCGCCGCAATCTTCGCGAGCGGCAAACCGATCGCTTTACTCACAAACGGAACCGTGCGCGACGCACGCGGGTTTGCTTCGATCACATACACCACGCCGTCCTTGAGGGCATACTGGACGTTCAACAGTCCGACGACCTTCAGCGCCTTTGCCAACTTCACGGTGTAGTTGATGATCTGATTGAGATGTTCTTGCGAAATCATGTACGGAGGGATGACGCACGCGCTGTCGCCCGAATGAATCCCCGCTTCTTCGATATGCTCCATCACGCCGCCGATGAACACGTCCTTCCCGTCGCTGACGGCATCGACGTCGAACTCGAACGCATCCTCGAGAAACCGGTCGATCAGCACCGGATGGTCGGGGGAAACATCGACGGCCTTCTTCATATACTCGCGCACGGCGTCGCTGTGGTAACAGATCTCCATTGCGCGTCCGCCGAGCACATACGAAGGCCGCACAAGCACGGGGTAGCCGATTTGTTCGGCGACGAGCACAGCATTGTTGACCGAGTAGGCGGTGCCGTATTTGGGATGGGCTATTTTGAGTCGCCGCAGTAACGTACCGAACCGCTCACGGTCTTCCGCGATGTCTATGCCATCCGGCAAGGTTCCAAGTACGTTGACGCCATGCCGCTCCAGTTCTTTCGCGAGCTTCAGCGGGGTCTGTCCGCCGAAGCTGACAATCACACCATCAGGCTGCTCATGCTCACAGATGTTCAGCACGTCTTCAAGTGTGAGCGGCTCGAAATACAACTTATCGGTCGTATCGTAGTCCGTCGAAACGGTCTCGGGATTACAATTGACCATAATGGCTTCGATCCCCTCTTCCCGCAACGCATACACGCCGTGAACGCAGCAGTAGTCAAATTCAATTCCCTGGCCAATCCGGTTCGGACCGCCGCCGAGAATGATCACCTTCTTCCGGTCGCTCTGCACCGATTCGTTCTCCGTCTCGTACGTCGAATAATAGTACGGCGTGTACGCCTCAAACTCGGCCCCGCACGTATCGACGACTTTGTAGACCGGTGTGATGCGATGCTTCTTCCGAAGCTGGCGCACTGCATCCTCGCTGATGCCCCAGAGATGGGCCAGCTGGCGGTCCGAAAAGCCGCACTGCTTGGCTTTCCAGAGCAATTCCTGCGAGACCTCACGCGTCCGTTGCTTCGGTTCTGTGGATGATTGCAGCGCGGTGATCTGCTGTTCGCACTCAACGATTTGCTGAATGTTGAAGAGGAACCAGCGGTCGATTTTCGTGATGGCGTGCAACTCGTCGATGCTAACGCCCAACTGCAGAGCATAGCGCAAGGAGAAGATGTTCTGCGGCTTGGGCATTTTGAGTTGGTCGAGCACTTTCTTCTTCCATGTATGACGCTGAGCAGGCGTAAGCGTTCGTAGTTCAAACAGATCCTTCCCGTCTGCGCCGAGGCCGAAGCGACCCTGCTCCAGAGAACGGAGCGCCTTCTGCAATGCCTCCTTGAACGTGCGTCCGATCGCCATCGCTTCACCGACGGATTTCATCTGGATGCCGAGCGTGTCGTCAACACCTTTGAACTTCTCGAAGTCCCATCGCGGAATCTTGACGACGCAATAGTCGATCGTCGGTTCGAATGAGGCGGGGGTTTCTTTGGTGATGTCGTTGGGGATTTCATCGAGCGTGTAGCCGACGGCAAGCTTCGCAGCAATTTTCGCGATGGGGAAACCGGTCGCTTTCGAGGCGAGAGCGGATGAACGCGAGACGCGAGGGTTCATTTCGATCACCAGCATGCGACCGTTCGTGGGATTGACGGCAAACTGAATGTTCGAGCCGCCGGTTTCCACGCCGATTTCGCGGATGATCGTCTTCGCCGCATCGCGCATGGCTTGATACTCTTTATCCGTCAGTGTCTGGGCGGGGGCGACGGTGATCGAGTCGCCGGTGTGCACCCCCATCGGGTCGAAGTTCTCGATCGAACAGATGATGACGACGTTGTCCTTAAGGTCGCGCATCACCTCAAGCTCGTACTCTTTCCACCCGATGACAGATTCCTCGATGAGCACTTCATGGATGGGACTGCTGGAAAGACCGTGTTCAACCTTCTCGCGGAACTCTTCGACGTTGTATGCAATTCCGCCGCCCGTCCCTCCCAACGTGAATGACGGCCTGATGATGAGCGGAAAGCCGATGGCCTCGGCAATCTTCAGCGCTTCGTCATGCGAGTTGATAAACCCGCCGCGCGCGGTCGCCAGCCCTATCCGATCCATCGCCTGCTGGAAAAGCTCACGGTCTTCCGCCTTGTTGATGGCTTCCAACTTCGCACCGATGAGCTCGACGCCGTACTTCTCGAGCACACCCCGTTCAGCCAGCGTAACGGCTGTGTTCAACGCGGTCTGCCCCCCCATCGTCGGCAGGATGACATCCGGGCGCTCCTTTTCGATGATCTTCTCAACAAACTCCGGCGTAATCGGCTCGACATACGTTGCATCGGCAAGGTCGGGGTCGGTCATGATCGTCGCAGGATTGCTGTTAATGAGGATGACGCGGTAGCCTTCCTCGCGCAACACCTTGCACGCCTGCGTTCCGGAGTAGTCGAACTCACACGCCTGACCGATGACAATCGGACCGGAGCCAATGATCAATATCGAACGAATGTCTGTACGCTTCGGCATTTCCTATCACCTTGTAGGTCGACCAGCCTGATCGACTTACCGTTTAACACAGAAAAAATTCAAGTTGTGAGGGAGTTATACTCCCGAATATCCATGCGCTTGTAAGGCAAGTTCCATATCCTCCCTTAATGCCCTTCCCCCTGCATCATCTTGAACGCATGCAGCACAGCCGGGAGTAGGGCATCGAGCGCTTCCTCGACTCCACGACGCGAGCCGGGGAGGTTCACAATCAAGGTTCTGCCGCGCACACCGGCAACGCCACGAGAAAGCATCGCAAAGGGCATGCGTTCTTGGCCGTACGCACGGAGAACCTCTGCAATGCCGGGGAGCTGCCGTTCAATTCCTCTCTCCGTCGCTTCGGGAGTAACATCTCGCAGTCCAAGCCCTGTTCCACCGCTGGTCATAACAAGGTCAAGCTTCATGGTGTCGGCGTATTTCTTCAGCTCGGCTTCGATCGCATCGGTCTCGTCGGGCACAACAGCATACTGTTTCACCTCGATGCCGCTACTCGTGAGGCGCTCTATTACATGCTTGCCGGACGTATCTTCGCGCTTTCCCGCTGCCGTCGAATCCGACACGACCAGCACTGCAGCGGTCAGAGGGACATCAAACCGTTCTGTATAATCCGACTTCCCTCCCGTTTTCTTCACAAGCTTCACGCCGATAATTTCTATCCCCTCATCGACCGCCTTGGTCATGTCGTAGATCGTCAACGCTGCGGCTGAAGCGGCCGTGAGGGCTTCCATCTCGACGCCCGTTTTCTCAATAGCCCGCACTTCTGTTCTGATCACAATCGTGTCGGTTCCAATCTCGAACTGGCAATCGGCAAACGCCACTGCAAGCGGATGGCAGTAGGGAATGAGCTGGCTGGCGTTTTTCGCCGCCTGAATTGCGGCTACCTTGGCGACCGGCAGGGGGTCGCCTTTGGGAAGCTGACCCGCGCGAAGTTTTTCGATCGTGGAAGGATGAACTTTGACCGTCGCCGTTGCAACGGCTGTACGGAGCGTGGGGGTTTTCTTGGAGATGTCGATCATTGATTTCGGTTGGGCGTCAATATAGTGAGAAAAAAATCAAGAAGCATGAATGGAATGCGCAAGTCGTCGAGGTGCCAGTCGGTTGAAAGTATCTCTCCACATTTTTTTATATATTGGTTTCCGTTCTTCACCTCCTCCATACCGCTTCTGAAGGAGTTTCTCCCATGGTCAGCAAGGACAGTTTCCAAACCAAATCAACATTCAATGTTGGCGAACGGGCTTACATCATTTACTCTCTCCTGAAGCTTGAAAAAACGCTCGGCATCTCGCTTTCCCGACTCCCCGTTTCGCTGAAAATCCTTCTTGAAAACCTTCTTCGCCAGGAAGATGGCCGGGTCGTCAAGCGAGAAGATATCGAAGCACTTGTGCAGTGGGATGCCAAGGCCGTGCCGAGCAAAGAAATCGCCTTCATGCCGGCGCGTGTGCTGCTGCAAGACTTCACCGGCGTGCCGTGCGTAGTAGACCTTGCCGTGATGCGTGATGCTGTGGTGAAAATGAACGGCGAGCCGGATCGGATCAACCCTCTACAGCAAGTCGACCTCGTCATCGACCATTCGGTACAGGTGGATGAGTTTGGGAGCGAGGCTGCATTCCTCATGAATGTCGAGCGCGAGTTCGAGCGCAACATGGAACGGTACGCATTCCTGCGATGGGGACAACAGGCGTTCAAGAATTTTCGCGTTGTGCCTCCGGGGACAGGAATTGTCCACCAGATCAACCTCGAGTACCTCGCCAAAGCAGTGTATACCTCGAAAGTCAACGGCGAGATGTTGGCGTACCCCGACACGCTGGTGGGAACCGACTCACACACCACAATGATCAACGGTCTCGGCGTGCTCGGGTGGGGCGTCGGCGGGATCGAAGCAGAGGCGGCGATGTTAGGCCAGCCGATTTCGATGTTGATTCCGCAGGTAGTTGGATTGAAACTCCACGGCAAACTCCGATCCGGGGCGACGGCAACCGATCTGGTTCTTACCGTAACACAGATGCTGCGCAAGAAAGGAGTCGTCGGGAAGTTTGTGGAATTTTTCGGTGAGGGGCTTTCGTCATTAAGCTTAGCCGACCGTGCAACGATCGGCAATATGTCGCCGGAGTACGGCGCGACGATGGGTTTCTTCCCCGTTGACCAGGAAACGCTGAATTACCTCCGCTTCACCGGTCGCAGCGGAGAGCTCATCGCTCTCGTTGAAGCATACTGTAAAGAGCAGGGACTCTTCCACACATCGACCACTCCTGAACCCGAGTTCAGCGAGGTCATCGAACTCGACCTTGCTACGGTCGAGCCGAGCTTGGCAGGACCGAAGAGGCCGCAGGATCGCGTCTCGTTGACAACTGCCAAGCGAGCGTTTCGTAATGCGCTGGTAGAAATGTTGGAGGCCAAAGGCGCTGTACTCAACAAGGAAGCAGTTGCCAAGTGGGTCGATGAAGGTGGAAGTGTGCAGCCTGTAACTGATCCCTCCATCGTTCAGAATTGTCTGAAGACAATTCATGTCCGAAAGAATGGCTCGGAATTCGACCTCACGCACGGCTCGGTGGTTATCGCAGCCATCACAAGCTGCACGAACACGTCCAACCCTTCCGTCATGGTTGCGGCGGGACTTCTGGCCAAGAAAGCTATTGAGCGGGGGTTGACCTCGAAGCCCTGGGTCAAAACCAGCCTCGCCCCCGGCTCAAAGGTCGTAACCGATTATCTCGCCGAAGCAGGACTCACGCCCTATCTTGATGCTCTCGGCTTCAACCTCGTCGGCTACGGCTGCACAACGTGTATCGGCAACAGCGGTCCCTTGCCCGAGCCAATTGCAAAGGCGGTGCTCGACAACGACCTCGTCGCGGTCTCGGTGCTTTCCGGCAACAGAAACTTCGAGGGGCGAATCAATTCTCATGTTCGCGCCAACTATCTTGCCTCGCCGCCGCTTGTGGTCGTGTATGCACTCGCCGGCAGCATGGACATCGACATTCAGAACGCCCCGCTTGGAGTGGATCAGGATGGCAAGAAAGTGTATCTGAAAGACATCTGGCCATCGCCTGAGGAGGTGGAAATAACCATCCGGGCGTGTGTGAAACCGGAGATGTTCCATCGGCAATATGCCAACGTCTTCGACGGCGGCCAGCAGTGGAATGGCTTGCCAGTCCCCCAAGGCGCCCGCTACGAGTGGGATCCGAAATCTACCTACATCAAGCCCGCGCCGTACTTCGAGAACATGCCGCGTGAACCGAGATCGCCTCAGAACATTCGCGGCGCGAAGGTTTTAGCCCTGCTCGGAGACTCCGTCACCACCGACCACATCTCTCCCGCGGGCTCCATCTCCGCAAAAAGTCCGGCCGGTACGTATCTGATGGATCACGGTGTACAGCCGAAGGATTTCAACTCGTACGGCTCGCGACGCGGTAATCACGAAGTGATGATGCGCGGAACGTTTGCCAACATCCGCCTCCGCAACCTGATGGCCCCGGGCACCGAAGGCGGCTGGACGATCCATCCTTCTTCCCCAGAGCCGATGTTCATCTACGATGCGGCAATGAAGTACAAAGATGAAGGCATACCCCTCATCATTATCGCCGGAAAGGAGTACGGCTCCGGATCATCCCGCGACTGGGCGGCGAAGGGTCCACGACTTCTCAACGTGCGTGCGGTGATAGCCGAGAGCTTCGAACGCATCCATCGTAGCAATCTTGTTGGAATGGGGGTGTTACCGTTGCAGTTCGAGGAGGGGCAGAATGCCAAGAGTCTAGGCTTAACCGGCTTTGAGACGTATGACATCGAAGGTATTGCCGGAGGTCTGCAGCCGATGAAAAAGATGCGCGTGAAGGCAACGAAGTCCGATGGCTCGGTTGTCATGTTCAACGCCATCGCCCGCATCGATACGCCGAACGAAGTCGACTACTATGTGCACGACGGAATTCTGCAGTATGTGTTGAGACAGCTACTGAAGAATTGAAAGCCAATTGACGCCGTGAACATTAGCTAAAAAATGGGTGGGGGTACATTTTGGCATTTCGATGTAGGGCAAGACGCCCGCCTGCCAGAGCGAAGCGGCGGGCAGGGTGTCTCGCCAGGCGAATCACCGATTCGCCCTACAATCAAATCCAAAATGTACCACTGCTGAAAGTTGAACAGTTTCTTGAATGGTTCCCCGGTGTTGAACGCGCACAGGTCGAGGCTGTCCTCAAATATGAACTTGCCCATCTAGCCGATTCCGCCCGGCAATGAAGATTCTCTTTGATCAGGGGGCACCGGTTCCCCTTCGCCAGTACCTTTCTGGTCATATGATTGATACAGTGTTTGAACGTGGTTGGTCGAACCTATCAAACGGTGAGTTACTTGATGTGGCTGAGCGAGAGGGTTACCAACTGCTTATCACCACAGACCAGAATCTGGAATATCAACATTCCAATACAGGAGGAAAAGGCTGATAACACATGAGTACAATCACCACTCTTCTTGGACTCATTGTATTTCTTGGATCAACTCCACAATCCCCACAGCTGATGGTCCGCAACGCCATAACCGTCGCGGGGGCGTATAATTTGGTCCTGCAGGATACAAACGTTGTGATCCTGGATGTTCGCACGCCTGCGGAGTTTCGGAGCGAGACGGGGCACGTGAAAGGGGCGATTCTTATCCCCGTGCAAGAGCTGGAGGAGAGATTAGGCGAGCTTGAGCCGTTTCGGAGTAAGACCATCCTCGCCATCTGTCGATCGGGTAATCGAAGCGGCAGAGCAGCGAAGCTCTTGAATGAAAGGGGATTCAAGGCTCTAAACGTTGAAGGCGGAATGCTGAAGTGGAATAAGGAGAATCTACCTGTCGTGAGGGAGTAATAGACCATTCTTTCATTACAGAAAACAAAAAGCCCGGCCGGAGGTGATCCACTCGGGCTTTGCTGTTTTCGATGCTGATGTTTCCAACCCGCGACTTATTTACTGCTACTGACATGAAGCTGGAATAATTTGTAATCCAAGCGATTTGGCTTGTTTGTGTAGCCACCTAAGCTGTTGTTCTTTGAAACGTTGTTGGTAGCGTTCAATGCCTTGCTCGACG
>JBGFRR010000113.1:0-16679 GCA_041695045.1 Bacteroidota bacterium
CTGCCAATGAACCTGTCGGTTCATTCGAAAGATAGATCAAACCGGAGGTTTGATAAAATCCTACTCAGTGAACAACTCAAACCACAGATTCACAGATGAGATTTTGGAAAAAATTTTCTGTTCTCCCTTTGGTGAGGAGTGTCATTGGGTTACTGCAAGTGCTCCCAACAGGCACAACAATATCTACAGACAAAGGATTGAAAAGGAACAGCGTTTGTCGACTGCGCTACCATAATCAGTGAATCTGTGGTAATGTTTCAAGTTTTTTTGCTGAGTAGTTACAATCTTTCAGTATATTACCCCCGTCCTATTCGACGTACGGGCGACTCCTGTCGAATATCCCGCTGAAGGCGGGGAGTCGCCCCTATCCGCTCAATCTGTATCTCAGGAGGTAGTATGACACGCATCCTTCTCGTATTGATTCTGTTTGCAGCATCGGTGGAGGCGCAGATTCGATTTCCATCGTACCGGTCGCTGAACTTTCAGCACACCTCACCCGGCGCGTTGAAGTTCGGCCTGTACGGTTACGACAATCCCGCGCTGCTCACATCGCTGCATCAACCCGATGTTCTCTTTACCTGGTCCGACGCGGGCGGCACGTGGCGGAGTCCCAACCGGTGGGGGTTGTTCTTCGGTATCCCCTCCGCCGGCTTCGGCGTGGTCCATCAAGAGTTAGACGATGGGTATGTCAACGATTTTCGCTTCTCAATGGCGTGGGGCCGGCCGTCGCTCAGCGCAGGTGTGGGATTCGGCTGGTCTAGCGGAGAAACGCGACTGGTCAATCGCAGTAACCATGTGACGGTGGGAATTCTCTCTCGTCCCAATCGTTACCTCTCCATCGGTCTTGCGACAACGAACAGTGTCGGCCGCGCGAGCGACGCCGAGCGCGTCATCGACCTTGCTGTCCGCCCCACCGGCGATGAAATGTTGACGCTCTTCGTCGATGCGTCCCATCGAACAGGCCAAAAGCTCAAAAATGCCGAATGGAGTGCTGGAGCTGCGGCGGAGATTCTCCCCGGCTTTCGACTCGTGGGACGCTACTTCGATACAAGGGCGTTCACGGTTGGACTCCAGTTGAGCCTCGGCAATTCGGGCGTAGCATCGCAGGCGCACTTCGACCGGAACGGCAAGCACCAGTACGCCACGTACGGCATACGCTTCGGCGCGTACGACCGGACGGTGTTGCGCTCGCTCACCCACAAGCAGAGCAGCTACGTCGAGCTGAACATGTTCGGCCCCATCAAATACCGTCGCTTCATGTTGTTCGACCAGTCGAAGACACTGCTTGACATGCTCAATGCTATCGACGCGGCAAAGCATGACCCCGCTGTGTCGGGCATTGCGATCAACACGTCGGGCATGAATGTGAACCGTGCGATGCTGTGGGAGCTGCGCGAGAAGCTCAAAGATTTCAAGTCAGCCGGCAAGCGCGTGGTCGTCTTCATCGACCGGCCGTCGATCGATAACTATCACTTCGCATCCGTGGCTGACACGATCGTGATGGACACGCAGGGGATGATTCAACTCAGCGGCTATGTTGCCGGCAGAACGTTTCTCAAGGGGACCTTTGAGAAGCTCGGCATTGGATTCGACGAGTGGCGATTCTTCGAATACAAATCGGCCCTGGAGAGCTTTGCCCGCGATCGCATGTCGGATGCCGACCGCGAGCAGCGGCAAAAGCTCCTCGACGATGCGTACGAGCTTGCGCGAGCAGACATCAGCAGCGGCCGTGGGTTGACGCCTGCGCGGTTCGACGAGCTCGTGAACGACCACGCGTTCCTCCTTCCGCAGGACGCCCTTGCCGCGGGACTTGTGGACACGCTCGGTCGATGGGAAACGGTGCGGGAAGTTATCAAGCAATTAGAAGGAAAGGAGAAATGCTCCATGCAGCCAGGTCAAGTTGAGCGATTCAACTTGCCGAAGGACAATCGCTGGGGTGAGTTGCCCCGCATTGCGG
Organism: Bacteroidota bacterium; assembly: GCA_041695045.1. Lineage (GTDB taxonomy): Bacteria > Bacteroidota > Ignavibacteria > UBA10030 > UBA10030 > JBGFRR01. The sequence goes on from JBGFRR010000113.1 coordinate 1,958, forward strand.
TGATCTACGCCCTTGGAGTCTGTGCCATGGATGAGGGGATTCATGCTCGCAAGTTGGTGAAGGATGTGCAGTCCGCGGTGAAAGACAAATCTATCCGTGCAATTGTGCTGCGTGTCGATTCTCCCGGCGGCGACGCGATGGCCTCCGACTACATCGCGGAAGCATTGAAGAAAGCGAAAGGAAAAAAGCCGGTCATCGTTTCGCAAGGCTATGTTGCGGCGAGCGGCGGTTATTGGCTTTCGATGTACGCGGACACCATCGTCGCGGCGCCCAATACCATCACCGGCTCCATCGGCGTCATCGGCGGGTGGCTCTACAACATCTCGCTCAAAGAGTCGCTCGGCATGACCACCGACCGCGTGCAGGTGGGGAAACATGCCGACCTCGGGTTCGGCTTCACCCTACCGTTGCTTGGCATCGGGCTTCCCGACCGCAATCTCACGGCCGAAGAGCGAGCTCGTATGGAAGTGATCATTCGTTCGCTGTATGGAGACTTTGTGAACAAGGTTGCAACCGGCAGAGAGAAGAGCACGGAAGACGTTGGTGCAATTGCTGAGGGACGCGTGTGGTCTGGGACGGATGGTTTGAAGATCGGGTTGGTGGATGTGCTCGGCGGGCTTGAGACGGCTATTCGTATCGCGAAGGAGCGTGCAGGCATCGCGCATGACGAGGAAGTTGCCATCGTCGAGTTACCCAAGCCGGGATTGTTCGACCCCTCTGCGTTTATGCCGCGCTTCTTCGGCATCGATGTTACCAAGGCCGACCCGATGGTGGAGTATTTGCAATTCCGTCTCAAGAACAACGGCGTGCCGATGCCGCTCTTGCCGCTTGAGGAGATTGATTTCCGAGCAATGGAGTATTAGGAAGCGTTCAGAGGGCAAAAGGTTGATCCCGCCGTTGTCGGAAAGACATGTTTTCTCTATAATTTTTTGTTAGACGATGGGCGATGGTTTCGTGCCGCGTCATCGGCGTTGATATGACGCCGGAAATGCTTGCGCGTGCGCGAAGAAACGCAGAGACGGTGACGGCGAGGAACGTGGAGTTCCGACTCGGCGAAATCGAACACCTTCCCCTTCCCGATGCGTCTGTCGATGTCATCATCTCCAACTGCGTCATCAATATCAACAAGGAGATTGACCATGAGCAGCAAAGCGTACTTCGACCGAATAGCCGGCCAGTGGGACACGATGCAGTCTGAGTTTTTCCCCGATGCAGTCCGGGAAAAAGCGGTAGCGCGGGCTACGGTCGTGCCCGGTTCTCTCGCGGCCGACCTCGGCGCAGGGTTGGGATTCATCACGAGAGATGGCACGCATCGTGAAGCCGGGCGGGCGCGTCGTCATCACCGACCTCGATGAGCATACGTTCGAGTTCCTCGTGGCCGAGCAGCACGACCGGTGGATGGGCTTTAAGCGGGAAGACGTGAAGCGGTGGTTCGAAGAAGCGGGACTACAGAACGTGGCGGTCGAATCAGTGAACGTGAGCTGCTGCGCCGACTCCGCGTGCAAAACGGAACGAGCCGAGGTGAGCATGTTTCTGGCAATCGGGGTGAAGCGATAACCCGGAGGTCGACATAAGGATTCGATATGCAGCTGACTCGCCGATGATGGCCAGATTGAAACTTCAGTGAGAACTCCTTACCTTATGGCCACGGTTCACAAGTGGCAAGTGTGAATTTCAGGATGAAGGAGGGTCTGCATGAAATACCGAGTCACGGTGCATCAGGATGAAGATGGGATCTTTGTAGCCGAGGTTCCTTCACTGCCCGGGTGTATCTCTCAAGGAGCGACGAGAGAGGATGCACTGAAAAATGTTCAGGAGGCAGTTCAAGCGTATCTCGAAAGTCTCAAGAAACACAACGAGCCTGTTCCACCGCCCATCACCGAAGAAGTGATCGACATATGAGCAAACTGCCCGTCCTTTCGGGTCAGGCCGTAGTCAAAGCGCTTGCAAGAATCGGCTACGAATTCGATCACCAGCGAGGAAGTCACATAGTCCTGCGACACCAACACCCGCCGTATCGCCGCGTTACAGTCCCAGACCATAAAGAAGTTGCCAAGGGTACTTTACGAACAATTATTCGTGAAGTCGGCTTAACGGTTCAACAATTCACCGACCTTCTGTAGTTGAAGGTGATGCGAGAGACATTTGGCCACAACGCGCCGATCCACTACCGCGTCGGAAAGGCAAAGCGTTTGCCGAGTGCGTATGCTTCCGTGGACTATGCGTTTGCCAACATGTATCTGCATCACGTCGAACATCCCGTCATCGCTATCAAAGAGATGGCGCGCATCGTGAAGCCGGGCGGGCGCGTCGTCATCACCGACCTCGATGAGCATACGTTCGAGTTCCTCGTGGCCGAGCAGCACGACCGGTGGATGGGCTTTAAGCGGGAAGACGTGAAGCGGTGGTTTGAAGACGCAGGACTTGATGGAACTCGGCATTCGTCGAGTTACCGACCTCAAAAGGAAAAGTCCGGAGCGACCCTACGAAAAGCGCTGACGTATCACCTGTTCTGCATTGTTGCTCTGGTCTGCCGATCTGCATCCTTCATCTCCTGCGCCATGGTTCGGTATTGCTGGTCGGCATGAATCATTTTGCACACAAGCTTCAGCATCGGTTTTGCGAAGGGCTTCAGCAATGGCGAGCGAGGCAAGAGGCGGGAATGGTCCGTCAGCTTCGTGCCGGCGCCGTAGCCGTAGGGCGTCAACACATAGGTTGTTCGTATCGTCCCCATGGGCGTTGTGCCGTCGACCGTGAAATAGTCGAACGGCCGCCAGTCCAGGACGTCCTCAACGATTGTGGATTTGCCGTGCACGCAGTGATTCCGTGCACCTTGTTTCGTCCTTCCGCCGGGTTGCAGTACGGGCTTGACCTCCGCTCTCGCCCATCGCTCACGCTTCCGCGAATCGTTCAACCACTCCCACACGGCAACCGACTGGAGGCCGTACTCGCCGAAGTGCGCCACAAACTTCAGGTCGAGCGAAGGAATGTTCCTGCACGCGTTGCACTCGCACGTGGTACGCCGATGGACGGCGTCGAGCCGGCGGCGGAACGCGACGTACGTAGACTCTACAACCTCGAGCACCGTTTCGCCGCGCTCCACACGCGACGCCGGGGCACAGGCAAAAACAGCATCCCCTTCCAACTTGGAAATCGTAAACAGCGGCTGAAGGGCGCCGGTCGTAACTTCGAGTAGGTTGCTCAGGATACCGAGGGCATGGTCTAATTCGGACTTCGCGAGAAAGGACGTGAACCCAGAGATGTCCGCCAGAAGGAGATAGCCCTGTTGAGTTGGAGAATCCATCGCAGTGATGATGGAACATGCAGCGTTAGAAAGCATGGCACCGTAAGCGGATGCAATCTACTGAGCACGAACGACAGTAGCAACAACCGCCTCCTGTGAAGATTCCTCCTACCGGTTCGACCACTCCATCGGAGGGTGTTTCTTGTGGTGCGTTGTGGCGTCCTGATACTTCTTTGCGACGGCGAGCAATGTTGCTTCATCGAAGAGTCGTCCCTGGAACGTAATGCTTGTGGGACTGCCGGCATCGTCGAACCCGTTTGGAAGCACAACGCACGGATGGCCGGTGAGGTTTGTCAGCAACAGGTTGTCGCCGCCGAAGCTTGGCGTAACGTAGACGTCGACCGTGCGCATGAGCCTGTCCATTTCCTGAATGAGGAGCGTGCGGAGGCGGTTGGCCTGGATGTATTCGACGGCGGGGATGAACCGCGCCGTGCGGAAGGTGTTCGGCCAGGCGTTCTTCATCTGCCGCACAAGCAGCGTATCCCGGCGACTGCGGGTGAGTTCATCGAACGCCGCGGCAGCTTCCGCGCTGAGGATGAACGAGAGGTCGCTTACGTTCATCTTCGGCAGCTCGATGGGAATCAGGTTCGCTCCCAACCGCCGCAACACGGCGAGCACCGAGTCGTTGTTGGCTTTGTTGACGCGCGCGCTGTCGAACTCCATCTTCAAATAGCCGATGCGCAGCGTTCGGAGGTCGACGTTCGGCGAGTAGTTGAACGGTGCATCGTAGAGTGTCGGGTCGATTCCATCCGGCCCGTAGACGGCGTTGAAGACAATGGCGCAGTCTTCAACGGAGCGGGCGATGGGTCCGAGTTTATCCATCGACCAGCTCAGTGCCATGGCGCCATACCGGCTGATGCGACCGTACGTTGGCCGCAATCCCGTGGTGCCGCATCGCGTCGAGGGTGAGACAATAGACCCCCACGTTTCTGAGCCGATGGCGAAGGCGACAAGTCCGGCAGCCGTCGCCGAAGCCGAGCCTGCTGATGAGCCGCTGGAGCCTTGCTGAAGATTCCATGGGTTGCGCGTCATGCCGCCGAACCAGACGTCTCCCCACGCCAGCGCCCCGAGCGTGAGCTTCGCAACAAGGACCGCCCCCGCCTCCTCAAGTTTCTTGATCACCGTAGCGTCCTTGTCGATCACCTGATCTTTGTAGGGCATTGCTCCCCACGTCGTCGTATAACCCTTGACGGCGAGCAGGTCTTTCGCGCCGTAGGGGATGCCGTGGAGTGGGCCGCGATAGATGCCGCGTGCGAGTTCTTCGTCGAGCTTGCGGGCCTGGCGCAGTGCAAGCTCTTCGGTAAGAGTAATGACGCATTCCAGCTTCGGGCCGTATCGCTTTAGGCGAGCGAGATACATTTGCGTAAGATCGAGTGAGGTAATCTTGCGCGTGCGAATAAGCTCGGACAACTGACCGATGGAGGCAAACGCAAGTTCTTCCAGGTCCGCCGGCCGCTCTACGTGTCCGGGCGAAGTCATCGTGAATGACGACCTCCCGGGCGCAATCTTGAATCCGCTCGGCAGAGGATGGAACAGGAGGGATGGCATGATGTCGTTCGGGATGGGAATTGAGCGGATACTGGCGTAGTTCTTCAAGAGGTTGTTGAGGCCGTCCAGCATGGAATCTCGTTCGGCATCCGTGAACGACATGGCAATGATGCGTTCAGCGGTTGCTACGGTTTGCCGGTCGATACTGTTCGTCGGTTGTCGGAGCAACGCGCCGATCAGGATTCCGCTGGCGCTGGCAAGGAGTAGGAGCGGAAACGTCGCTCGAGCATTCTTCATCGTGTGGACCTTTCGGTGTTGTGAGAGTCAATGCGGAATGAGAGTGTTCTACGACGTGATTTCCTTCAGTCGGCATCATTCCACCTCAAGGACGTCTCGTCTGTTCTTGTGCTTCATACGGTTGGGTATGGACTGCAGGATAGCATCGCGCAGTGCATCAAGGAACTTCTCCTTTACGAAATTGCGGTGCGTTGCCAGGCTCACTTCGCGGACAGGAGCCGGCGGCTTAAAGTGCCGGACCATCTTCTTCTGGCGGGCGGTCAGGTCGTGCAGCGCAAGTTCGGGAAGAATCGTGATGCCGTTTCTCGTTTCTACCAGCTTCTTCAGCGTCTCGACGCTCCCCGCCTCGTACTGAAAGTTGTTTTCTTCCCTGACGCGTGTCCTCAATTCACACAGATGCATGATCTGCGACCGCATGCAATGTCCCTCTTCCAGAAGCCACAGACGGCGCACGTCGATGTCGTCGGCAAGAACATAGCGTTTCTTGTAGGCTGACTCGTGGGGGGAGACGTACACAACAAACTCTTCGTAGAACAGCGGATGTTCACTGATGCCGTTGGCTTCCAGCGGTGTGACGAGCAAGCCGGCATCGAGAACATTCTTCTTCAATCTTTCCACAATCACGTCGGTCGTAAACTCAGTGACCGTGAGACGAATGCCGGGGAAGCGCTTCAGGAAGGTTTTGAGAAACAAGGGGAGAAGATACGGCGCAAGGGTGGAGATGATGCCGACCTTGAGTTCGCCCACCAGCTCTCCTTTCTTTTCGTGGGCGAGTGCAACCAGCCTGTCCGCCTCTCTGAGGATATCTCTCGCCTGCGCAATAATCGCCATGCCCTCCTCTGTTGGCATTGCGGGTACTTTGCTTCGATCGAAGATGCGCACGCCCAGCTCCTCCTCCAGTTTCTGAATCTGCATACTGAGGGTCGGCTGTGTAACAAAACACTTCTTCGCGGCAGTCGCAAAGTGTCGCCACGTGTCGACGGCGACGATGTACTGGAGTTGAACAAGCGTCATCGTGGTTGGAAGATAGCTTTTCTCTATCTGTATATCAACATTATCAATTGGATTTATGACGGGACGAGAGGTACATTCAGACCAGCAAAAATAACATACCAGGAGGATCACATATGTCAACCCAAGCGAAATGCCCGTTTCACCATCCGGCTGCTGCCGGGAGTGTCAAAACCAACCGCGACTGGTGGCCCAGCCAGCTCAATCTGAAAATCCTGCGCCAGAACTCGCCGCTGTCGGACCCGATGGGGGAAGACTTCAACTATGCCGAGGAGTTCAGTAGACTCGATCTGACGGCGATGAAAAAAGACCTCGAAGTGCTGATGACCGAATCACAAGACTGGTGGCTAGCGGATTTCGGTCATTACGGGCCGCTCCTCATCCGTATGGCCTGGCACAGTGCCGGCACCTACCGCATCGGTGATGGTCGCGGCGGGGCCGGTTCAGGACAGCAGCGCTTCGCTCCCATCAACAGCTGGCCCGACAATGCCAACCTTGACAAGGCTCGCCGACTGCTGTGGCCGATTAAGCAAAGATACGGCCGCAAAATCTCCTGGGCTGACCTCATGATTCTTGCCGGCAACGTTGCGTTCGAAACCATGGGCTTTAAGACCTTCGGCTTCGGCGGCGGACGTGTGGATGCTTGGGAACCCGACGAGTCTGTCTACTGGGGTCCCGAGGGCGCGTGGCTCGAGGATAAGCGCTACTCCGGCGATCGCGAGCTTGAGAACCCTCTCGCTGCCGTGCAAATGGGCCTCATTTACGTCAACCCGGAAGGACCGAATGGCAACCCGGACCCGATCGCCGCGGCGCGGGACATCCGTGAGACTTTCCGACGCATGGGAATGAATGACGTCGAGACGGTGGCGCTCATCGCCGGCGGTCACACCTTCGGCAAGGCACACGGCGCAGGCCCCGCTACGTATGTCGGACCCGAACCCGATGCAGCCCCCATCGAGGCCCAAGGGCTTGGATGGATCAGCAGCTATGGTACCGGAAAAGGGGCCGACACCATTACCGGTGGCCCGGAAGTAACCTGGACAGCAACGCCGACGGAATGGAGCAACAACTTTTTCGAGCACCTGTTCGGCTACGAGTGGGAACTAACCAAAAGCCCGGCGGGCGCGTATCAATGGGTGGCCAAGAATGCACCGGCGATCATTCCTGATGCGCACGACCTAACCAAGAAACATCCGCCGACGATGCTCACGACAGACCTGTCGCTGCGCTACGATCCGGTCTACGAGAAAATCTCACGCCGGTTTTACGAGAACCCGGATGAATTCGCCGACGCCTTTGCGCGTGCCTGGTTCAAACTCACGCACCGCGACATGGGACCGCGCGCACGCTACCTCGGCCCGGAAGTTCCTACCGAAGAACTGATCTGGCAAGACCCCATCCCTGCCATCGATCACAAATTGATTGATGCGAAGGATATTGCCGAGCTGAAAAGGAGAGTGCTCGCTTCAGGGCTGACGGTTTCCGAGTTGGTGTACACAGCGTGGTCGTCTGCCTCAACCTTCCGCGGCTCGGATAAGCGCGGCGGCGCCAACGGTGCGCGCATACGACTTGCACCACAAAAAGACTGGGAGGTCAACCAGCCGAAGCGACTGGCGAACGTGCTGAAGACTCTGGAAGGCATTCAGGACGAGTTCAAGCGAGCACAAAAGAATGATAAGCGGGTATCGCTCGCTGATTTGATCGTGCTTGCCGGCTGTGCTGCGGTCGAACAGGCAGCGAAGAACGCCGGCTACGATGTGACGGTGCCTTTCACACCGGGCCGCATGGATGCTGTGCAGGATCAGACCGACGTGGAATCTTTCACCGTGCTCGAACCCATTGCGGACGGCTTCCGCAACTACGTCAAAGGCAACCCGGGTGTGCCTGCTGAGCTACTCCTGGTGGACAAGGCACAGCTGCTGACGCTGACCGCGCCGGAGATGACGGTGCTGGTAGGAGGAATGCGCATGCTCGGTGTAAACTATGGCGCTACTCCCCACGGCGTCTTCACCAAACGGCCGGAAACGCTCACCAACGATTTCTTCGTGAACCTGCTCGACATGGGCACGGAGTGGAAATCGGTATCGGAGGATCGCAACCTCTTCGAAGGGCGCGACCGCAAGACGGGCGAACTCAAGTGGACCGCCACGCGGGTCGATCTGATCTTCGGTTCCAACTCGGAGCTACGGGCCTTGGCTGAAGTCTATGCTAGTGTGGATGGGCAGGAGAAGTTCATCCATGATTTCGTGGCGGCTTGGAATAAGGTGATGAACCTCGACCGCTTCGACCTCGGTCGCTCTGCTTGACCAATCTCTCTCCCCACGGCGGATTCCGGATGGTGGTGGAACAGAGCCGATTGAGCTTTCGCGAACAGAAGCACATCCAGAGTGTGCAGCAGGGGGGTGAGTTAATGGAAAACGAGGAGCAGGAGGGAGGGCTTGCCTTCCCTGCTTTGTTCATTGGACGTGTGTGGTAACAAACTCACTCTCTGTGCACTCTGTTCGACAGAGAACTGTGAGCGGCAAGGAACACGAGAGCACGGATCGGTTCATTTATCCTCGTTCCCACGCCTGCCTGACCTGCCTGCGCAGGCAGGCGGCAGTCAGGCTCCGCGTGGGAACAAATTGGCATGAGACGTGGCGTTGCCCCGACGAGTCGGGGGGGGACGCAGGAGCGTCCGAGTTGAACATTCCGACGCGTCCCGCCACAGAACGGCGGGACACACACAACGTGGAGCGTCGGAACGAGAGTAAATGAAATGTCTGGCTGAACACTATCCCAACGCGGTGGACGACAACGTCCGTTCTACCTCCGTTCGTCTAAGATCTCTCGTATCTTCTTCAACACTTCTGCAATCTGATACGGCTTTTGAAGGAAGGCCCGTACGCCCGCTGCGGACATCATGGTCTGCTGCTGCGGGTCGATGTAGCCGCTCGCAAGAACCACGTTGAGCGACGGTGCTTTTTTCCGTAGCGCCTGGAACACTTCAAAGCCTGTTCGCAACGGCAGGCCGAAGTCGGTGATCACCAGCTTGATGTCACCGCGATGCTGTTCAAAAACCCGAAGGGCTTCATCGCCATCGCATGCGGCCAACACAGTATAGCCTTTACTCCTCAGCGACGAGGACAGGACTTCCATCAGCATCTCTTCATCCTCGACAAGCAGGATCGTCTCCGAACCGCCGAGAACTGCCCCTGCTTCCTGCTCCACCTGTTCAGCTTGGGTTTGCTCTTCCTCGGCGACAGGAAGATAGAGGTGAAACGTTGTTCCTCTGTTGACTGCACTCTCGACCTCGACAAATCCCTTGTGGCTCGCAATGATGCCGTACACAACCGCGAGCCCCAGGCCCGTTCCTTTTCCCGCCCGCTTTGTTGTATAGAACGGCTCGAAAAGCCGCCGCCGGGTTGTGTCATCCATCCCTACGCCCGTATCGCTCAGGGAAACGCAGACGTACGGGTGGCGCCCGGCCTCGTTGAATTTGCGGCGCAGCGTTCCGCCGGCTACGAGCATGGTGCGGTAGGTCAGCGTTCCACCGCTCGGCATCGCATCGCGTGCGTTGACGGAAAGGTTGAGAAACACCTGATGGAGCTGGTTTGTATCGGCAGCGACGGCGGGAAGCGGTTCGGTCAATTCAAGGTGCATGGTGATATTTTTCGGGAAGGTTTCCCTGGCGAGCCGCGCCATGTCCTTGAGTACATCGTTCGCCTGGACTGCTTGAATGGCGACCGGCGTCCGATGGGCAAACGTCAGAATCTGGTTCACCAACCCCGCTGCCCGTTCAACCGCTTTACCGATGGCATCGATGCTTGCGTCGAGGCGCTCGGGCTGATTCCGGTCGCGGCGAATCAATGACACGTAACCAAGAATGATGCCAAGGATGTTGTTGAAATCGTGGGCGATGCCGCCTGCGAGCGTGCCGATGCTTTCCATCTTCTGCGACTGACGGAGGCCTTCTTCGAGTCGTCTATGATCGGTATTATCGAAGAGGTACGACCGGATGGAGGTCAACTCACCGGCGTCGTTAAAGATGCCAATCAGGTTGGCGATCACCCAGAGCGGCGTTCCGTCTTTCTTGCGTAACTCGAGTTCGAAGTTTTCGAGGACCTTCCGTTCACGCAACAGCGCAAGCACGCGTTCCCGCTTTTCGGGGCTGGCGTAGAGACGAACCGTGTTCCATGTTGCCGCCGCCTCTTTTGATTGAAAGCCGAACATCCTCAAGTAGGCAGGATTGCACTCGAGCAGTTTGCCGTCCGGTGTAGAGATGTCGTCGGCGGTGAGGTCTTGCTCGAAGAACGCGCGGTAGCGTTCTTCGCTTTCGCGCAAGGCTCGTTCAGCTTTTATGCTTTCCGTCACGTCCCGATAGATCCCCTGCACAGCAAGCCGGCCTTTCCAGAGGACCTCGGCAACACTCACGTCAAGGTCAATGGTGCGTCCGTCTCTGGTAAGCCCGCGCATCCGATATCGCGTGGAAAGGTTTTTCCCCGCTCTGCGCGCTGCACGACGCTCATGCAACAGTACACGGCTTTCCGGCGCTACGACCTGCATGACGTCGAATCCCTCCGAAAGCACCTCCTCCGCGCTGTACCCGAACAGCCGTTCCCACGCCGGATTGACCATCACAAAGCGGTTGTCCTGAAATACGTAGATGGCGTCCGACGAGTTGGTGACGAGCGTCCGGAAGTTTTCTTCCGACTCCCGCAATGCTCTCTCGGACCGCTGTCGCTCGGTCACGTCCCGGAAGCTCCACACTCTCCCGACGGCCGTCGTCCCCAACAGTTGCGGTTGAGAGTAGCGTTCGAACATCCGGCTGTCGTTGAATTCGAGGATATCGAAGCTGTATGCATGCGGCTGATCGTACAGCGCACGAACTTTGCGCAGAAAACTCTCCGGGTCTTTCAATTGTTCCAGAACGAACGCAAGGGCTTTATCGTCATCCCGACTCTCGATTATTGCTGCCGGTATCCGCCACATCTCGACGAATTTCCGGTTGAAGCTCTGAATCTTCCCTTGCCGGTCGACGACGAGAATGCCGTCGGTGGTCGATTCGAGCGTTGCCTGCAGGAGCGAGAATGACTGCTTGAGCTGCTGCTCGGCTTTTCGACGCTCGGAGTAATCATGGAACACAAGCACAACGCCTATGACCGCCCCATGATCATCAACAATCGGCGCGGCACTGTCGGCAATCGGGATATGCTTGCCGTTGCGGGTGATCAGAAGCGTGTGGTTGGCCAATCCAATGACAATGCCCTCGTTCATGACTCGTTGAACGGGGTTGATGGCCAGCTGAAACGTCTGCTCGTTAACAATGACAAAAACAGTGCTGAGCTGCTGATGAAGTGCTTCGTTCAACGGCCAGCCGGTCATCTGTTCAGCAACGCCGTTCATGTATGTGATGCGCCCGTCTCGATCCGTTGCCATCACGGCATCGCCGATGCTCGAAAGTGTCGTAGCATAACGGCGCTCGCTGAGATGCAGCGCTTCCTGTGCCTGACGGCGTTCCTGCACCTCACGTTGCAGGGCGAGGTTGTCCTCTCGCATTCTCTTCACAAGGAGGGTGAGGAAAATACCAAGTATGACCACGATGCCCAAGCCAACGCCGATGATCAGGTTGTTCGTAGCGCGGACGGTTTCGAGTGAATCACGCGCAGCACGCGTGCTGGATTCAACCTCCTCTTCCAGATACCGAACAAGCCGATCCATGGCACCGGTGTACAACTCGTAGGCTCTCTGTTCGTGCGATGCAAGAAAGGATTCGGCCTCAGTCTTACGATTTGCGTTGCTCAATGCCAGCAGGTGGTCGCGGGCCTCAACGTATTCTTCTCGCGTGCGAAGAACCTCATCGAACAGTGCTTGCCCCTCTCCCGTAACAAAAAGCTTTTGGAACTCCTGCAAGCGGCGCGTATTGGCTCGCTGCCGGTCGGCGATGAGTTGCTCTTGAGTTCGCTTCGCTTGCCGGCTCGTTGCGTTCAGGTGGCGCAAGACGGCCGCCTGTGTCCCTTCCACCTCATGAGCAACCTCACCCAGGATGCGAAGTTTGGGAAGGGTACGTTCCAATAAGTCCGTCGTCCGCGCGCTGATCCTCTGGAGCTCAAGGAAAACGAGGAGTCCCAGGCCAACGAGAAAACCTGTTACGATGGCAAAGGCAAGGAGGATTTGAACGCGCGCGGAAAATCGCTGAATCATGTTCTCGAATCCCTTTCTAACTCGACGGGTCAAGAAGAGAAGATCGTCGTTGCGTGCGTTAGCACGTCAACGGCGCAAACGGAAGACCGTTCCGTGGCGGGAGAAAACGTGGAAAGCTCATTGCTCTGCGTGATGGACAAGTTTGCTCGTCCTTGTGCCCCCGTTTGTATGGACTTGTGAGCTTGGTGGATATAAATGTAGAAAAGCAGTCAAACTTCTGCAAGTGTAATCACCGTTGGAAATACTTAGCATGGGGGGAAGGAAAGCCTGCGGACTTACAACAGAGCAGATACAGCCCGTGTTCAGCGCACGTCATCCCACCGCCCGGGAATTGCCGTTGTGCACTTCGGACACGCGCCGTTCTGCAGCCTGTTCGCAGCGACGGTGAACCCCCACCGCTCGATCAACGTCTCGCTGCACGAAGGGCAAAAGGTGTTCTCGTGCTGCCCGACTTCGCCGGGGCGATTGCCTGCATACACGTAGCGCAATCCCGCGTTGTACCCGATTTCTGCTGCACGGATAAGCGTCGAAACCGGTGTGTTGTCCGCATCTGTCATCTTGTAGTCTTTGTGAAAGGCCGTAACGTGCCAGGGAATATCCGGCGAGACGGAGACAAGGAAGTTCGCGATGTCCTTCAGCTCTTCATCGGAATCATTGAAGCCCGGCACGATGAGCGTAACGACTTCCAACCACATGCCGCGCTCGTACACCATCTTGACCGTGTCAAGAACGTTCTGCAAGACACCGCCTAATTGGCCGTACGATTTCTGACGGAATCCTTTGAGGTCGATCTTGTACAGGTCGACCCACGGCTTGAGGTAATCCAAGACTTCCGCCGTCCCGTTGCCGTTGGACACATACGAGGTGATGAGGCCGACATTCTTCGCGAGCTTGAAAATTTCCGCCGACCATTCGCTGGTGATGAGTGGCTCATTGTACGTGCTGGTGATAACGCGCGCGTTGTAGCGCAAGGCAAGGTCGACGAGACGTTCAGGTGTCACAAACTCCGGGGGCGCGCCGGCAACGGGGTCGCGCAGCGCTTGCGAGGTAACCCAGTTCTGGCAGTAGCCGCAACGGTAGTCGCAGCCGAGCATACCAAAGCTCAACGCTTTGGCGCCGGGATAGGCATGGAAGAAAGGCTTCTTCTCAATCGGATCCAACTGCAATGCACCCACGTACCCCCACGGTACATAGAGTTTGCCCTCGCTATTAAACCGGACACGACAAATGCCGTCCTTGCCGGGCGGAATCTTGCAGCGATGCCCGCAGGCATAACACCGAACCCAGCCCTCGGGCATGGACAAGTAGAGCTCTCCCTCGCGGGTATGCTGCGTGAGGAGGCCTTTCAATGTCATCGTCTCGGCCATACAATCACCAACTACAAAGTACTGTCTTCGATCAATGGAGTCAAGCGGTGGAGGGACGATCGTTACTCGTTATCTCTGACCCGTTATCCGTGTGCTTGGTGCGCTAAGCTTCTGAGCACCTTCATGTTCTCCACATCCTCCCTCATGTCGGGGCCTTTTGGCGTTTCGAGGATTTTCGGGATTGCACGAAACCGCCCGTCTCTCATCAGCAAGGCGAAGCCGCGTTTGCCGATTCTCCCCTTGCCGATATGCTCATGTCGGTCAACACGCGACCCAAACTCACGTTTCGAATCGTTGATATGGAACGCCACAAGCCTCCGCAGACCGATAATTGCATCGAACTCTTCAAAGGTTTGCTCATAGCCCTTCTCGGTCGAAATGTCGTACCCTGCCGCAAACACATGACACGTATCGACGCACACCGCCATCCGTTCGGGCGATTCCACGCCATCGATAATCTTCCTCAGATGCTCAAAGCGATAGCCAATGGCCGTTCCCTGTCCCGCGGTGGTTTCCAGCACACTTATGACCCGATAGCCTTTCGTCCGTTCATGGATGATGTTGAGCGACTCAACAATGCGTTTGATGCCGTCATCTTCTCCCGCCCCCATGTGCGCACCCGGATGAAGGTTGAGATACTCGACGCCGAGCGCTTCGCAGCGGTTGAGCTCATCGTTGAACGCGGCGCGCGATTTCCTGAGAACAGCGTTGTCCACCGCACAAAGGTTGATGAGGTACGTGTCGTGCACAACGACGGGAGCGATGTTTGATTCCAACCGAAGCTTTTTGTAGCTTGCCACCTCTTTCGCTGCAAGCGGTTTTGCCTTCCATTGATTGTTGTTCTTCACAAACATCTGAATCGTTGTGCAGCCGATGCGCATGCCGCGTTCGATGGCCGTATGCACACCGCCGGCGATCGACATGTGTGCGCCGAGAAGAAGGCGATCAGTTGAGGAATAAGGCATGGGAATAGGTCTTTGTTGCGAGGGAGTTCAACCTCTGTTGCGAGGGAGTTTAACTCCCGAGCTGCTTGTTTGTTCAGGAGTGAAACTCCTTCACAACCTTCGCACAA
>JBGFRR010000128.1:0-86076 GCA_041695045.1 Bacteroidota bacterium
GAGCTTCTGAGGCAGCAACGGAAAACCAATAACAGTCGTAGAGACGTGGCTCCTCTCTCAAAAAAATCGTCCCGATGATTTTTTTTGTTGTCATAACCACTTTTTCAACAGCCTGCTAGTGTCCCTGGTCGCAGTTGCCGACGGCGCGGTGGTGGGCCACATCATGTTCAGCCCGCTCACCGTGGGGCGGGTGGTGGGTGCGGCGCTCGGACCGATGGCGGTGCTCCCAGCGTATCAACGCCAGGGCATTGGCAGCCAGCTCGTTGAACGGGGCGTCGAGCGCCTTCGGAGTAGTGGGTGTCCGTTCATCGTGGTCATCGGGCACCCCGCGTTCTACCCGCGATTCGGGTTCCAGCCGGCCGGCGGGTACGGTTTGACCTGCGAATGGGATGTTCCGGCCGAAGCATTCATGGTGACCGTCCTAAACCCAGAGGTCTCCGGTAGGCTGGCAGGTCTTGCCCAGTATCGTCCGGAGTTCTCAACCGCCGCGTAGGAAATGACGGCCGCCGAACATCGCGCTGGAGCCGACGCCCTTGGCCGGCTCACGCCGGCCCGCGGGTTCCCGCGCAGCGGTGCTATCCTGACACCGCGCCGCGCGGCTCAGCGCGAACGTTAGACCGAAGAGCCGTACACGATGGCGAAGCCCACAGTCTACCTGGAGACCACCGTCATCGGCTACGGAGCGTCGAAGCCGAGTGGGGATCTCGTCGTGGCTGCGCGTCAGAAGATAACGCGCGATTGGCTCGCGGCCGCAGCTCGTGAGTATCAACTCTTTGTCTCGCAGCCGGTGATCGGTGAAGTATCGGCTGGCGACCACCAAGCCGCTCGTGAGAGGCTGGCGTTGATCGAAGGGATCCCGCTACTGGCCGTCACGGACAACGCTGGCGAACTTGCCGCAAAGCTCGTGGACGATGGGGCCGTGCCGAGAGAGGCGGCGGAGGACGCGCTCCATATCGCGGTGGCTGCCGTGCATGGTATAGAATTTCTCATGACATGGAACGTCAGGCACATCGCGAACGCTACGATGCGCCAAGCAATCGAACGCGTGTGCAGAGAGTCGGGCTACGAGCCACCAGTAATCTGCACCCCAGAGGAGCTGACGAATGAGGACGAAGACTGACGAGATCGTGGCGGAGATCCGGAGGCACCGAGAGGCGCATGCCGCATCTCTAGGCTATGACTTAAAGAGAATCACCGAGGATTTCCAGAGACAGGAGCGGGAATCCGTAAGAAAGGTTGTCAGGCGGCAACCTCGCAAGCCGATGACCGTACAGAGGGCATCCTCGGTCTAACATGCCGATGCACCTGGCGGTCGCCTGCGGCTCCCGCAGGTGATCGGCAGCCCGTTAGGCAGCGCGGTGCGAATTGATTGAATCACGGTGATTCGAATGGCAACAATAAGGCACGTGGTGAGAAAGTGCAAAGCGGCTCTTGAAAACCATTATGGCTCTCAGCTCAAGGGGCTGGTTCTGTATGGGTCTGTAGCGCACAACCAAGCTGACTCGAGAAGTGACATTGATTTACTTGTTCTGCTAAGCAAACCCTTCGACTATTTTTCAGAACTTCGTCAAGTTATAGAGGTGCTGTATCCTATCCAGTTAGAATCAGAGCAGCTTATTTCTGCCAAGCCTGTTCCCCCCGATGAATTTGAAGGGGGATTAGCCCAAGCAAGAGGAGAGCATTTTTCAGGAGAAACGGACCGTCATGAACATACGCCTTCGCGATGCCACGAACGATGACCTGCCGCTCATTGAGCGGTGGCTGCATGCGGATCATGCGCGTAGCACGTGGGGCGATCCTGATACGAACTTTCAGTTACTGCGCGCCGCACCAGCCAACGCTGTGCGCTGTGTCACTGCCGCGGCGTGAAACGATATCTAACTTCTAGTAACTGAAATACGACCGTCAACTTCTTCAACTAATCATTCTTTGGAGGTATATATGCGAAGGATTCGTTTCTTAGTAGCGTCAGTGACGTTCAGCCTCATCCTCGGGGCCCTTGCGGGCTGTGACAAGAGCACAGCTCCAGAGGGTAGCAGCAAGGCTGACGTCACGTTCCGGGCGGCACGGGTTGGGACCGTGGGTAAATCCGTCAGCCCGAACAGCATCATTGTCGTCCATGGTACCGACACCCTCGTGATCGAAAAGGTCTCGCTCACCTTGCAGGACATCGACATGGAGCGCACGACGCAATCCGTGGACTGCAAAGACGGCATCAACAGCGGGAACGCAGACTGTTCTGACTGGGTGGATGGCCCGATCCGCGTGAACCTCAATCTTGCGGACGCGACCAAAGGCCATACGCTGAGCATCCCGCTCCAGAAAGGCACCTATGACGTGATCAGCTTCGATATCAGCGTACCAGATGGCGGCGACCCGCAGGAACAGGCGTACATCGCCGCGAATCCGGACATGGCTAACGCGAGTGTGCTGGTGATCGGCACGTTC
The DNA here is from genome assembly GCA_041695045.1 of Bacteroidota bacterium. Lineage (GTDB taxonomy): Bacteria > Bacteroidota > Ignavibacteria > UBA10030 > UBA10030 > JBGFRR01. The sequence goes on from JBGFRR010000128.1 coordinate 2,449, forward strand.
AACAGACAACCGTTTACCTTCAAGACAGAGGTGAGAGGTGATCGGGAGGTGGTGTTGAACCCGCCGCTCGTCGTCACTGGGGATACCGAGGTGACCTTTAGCTTCGCCGTCGAGTTTGACGTCGCTATGTGGTTCCGGCGGGCTGACCTCACGCTGATCGATCCCCGCACCACGAACGACGCCGATCTAGAGACGATCAAGCAGAACATTCGCGACCGAATCGAGTCCGAATCAATTCCGTAGCCTTCGGGTTAAGTTGCCCTTATGAGCAGATGACCGAGCGCAAGGAAGTTGCGCTCGGTCCCCGTCAGACGCGGCGCCGCCGAGCTGCTCAATTCAGCACAACCTCCTGCATGGCGCGGACCGCGGTAATAACTCGCTCCCGAACGTCGCGGCAATCCTCATCTTTATCTCATCCTCTATTTTGAACTCAAATCCATCCGTGTCGCGCTGCTTGTTATGGTAAACCTTCCTCTGGCATTGATTGGTGGGATCGGTGCGGTGTTTCTTTCTGACGGCGTGCTGAGTCTCTCACTACCAAACTCTCCTGGCCGAGGGAAAGTCGCTCACGCGGGCTGTGAAGCAAGGCTCAATGGAGCGGCTCGGTCCGGTGCTGATGACTGCTCTTTCAACCGGCTTAGCGCTCATTCCCCTTGCCGTTGCAGGCGGTGATCCGGGGAGTGAGATTCTATCTCCCATAGCGATTGTGATTTTAGGCGGATTGCTCAGTTCCACGGCGCTCAATTTGGTTGTCATCCCTGCGTTGTTTCTGAAATTTGGAAGCAAGAAGGAAACAATGTAACTTTTGATTGCTCGGCGCAGCGGTGTCGTGCTGGAAACAGCGTCCTGAAGTAGTCCGTCATGGGTTTCACAAATGGAGAATCCAATGTCCACGATAAGCCTTGAAATAGTTTTCATAATTCTTCTCATACTATTAAATGGCGTCTTCGCGATGACGGAAATCGCCGTCGTTTCAGCCCGCAAAGCTCGGCTCCAACAATGGGCAGAAAGCGGCAACAGAAACGCACGCCTTGCCCTTGACATATCAAATGCGCCGCAAGAATTCTTATCAACTGTTCAGATCGGCATCACACTCGTCGGAGTCTTAGCGGGTGCCTTTGGCGGTGCTACAATCGGCCAATCCCTTGCCGATGTTCTTGCAACGTATCCCATGTTGGCTCGCTATGCGGAAATGATTGCCGTAGGCCTTGTGGTCATCGCTATAACCTATTTATCGCTCGTTTTGGGTGAGCTGGTACCAAAACGCATTGCACTGAACAGTCCCGAACGCATTGCATCGTTTATGGCAAGACCGATGCGCCTGCTTTCTCGAATGACCGCTCCCGCTGTTTGGTTGCTGAGTGCTTCGACAAGCGCTCTTCTATGGCTCTTCCGATTACAACGAACTTCGGAGCCTCCAATTACTGAGGATGAAATTAAGATCCTGCTTCGCCAGGGAACTGAAGTGGGTACGATTGAACGGGATGAGCGTGAGATTATCGAGCGAGTCTTTCGCCTCGGTGCGAGGCGGGCGAGCACAATCATGACGCCGCGGAAAGAGCTTGTCGTTCTGTATACTTCTGACTCGCTGCATCAGGTCCAGCAGAAGATAGCTCAGAGCGGTCACTCTGTTTTTCCGCTCTGCGAAGAGACACTTGATAACGTTCTCGGTGCGGTGGGCGTCCAAGACATTTTCGGGCAGCTTGTTGAAGGTCGGGCAATCGATCTCAAAGCCATCGTTCGTCAAGCTCTCTTTGTCCCAGAGTCTGTGCAGAGCTTGAAACTCTTGGAGGAGTTTAAGAAAACTGGAAAAGACACTGCCCTGTTGCTGGATGAGCACGGGGGGCTTCAAGGACTCATCACCGCGACCGATATCTTAAAAGCTGTCGTCGGAGAAGTATCCTACCTTGCTGTCCCTAAGGCGGTTCGTCGCCCTGACGGCTCTTGGCTTGTCGACGGTATGCTTCCCCTCGATGAGTTCAAAGAGACCCTCAAATTAGGTCGGCTGCCCGAAGAGAGTCACTCGTACGAAACGACAGGCGGATTTGTCATGGCTCTGTTAGGCCGTGTTCCGTCAGAAGGAGACTCTATCGAATGGGGTAAGTACCGTCTCGAGGTCATTGATATGGATGGTCTTCGGGTGGATAAGATTCTTATCACTCCTCTAACAAAGTAACTCAAGTTGACCGCTTGTTTGAAGGGGTTAAAACCCCTAAATATATTGGTTGGAAATTCTATCCACGCCCTAAAGGACGTGGCTATAGCCCCGACCTTCAGGTCGGGGATTACAAAAAAACCAACAAGAAACCCAAGGGCTTCAGCCCTTTACACACTGCAGCGGTCAACTTGAGAAAGTAACACAAGCCTTGAGAACATCAGCCCGCCTTTCATCCGGTGTGTAGACCTCCGCACGATCATACGGAGGTATTGTGGAAGGACCGGCTCCTACGCGCCGAGATGCCTTCGCTACGCAGCCAGCTCTGACCGTCCCTCTCTGGGGAAGAATAAAAGAGCGGGTGAAAAAATATCGAAGCGCCGCACTCAATCCGACAGCAGCAGGTACGTCAGAATGGCGAAGCTGATGTGCGAGAGGGTGAGAGCGACGGCAGATTGTCGGTCGAGACGGCGGATGGATTGGCGCAACGCAGGATTTGGATTTTGGAGATAGCGCTCGTAGTCGCGATTGGCGCGGTCTTTCCAATATGCGGCGAGCACCCCCGTTGCCACCATCGATCCGCCAGCCGCGTAGGTAAGGACGTGGTTGGAGGCAGGGTCGCGAAAGCCTGCTGTGTACACCTCCGGTATTCGCTCGGCGTCGCGATGCAACGGCTTGAGGTCCACAAGCTCGTACTGGAGCGTTTCTTTTCGCAAGGGGAGCGATTTCGGCTCGTAGCCTTCTTTCCTGATCAACAGCTCACCGGAAAGCAATTGCTCGCTCCGGTAATACAGCGGCGTGACACCCAGTTCGCGCTCCCGATGCAGCACGCTTGCGAGCGCGGGACGTGAATGCACAACCACCAGCGAGCCGAGGTCGATGTCCACGACGGACTCTTTCTCAGCCGCAATCTCAATGCGGTCGGATTTTCTGAGCGCATTCCATGCGCGGGCGTTTGGATAGACAACGCTCAGCTCGTATGAGCTTGCGGAGACAGCGTACCGCACAAGTGGCGTCGTGCCGATGAGCACGGAATCGAGATAAACTTCGGCGCCTTGAGGCATAGTCGCTACCGTGAGGTAACCGTTGGGAGATTGCGCGAACGCAACCGAGCTGAGAAGAAGAATGACAAACAGCATCTTCATGGCATTGGCCTCAGGGCGTGGACGAACTTATCCTCCGACGTTACGATCAGTGTGTTTCCCCAAAGGACGGGAGAAACCTTTACCCGCCCGGGCGCGGCGTAGCTCCAAGCCTCTTTTCCTGTTACGATATCCAATGCATAGAGTGTGCGGTTGAGAGAGCCGACAAAGACCAGCTCCGGTGTAACAAGAGGCGCAGAGTTGATGACGCTCTTCGCCGTGAACTTCCACCGCGGCTCTCCCGATGCGAGGTCAAGCGCATACAACATCCCGTCCGATGCACCGATGAAGACTGCCGAGGCGTTGGCCGCGGCCGCACCGTAGATTGCCGCACCGACGGTGAACTTCCACACGAGCGATCCTGTCCTGCCATTCCAGCAGAAGAACTCCCCGCCGCGCGTACCGACAAGCACCTTTCCATCGGCGACGATGGGGGATGCAAAGATTGCCGCGCCGGTTTTGTAACTCCACCGTACGCTTCCGTCGTTCGCGTCGAGGGCGTAGAATGTGCCGTCGTCGCGGCCGAAGAAGATGTGCGAGCCGTCCGAAGCGGGGGAAGAGCGGATGGCGCGCACCGGGGTCGGCTCGGAAGTCCACCGCTTCTCACCTGTGCGAAGGTCGAGAGCGTGAATTGCCCCGCTGAGCGTTGTGACGATGAGGAAGGATTCAAGGGTCAGCGGCGAGGACTCGATGGGGCCGAGAGAGGCTGTCCAGATTTTGTTCGATGAGCGGAGGTCGAGCGCGACGAGTGTCTCTGTGCCGGAAGCGACGGGAATGAATGCGATGCCGCCGTGAAGTGCTGGTGTACCAGCGATGGCAGATTCGAGCACGACGTAGCCCAGCCGCTTCCCGTTGGCGAGGTTCACGGCCTGGAACTCACCGTTGCGCGTGGCGACGAACACGACACTATCCCGCACGAGCGGCGTTGCGGTGACGCCGGCGAGCGCGTTGTATTCCCACATCAGCTCAAACGGCGGAGCGACGCGTGCGTTGACGATGTTTGAGCGCGTGGGCGACCCGCCATAGAGCACCCAATCGCCATCCTGCGCGGTGAGTCTCCGCTCAATGCGTAGTCCCGAGCAGGAGGTGAGGGTGAGGAGGAAGATGAAGACAAATGTTGTTTTTGACATGAGCAAGAACCGTTGCTGCTGTATTCTTTACCGACGATGTGGACGCCGTCGGGAGCAGGAAAAAGGCTGTTGTGTGTAAGCTACTTTCATTGTGTGGTTGGTAGGTACACCACGACTAAATTTCCTTCCGTTCCTTTCATGAACGTAACTTCTTGTATGTCGCACGAGGACTGTTCGCTGCAGGGGATCAGTGTAACAGTCTGTGATCAGAACATCCCTCAAAAATCCCACCCGAAAAAGAACTGATGGAACATTCCCCTCTGCAGTTTACTCATGTTCTGTTCGATCCGTTTGCCGATGTCGTACCGCAGGACAAGGAAGCCGCCTACGTTGAGCCGCGCACCCATGCCGATGCTTCCTTTGGTGTCTTTGTACACACCGTCCCACGCGCCGCCGGCATCCACGAACACCGCGCCGCGAATGGAACCGAAGCTCACCCCGCCGAAGGGGAACCGGATACCGAGCTGGTCGATGAACGGGAACCGCAGTTCATGGCTCGTGAGCCAGATCTTTTCGCCGCGGATCGACCAGCGCTGCCACCCGCGCACATCCCAGCTTCCGCCCATGAAGAAACGGCGCGCTTCCTTCCCCTCGTTGTACCAGATGTTGAAGCGCGAGGCGAACGCGCTGCGTGTCGAGAGCCGCCAGTACTTCCGGTAGTCGGCAATCAGCGTGTAGTAGGCGACGTTGGAATACTGAATGTCGGTCGTGTAGGCGAGCGTCAACTTCATGCGGTTGCCGTCGAGCGGGCCGCTGGGACCCCACAACGAATTATCGAGCACGTACGAAATGGAGCTGGAAGTCAGCAACGCTTTCCGCGGCTGGATAGAAACGAGCACTTCTTTGTCCGAGTTGCTGATGGTCAGCCCCGCCTCGATGCGGCGGAATTTGGAGATCGGGTAGCTCAGCACAAAGTAACCGCCGAAGGCGCGCTCGTAGAAGAAAAGGTCGGGGTCGGTAAGGTCGTACCGATTGCCCGAGAGGTGGAAAATGCCGTACGCGTGGTTCGCCCGCGTGCCGAGCGAGATGCGCGAGATGGCGATGTTGAAGCTTTCGAGGAATTCCGAGCTCGACTGCGCTGTGTTATAGATGAGGAAATAGTACTGGTCGTTGCCCAACACGTCGCTCATGGCAAGCGCCGCACCGCCGGAGGTGCCGAAGATCGGGTCGGTGGAGACGTGGCTCTGCGCGATGTCGAGCTGGTATTCGCCGGTGTAGTGATAGTGGTCGACAACGGCGGCCCCTTCGAGCTTCTTCGGTGTCCACAACGCTGCATGACGATCGTGCCGGATGGTGTGCGCGATGGTGGATGAATCGTACAGCGCCTTCGCATCCGACAGGCGCTTGATCTGGAAGCTGAAGTTCTCGAACGCCGTGAAGAACAGCTCGTTGTTCTCTCCCCACGTCGGGTCGAAGGCAGCCGTCGTGAAGTTTGTGACGCGGCGAATCGTCCGTTCTGAAGCCGCGCGTTCCCCTGTCCGCATATCCATCATCCACACGTTCTGTGCGCCGTCGCGGTCGGAGGTGAAGACGAGCCACGCGCCGTCCCGCGTCCAGTTGGGTGCGTAGGAGTTCTCCTCGCCGTAGGTCAGGTATTCCATGACGCCGTTGGCGATGTTGTAGATGAAAAGATTATGAATGCCGCGCTCGCCGAACGGCGTGCGGTCGGAGCTGAACACGATCACATCGCCGTGGGGCGACCATGCGGGGTCGCGGTCGTCGTAGAAATCGTTCGTGAGTCGAAGCAGCGAGCGGGACTCAAGCTCGAGGATGTACAGGTCGTTGTGTCCCGACTTATCAACTGACGAAAAAACGATCCGCTTGCCGTCGGGCGACCAAGACGGAGAGCCGAGCGCGACCAGGTTGCGGAAGTGAAACGTGTTTTCCATCCTGCCGGTCTTGACATTGTAGATGTGGAGCGCATCGTTTTCGCCGCTTTTGGTCACGAAGGCGAGCAGGCCGTCGGTAGAAATGCTGAGCTTGTTCTGGAACAGGTGGAACGCTTCGAACTCATCGGTCTTCTCTCCTTCGATGACCACCACGGGCTTGCGGTCTTGATCGTCCAGCCGTACGCGATAGATGTTCGTGTAGCCGGTGTGGTTGCCGAGGAAGTAGAGTTCCCGCACGCCGTCGTTGTTGAAGAAGACGGGCTTGGAGTTGAATCCCACGCGCACAATGTTCTCCGCCACGCCGCTCGGAAGATCCTTCTCGCCGATGAGCGGGTAGTAGCGCTTCTTCAAATAGTACAGCCACTCCTCATCCAGCTCCTTGAAGTCTTTCCCGATCGTTGCACGCATCACGTCGCTGAAGGAGGACGACCGCCAGAAGTTTTCCATCAACAGCAAGACCTTTTCTTCGCCGTACTGCTCGGCGATGTATTCAAGCACCGCCTGTCCCTCTTTATACATGAGGAACGAACCCGCGATGCGGTCCATCTGGCTGATGGGAACGATGTAGTTGTTGAGGACGGCGTCGCGCAGGACCATCTCCGCTTGCGTGTCCCATTGCGTCGACCAAAACTCCGCCAATCCTTCCGTGAACCAGAGCGGCGGCACGCGATCCTGCGACTGACGATGGTCGAGGAGCACGCGATTGATCTTGCTGTGCATGAACACGTGCACTAACTCGTGACGGATAACATGGCCGAAGCGTTCGATGGAGCCTTCGAACGGAATGACGACGCGGCCTTTGAGGAACTCGAAGAATCCGCCCACGCCTTCCGGAATGAAGCCGGGCGTTACGTTCGTCTGCTGAAAGTGGAGGTGCGAGCTGTAGAAGATGAGCGGGATGCGATTGGTGACGTTGTGGTTGAACTTCTGCTCCATCAGCCTGTAGCTTTCTTCCGCGAAATGTGCGCCCACCTGCGCAAGCTCGGTCATCTCCGGATAGTAATAGATGTCGAAGTGGTCGGTTTTCAACACCTTCCAGTCGAATTCCGTGTATTGCACCTTGTTCCGGCCGAAGTAGTAAAACTGCGCGGAGGCGAGGTCCGTGACACAGAGGAGAAGAATCAGTGTGAGGCCGTAGCGCATGATGAATGTCGATGCATGATGCAAGATTCACGCTTCAACCGTGGATCCTGAATCGTTTGTTAGACCTTGGCAAGCTCCTCTTTCAAATACTCAATCATCTTCACGGGTGTCGGGTCTTCGTTGTTGAGGATGGCGAGGTAGAGGCTCACCCAATCTCCAAGATACACGAGCGAGAAGATGCGTGCAAGCAGAGAACGGCCTTCGCTCCAAACCTCCGTTATACCGCCGGCGTATTGAGCAAGGAGGTTCTTCGTAATGCTCTCCCGCACGGCGACACGTCGATGCGTGTCGCGGTCGCGCAAGAAGATGACGTGCATCTGCCGCATAAGGTCTTTCAATCCCTTCCAGCCGACAAGCTCGTTATGGTTCATTTCCGGCAGCACGTGTCCGAATGCGAGCTGTTTGGCATTCTCGGCAATCTGTCCCCGCCATCGGAGGTTGACCGCGTCGAGATGCTCGGCTGGGGAGTAGATAACAGGCAGTTTGCCGTGCAGATGCTGTGCGATTCTGTGTGCGAGGTTCTCCGGCGATTCCGGGTTGCTGTAGATACGGGACTTTGCTCGCAGCAATTCAATCGTCTCGCTCATCTCTCTCGCTTTGTTTTTCACAAGACCGAGCTTCGTCAGCAGGACGAGTGTCGGGAAGAATGAATAGCCGAGCGCCGCGCGGGGAGAAAGCCCTTCGGGAATCGTCACCACCGGCTGTTTGAATCGCTTGGCAAGTGCTGCCGTCTCGCCTCCGGTCGTTATGCACATTACGCGTGCCCTCCGTTTGGTCGCCTCGCGGTGGGCGGCATTCGTCTCCTCGGTGTTGCCCGAGTAGCTCGAAACGATCACCAGGCTGTTCTTCCCAACAAATGCCGGAAGCGAATAGTGCCTGTTGACGATGAACGGGATCGATAGTTCATCGGCAAGGTAGGAACGGAGGAGATCGCCCCCAATGGCCGAGCCGCCCAAACCTGTGAGCACGATGTTGTGGATGCCGCGCACGCTGAGGCTGATGCGGGCTTTCTTGCCAATCTGCACAGCCGTTTCAACCTGATCGGGGAAGTCGCGAATCCAATTGTACATTCCCGTCGGGTCGAGTCGTTTGATGTCGTTGAGGGTAATAGAAGTGCTCCTTATAGATGATTCGATTGCTCGGTTTAGCGTCCCCGCTGAGCAGAGCAAGGATGCATTAACTCGTTTCCACGCCCCGTCCGCTCTTTAGCGGGGCGTGGAAACGGCGATTCTACAGACGCTCAGCGTCGTTGTCAGCACACCGCTCGTGTAGGTCGGATCTCCCGATCCGACCATATTGGACGGGACAGTCAGCCAAAGGCTGATGCGCCTCCGGCGCAGAGTCCCGTCCTACAAGAACAGGTGTTCGGGAGTATCCAGCTCTCAAAACGAGCGTGGCAGGCAACTTCCTCACAACTCTGAAGCTCGTCGAGGCGTCTTCGCCTCGACTCACACAGCTCAGTGAAGACGCTGAGCGGAGTGTTAGGTCGAAGCTCCGTCAGGCCTGTCTGCCCTGCCTGTCCGGCAGGCAGGCGGTCAGGCGGGAGCGGCCTGTTTTGTTCGTAAACCTATTTCCGGCACACGACACTAATCGTTCATGGGAAAGTCGGGGAATTTTTCCCGCACGATGGAATGCACGTACTCTTTGACCTCATCTTCCGTTTGTAACTGAAGAACATGCTGAGCAACAGCTTGCGCCTCGGTATACGGAGTGGAACGAATAATTCTCTTGATCTCTGGCAGCAACGCGGGCGCGACGCTGAACTCGTCTAAGCCGAACCCGAGCAGGAGGATTGTTGCTAACGGGTCGCCGGCCATTTCACCGCACATCCCGACCGGGATGTTGTGCGCGTGAGTGCGTTCGATGATGCGCCGGATGAAGCGGATAACGGCGGGATGGAATTCTTGGTAGAGATTCGAAACGATGTCGTTTCCGCGGTCGACGGCGAGCAGGTATTGAATGAGGTCGTTCGTACCGATGCTGACGAAGTCGACCTCCTGCGCGAGGTCGTCCATGATCACGGCGGCGGCGGGCACTTCAATCATCACACCGACCTTCATCTTCTCGTCGAACGGCTGCTTGACCCAGCGGAGTCGGTCCATTGCCTCGTGCAGAAGTGTTTTCGCAAGGCGCACTTCTTTGATACTCGTGACCATCGGGAACATCATGCTCACGTTCTTGCGCGCGCTCGCCCGCAGGATCGCGCGAAGCTGATCGAGGAAAATCTCCGGCTCATCCAACATCACCCGTATGCCGCGCCAGCCGAGAAACGGATTGCTCTCCCGAACTTTCTGCACCATCATCTTATCGCCGCCAACGTCGAACGTGCGGATGATGACGCGCTTGGGATAGACGCCGTCGGCTATCTGGCGGTAGAGCTCGTACTGTTCCTCCTCGGAGGGGAATACCTCTTTGCCGATGAGCATCATCTCCGAGCGATACAGGCCGATGCCGTCGGCGCCCTGGAGGCGGATGAATTCCAATTCCTCGGGGAACTCCATGTTTGCTGAAAGCTCCACCCGTCGCCCGTCGGGTGTTTCGGCAGGAAGATCACGCAGGCCGGCAAGTTTCCGCTCGAACTCTTTGTACAGCGCGCGTTTCTGCTCGAATGATTGTATCGTTTCCGGGCTGGGGTTGATGACGATGGTGCCGCTGTAGCCGTCGAGGATGACGGTGTCGCCCTGCCGGACGCGCGTGCTGAGGTCGCGCAAGCCGACCACTGCGGGAATCTGCAGCGCGCGGGCGAGCAGAGCGGTGTGCGACGTGACGCCGCCGCCGTCGATGGCGTACCCGAGCACATCGTTGCGACTCAGGATGACGGTGTCGGCCGCGGCGAGGTTCTGCGAGACGATGACCGACGAGCCTTCGAGCCGCGAGATCAGCTTGTGTTCCTGCAGGTTGCGGAGAATGCGGTTGCGGACATCTTCGACGTCGTTGGCACGCTCGCGCGTGTATTCATCTTTTGCCGCCAACATCATCTGGTGGTACTTGCCGACCTCTGCCGTGACGATATACTCCGCGTTGCGATACTCCGTGCGGATGCGGTTGTAGATCGTGTCGAAGAGGAAACTGTCCTCAAGGATGAGCAGTTGCGCTTCGAAGATTCTCGCCTGATTCTCACCTAACTTCTTGACGGCAAAGTCTAGAATCTTCCTCAGCTCTTTCTGTGAGCGCTGGACGGCTTGCTGGAGACGCTCGACTTCACGCTTGGTCTCTTCGGGCCGCACGGTCCGCTCTTCCACGGCCGGTGCATGCTTGTGGTAGAGGAACACCGGCCCGATCGAAATCCCGGGCGAAGCGGGGATGCCTTTGAGGATGATATCATATTCAAGAGTTTTCATGCACACGGGTTGTTACGGTTCGTTGAAGCCCCGCTCGAAAAGCTCCACGACGGCCCGAGCGGCTTCTTCTTCGTCTTCGCCGGAGAACTTCAGCACGAGCTTTGAACCCTGCTCGGCGGCGAGCGTCATTACGCCGATGATGCTCTTGCCGTTGATGCGAAAGCCATCCTTCTCGATGTAGAAATCCGATTTGAACTTTGCCGCAAGCTTCACAAGCGACGCCGCGGGGCGCGTATGCAATCCGGCTCGATTCTTGATGCGAACTTCCCGTTCGACCATGCGCTCCGTTGGATTAGTATGTGCGGTGCATCAGCATATCGGTGAACCAGGCGAGCATGGCGCGTGCATCGCTGGCGGAGAGGCGGTGGAGCTCATGCTTGGCCTGCTCGATGTCCCGCGCAATCTGTCGCCGCGCTGCATCGATGGCGCCGGTTTCATGATAGATGCGGCGGAATTCTTCCACACGCCGCCGGGAAACGCCGCCGTTGCGTGCAACCGCAAGCAGCTGTTGCCGGTTCTTCCCGCGTGCGCGCCGCAACGCTTCGAGATAGAGGAACGTTTTCTTCCCCTCCTGTAAGTCGCCGCCGATCGTTTTGCCGAAGGTCTTCTCGTCGGCGACGATGTCCAGCAGATCGTCCTGCACCTGGAAGGCGCGACCGACATGTTCGCCGTAGCTGCGGAGCGCACGCGCCGTTTTCGCATCGGCGTCGGCAACGAGTGCCCCAAGCTCGGTTGCCACGGCGACAAGCGTGCCGGTTTTCTTTCGGATCATCAGCAGGTAATCGTTCACGCTGACGGTGTCCTGTCGTTCGAACTCCTTGTCGTACGCCTGTCCCTCACACACCTCGACAACGCCCTCCGTAAAGACCTTGGTGATCTCGTGCATTCTTCGGGATGGTGTGCGGAGCAATGCGCGGAACGCCAGCGCTAACAGCTCGTCGCCGACGAGGATGGCGACGTTGGTGTCCCATTTCTTGTGCACGGTCGGCCGACCGCGCCGTGCGTCAGCGTTGTCCATGATGTCGTCATGCACGAGCGTGAAGTTGTGGAGGATTTCGATGCCCGCGCCGGCGTGCAGGGCGTTATTGCGTTTACCGCCGGCGGCTTCGCATGAGAGGAGGAGAAGGACAGGCCGAATGCGTTTCCCCCCTCCACGCAGTACGTATCGAATCGGTTGATAGAGCGAGCGCGGCTTAGTTTCTCGGACGAAGTCTCCGAGGTAATCGTTAATGAGCGACCGGTAGTGATAGTACCGTTGTTCGAATGTCATGAGTAAGCGTTGAATCTCTGTTCCGAGGGAGTTATACTCCCGTGGAGGACAGTTCGGGAGTTAAACTCCCTCACAACGATGCAGGCTCCTCGGGACTATGATGTTTTTCGGTGCTACGCTTTCAGCACAAGCTGTTGTTCGCGTAGGTCGGGAATCGTTCGCGAGCCGGTGAGGAACATCGCGCCTTTGAGTTCCATCTCCCATCGGTCGAAGAGCGACCGAAGGACTTTTGCCCCACCGCGTTCGAGCCCGTGGAGAAGCGGCCGAGCTGAACCGGCCGCATGCGCGCCGAACGCAATCGCTTTAGCAATGTCGAGACCCGAATGTATTCCCCCTGACACGATAATCGTGAGCGAAGGGTATTGCGACTGAAGGCTCGCAACTTGCCGCAGCGCGTCGGCTGTGGGAATTCCCCAATCCCAGAACGCCGAGGCGAAGCTTTCCTCACGATGAGCAGAAGTCCGCCGCGTTGAGCCGTCGTTCCGGCGAAGGATTTCCACTCCAGCCCAGCTCGTTCCGCCCGCGCCGGCAACGTCGATGATCTGCACGCCGACCTCGAGCAGTCTGCGGGCCACGTACGCCGAAATGCCCGCCCCAATCTCTTTGACGATCAGCGGCACGTCGAGCCCCTTCACCAGCAGCTCAATACCCTTGAGTACGCCGCGAAAGTCGGGTGTGCCTTCCGGTTGGAGGAATTCCTGGAGCGGGTTCAGATGCACGGCAAAGGCGTCGGCGTTAATGAGCGAGGCTAAATGCTGTACAGGCGAAGCGTCTCGCAGTCGCGCAACCTCCGCGGCGCCGATGTTGCCGAAGATAGGAATCTCCGGCGCAACCTCACGAACGACGCTGAATGTGCGATGAAAGCGCGTGTCTTCAAGCGCTTGCCGCTGGCTTCCGACCCCCATGGCAAGGCGGCGTTCGGCGCACAGCTCGGCAAGACTGCGGTTGATGCGAAGAGCATCGTCATAGCCGCCGGTCATGGATGAGACAATGAGCGGGAACGAGAGGCGTTTGCCGAGAAAGGGGACGGAAGGATCGACCTCGGAGAGGTTCAGTTCGGGGAGAGCGTTGTGCTGGAATTCCCAGCGCTCAAAGCCGGAGGTTTTGGAGCGGAACGCGACGTCCTTGGAGAGTGTAATCTCAACATGTTGTTGCTTGCGTGAGGATGTCCGTGTTCGTTTCATAGTTCATGGACGGCTTGCACTATAATAACGAAATGCGTCGCGAGAATCAAGAAACGCACGGGCATCAACGAAGCAGCGCGTGCGCGGGTTTTTCGGTTTGTTTGTGTAGCAATTGTTTCCTATCTTGGCACCGCTTGAATGACATCGTGATTGACTGAACACCATCTCGCATGCGCGCCATCATTCCCGTCGCGGGCGTTGGAAGCCGGCTCCGACCTCACACATACACCGTCCCGAAAGTCCTGCTGAACGTCGCCGGTAAGCCGATTATCGGACACATTCTCGACAAGCTCATCGAGAACGGATTCGACGAAGCGACCGTTGTCGTCGGCTACCTCGGCGAAAAGGTGAAAGAATACATCCTGAAGAACTACTCGATTAATGTGGATTTCGTCGAGCAGGAAGAGCGATTGGGACTGGCGCATGCCATCTATCTTTCCCGCCACACCATTTCTCGCGACCCCGTTCTCATCATCCTCGGGGATACAATTTTTGAGGTCGACCTCAAGAAGTTGACGGCAAGCGAACATTCGGTCCTTGGGGTGAGAGAAGTCGAAGACCCGCGGCGCTTCGGTGTCGCGGAAACGGCCGACGGCTTCGTTTCGAGGCTCGTCGAAAAACCGGAGAACCCCACCAGCAATCTGGCAATTGTTGGCATCTATTCTATCACCAGGCCGCAGGTGTTGGTGGACTGTCTGAAGGAACTGCTCAAGAAAGACATCCGCACGAAAGGAGAATACCAGCTGACCGACGCACTGCAAATGATGATCGAGCGAGGCGAGAAGATGAAGACGTTCACGATCGAAGGCTGGTATGATTGCGGCAAACCGGAAACCCTGCTGGCGACCAATCGGCATTTGCTCGAATTGCTTCCGCCGTCCAACGTGAGCGACGGGATTGTCATCAAGCAGCCGGTGTTCATCTCTCCGCGCGCAACCGTCAGGAATGCCGTCATTGGTCCGCATGCGACGGTGGCTGACGGAGCGGTCGTGGAGAACGCGATCATCCGGAACTCCATCGTGAGCGAAGGCGCGAAGGTGCGGGATGCGCTGCTGGAAAACTCGATTGTCGGCAGCAACGCCGTCGTCCAGGGGTCGTATAGCCGCATCAACGTGGGGGATTCGTCCGAGCTGGAATACTCATAACGCAACAGCGGAGCATGGAATGAAGTATCTCTTCACATCGGAGTCGGTTTCGGAAGGCCATCCGGACAAAGTGTGCGACCAAATTTCCGACGCGGTGCTCGATGCCTTGCTCACGCAGGACCCTCGCTCGCGCGTCGCGTGCGAAACCTTCGTGACCACCGGCCTTGTGCTGGTGGGGGGAGAGATTACGACGCGTGCGTACATCGAAATCCAGGACATCGTCCGCCAGGTTGTGCGTGAGATCGGCTACACGGAGGCGGACTATCGGTTCGATGCGGAATCCTGCTCGGTTATCTCCGCCATTCATTCGCAGTCGCCCGATATTGCCATCGGGGTGAACCGCGGCGGCGCCGGCGACCAGGGGATGATGTTCGGCTACGCCTCCAACGAAACGCCGGAGCTGATGCCGATGCCGATCATGTTCGCGCATCAGCTCGTGCAGCGTCTTGCCGACATCCGCAAGCGGCGCAACGGACAGATGCCCTATCTGCGGCCCGATGCAAAATCGCAGGTGACGGTGGAGTACCATGGACGCAAACCTGTGCGCGTCGACTCGGTCGTCATCTCCGCGCAGCACGACCCCGGTGTGTCGCAGAAGAGAATTCGTGAGGATGTCGTTGGTTGCGTGATCAAGAAAGTGATTCCGAAGCACTTAATCGATTCGCGCACGCGGTATTTTGTGAACCCCACCGGCCGCTTCGAAATCGGCGGGCCGCACGGCGACAGCGGCTTGACGGGACGCAAGATTGTGGTGGATACCTACGGCGGCCGCGCGCCGCATGGAGGAGGAGCATTCTCAGGCAAGGACCCGACGAAGGTGGACCGGAGCGCAGCGTACGCGGCGCGTCATGTAGCAAAGAACATTGTTGCCGCGGGGCTGGCGGGCGAGTGCCTCATTCAGGTTGCCTACGCCATCGGCGTTGCCAAGCCGGTCTCGCTGCACGTGCAAACCTTCGGCACGGGCGTCATTCCCGACGAGCAGATTGCTCGGATCATCCAGAAGAATGTCGATATGACTCCCCGCGGCATCATCAAGCGGTTAAATCTTCTGCGGCCGATCTATCGCAAGACGGCGGCGTACGGGCACTTCGGTCGGAGTGAGAAAGAGTTTACATGGGAGAAACTCGACCTCGTCCCGCTCCTCAAACGTGCTGTGCGATAGTGTTATCGTGGACCGCGAGAAATCCTTCGCAGCCGCATCGGCTGTTGTTCGAATCTCGTTCCTCATGCTCTGCGTGGGAACGAGACGAGAATATCACTCCTACGGGGATTGTAGAGACGCGGAGCGTCTTTCTTTTTGTGTGCCGACGGGGACCCTCGGCACAAGATAAGATAAACAACGTATTCACCACTCACACACAGTTCTACGTCTATGAATGAGAAAAAAGGAATCTACAAAGTCCGCGACCTCTCGCTTGCCGAGGCCGGCCGCCTGCGCATCGATTGGGCAGAATCCCGCATGCCCGTGCTGATGGCGCTGCGCGAGCAATACCGGAAGACAAAACCTTTCAAGGGCTTCCGCATTGCCGGCTGCCTCCACGTCACCAAAGAGACCGCAGTGCTCGTGCGGACGTTTGCCGATACCGGGGCAGAGGTCAGCTGGAGCGGCTGCAATCCGCTTTCAACGCAGGATGATGTTGCCGCTGCACTGGCCGACGAAGGCATCTCGATTTTCGCCTGGCACGGCATGAACGTGAAAGAATTCTACTGGTGCATCGAGCAGACGCTCAAGTTCCAGCCCAACCTCACGCTCGATGACGGCGCCGACTTAATCTTCACCATCCACAATAAATATCCTGAGATGGCGCAGAACGGCATCATCGGCGGAACGGAGGAGACGACGACCGGCGTCCAGCGGTTACGCGCGATGGCCAACGACGGAGCGCTGCGGTATCCGGTCATCGCCGTGAACGATGCGGAGACGAAGTGGGATTTCGATAACGTGTTCGGCACCGGTCAGTCGACGCTCGACGGCATTCTCCGCGCAACGAGTGTGTTGATCGCCGGTAAGAATGTCGTCGTGGCGGGCTTCGGCCATTGCGGACGCGGTGTGGCAATGCGCGCGAAAGGTCTGGGCGCGAATGTGATCGTGACGGAGGTCAAACCCACCGCCGCGCTCAAGGCAACGTTAGAAGGCTTCCGCGTGATGCCGATGGATGAAGCGGCGAAGGTGGGCGATGTATTTATCACGGCGACAGGCGTCAACGATGTTATCGTGGAGCGGCACTTCAAGCGGATGAAGGATGGGGCAATCGTCTGCAACACGGGGCACTACGACTGTGAGATCAACATTGAACATCTCAAGAAGTTAGCCAAGCGCGTGCGAGGGGTTCGAGCGGACAACGAAGAGTACATGCTCCGGGATGGACGGCGCATCTACCTGCTTGCGAAAGGTCGGCTTGTGAACTTAGCTGCGGCCGAGGGTCATCCGTCTGAAGTGATGGATATGTCGTTCGCCAATCAATTCATGTCGCAGTTGCGGCTGGTGGAGCTGTTCACGCAAGGGAAGCGGCTTGAGAACGGCGTCTCTACCATCCTGCCCGAGCAAGATCAGGACATAGCGCGAGTAAAATTGCGGACCATGGGGCTTGCCATCGATACGCTGACCCGTGCTCAAGAGAAGTACCTGACCGATTACTCCGCCGGCACGTAGCAAGCCAGAAACGGCTATTCATGGCTTGACTTTCTACAGTTGGCCGGATATATTGATGCGCAGGTTCGACGACGGAGTGGAGCCTGCACCGGTTGAATCGCCTGTCCTCCCACACCATCCATGACAGAAGAATTGAGCTTCTTACGCAACGTTCCGATCTTCGCCGACCTGGAAGATGCGGATCTCAAAAAGATCGCCAAGCTCGGTGTCCGCAAGAAGTATAAGAAAGGGAGCATCGTTGTGTTGGAGGAAGAGCTTGGGGCAGCGCTCTTTGTGATCGTGTCGGGTAAAGTGAAGGTTGTGCGGATGGATGAAGACGGACGCGAAGTCATTCTCTCGATATTCGGCCCCGGCGAATTCTTTGGGGAGATGTCATTGCTCGACGGCATGGCGCGCTCGGCCAGCGTCGTTGCCACGGCGAAGTCGGAGCTGTTCATGATCCACCGGCGAGACTTCCTCGACCTGCTGCACGACTATCCCAAAGTTGCCATCGCTCTTTTGGGTGAGTTAGCCATGCGGTTGCGGAAAGCGGACGGGCAGATCAAAAGTCTCTCGCTCAAAGACGCAGCCGGCCGTGTGGCGAATGTGCTCCTGATGCTAGCGGACGATATCGGGATGTTTCGCAAAGGGAAAGTGGAGATCGACGATCTCCCGCTGCAGCAGGATATGGCCAGCATGGCCGGGACTTCGCGCGAAACGGTGTCGCGTGTGATCCACCAGTTTATCCGCAAAGGCCATGTGCGCATGGAAGGAAACAAGCTGACCATCAACGACTACGAAGCCTTCCGTAAGCGGTATGTGTAGCGCGGCCGCGGCCCGTGAAGGGGAAGACGAATGACGACGAGTTTATGGACGTGACGGAGGCATTGCTGCACAATCTGGACTCATCAGGAGCGGAGAGTACGGCGGAAGGTGGCATCGCCGACCTGCATCTTCATACTACTCACTCGGACGGAGCGCTTTCTCCTCACGACCTCGTGCAGAAAGCCCGTGACGCCGGCCTGAACACTATTGCCATTACCGACCACGACAACGTTGCCGCGCTTGACGAAGCGATTGAGTGGGGCAGGAGCATGGGCGTCGAGGTCATCACCGGCCTCGAACTCAGTGTAACGCTCAGTGAAAAGGATGTCCACATTCTCGCCTACTTCTTCGACCGTAAGAATCCAAACCTTCTCGAGTATCTCGAATTCTTCCGCCGAGAGCGCCTCAAACGTGCCGAGCGCATCGTCCAGAAGCTCAACAGCATCAACATCTCCCTCGATCTTCACGATGTTCTTGAACAGGCCGGCATCGGTTCCGTCGGCAGGCCGCATATTGCCAACGCGCTGGTCGAACAGGGGATGATCGGCTCCTATCACGAAGCATTCGAGAAGTACATCGGCGTGAACGGTCCGGCGTATGAAGAAAAGTACCACATCTCGCCAGCCGATGCGTTCAAACTCATTGCGTCATCGGGCGGGCTTTCGTTCCTCGCCCACCCCGGCAAATACATGACCGAAGTCGAAATCTCTGCGTTGATTCAATCGGGACTCGACGGGATTGAAGTCGTTCATCCGTCGCACAGCCCGACGCTACAGGAGTATTACCGCGGCGTGGTCAACCACTACTTTTTGCTCGAAAGCGGCGGCTCGGATTTTCACGGCGGGAAGAAGAATGACGAGTACGCGTTTGGTCATTCCGTCGTCCCCATGCACGTTGTGCATGCGATGCGGAAGCGACTCTTTTCGTGAGGCCGTGTGAAGAGACGACGCACAGGACCTCGACGGTTGCTGCTTTCCGCGCGCGGGCTGCGCATCGCAGTCATCGTCAGCCGGTTCAATGAGGATATTACGGCGAGGTTATTGAACGGTGCGCAGGAGTGTCTTCGACGGCACGGTGCGTTGGAACACAATGTCGGCGTCTTCTGGTGTCCCGGTGCGTTTGAGTTGCCGCAAGTGGCGGGCGTTCTCGCCGCATCGAAGCGCTGGGATGCAATTGTTTGCTTAGGCGCGGTGATACGCGGTGAGACGGCGCACTTCGAATACGTTGCCGCCGAGGCAGCGCGCGGCATCCAGCAGGTTGCGCTTCAGTGGGGATTGCCGGTGACGTTCGGCGTGCTGACGACGGAGAATGAACGTCAGGCAAAAGAGCGCGCCGGCGGACGCCGCGGGAACAAAGGCTGGGATGCAGCCCTCGCCGCCATCGAGATGGCAGCATGGATGAAACAACGGACAAGAAAACACAGGTAACGGAATGATCCGAACGGTGGGGATGGTGTTGTGCGCTCTTGTGCCGATGTACGCTCAGGTCATTGCACAAGGGTCCGTGAGGATCGGACAGTGGAAAAGTTACACGGACATGAGTGCCGTGCGGGCTGCAACATTGAGCGCCGACTCGATCTGGGCGGCCACGGCCGGCGGCGTCTTCCTGTATCAGCATTCCGCCGGTCGCTTCACGACCTTTACGAACTCCGAGGGCATCAGCTCGAACGACGTCACTACCACCACCATCGACCGGCAGGGACGCGTGTGGATCGGGATGGCGAACGGCTTTGTGAATGTGTATGACCCTACGACAGAGCGGTGGACGGAGATCAGCGAGATACGCGATTCGAACCGCCCGCAAAAAGGGATACGCTGTTTCTTTGCCGTGCGGGATACGGTGTTCATCGGTACGGATTTCGGCATTGTGGTGTTCATCCCTTCGCGCTGGACGTTTGGTGATACGTATGCGAACTTCGGGTTTGCGACGCAACCGCGCGTCAACGGCCTGCTCGTGCATCGCAACACCCTCTGGGTAGCGACGGAAGGAGGTATTGCGCGGGCGTCGCTTTCACAATTGAACCTCTCCTCGCCGACGGCGTGGAGCAGATTCCTGACAGGCGCGGGAGCGGCCTCGCGCAACGTGACCTCAGTGAGTGTGTTCAGAGACACGGTGGTCTTTGGCACCGGAACTGGTCTCTGGTATTATGGCGACCCGTTCTATACCAAACCGCAGCAGTTTGAGTTCAAGCACGTCGTTGCTCTTTCCCCAGTCGGGACGTCGCTCTGGGTTCTCATCAACAATGCTCTGGGCTACGCGGTCGAGACCGTACCATCGCTGGAAGGTACACCCACCGTCTTTGCTTCATCGCCGGAAGAACAGGCAACCGCAATGCTTGTCCGTGGAACATCCGAGCTTTGGGTTGGCACAACACGGCAAGGACTTGTGCGGTGGACTGGAACCGCGTGGGAATCCAGGAAGCCCTCAGGTCCAAGATCGAATCTGTTCATCAGCGTCGCTGTCGATGACCGCGGCGCGGTGTGGGGAGCGTCGGGCATTAGCGATCGTGGCAGAGGATTCTATCGCTTCGATCCCACGCTTGAACCGGAGAACCAGTGGAAGAATTTCCACCGTGAGAACTATCCGGTGATGGCATCCGACGACTACTATAAGGTATCGGTGGGCGCCGGGGGTTCGGTATGGGCGAGTGCATGGGGGTATGGAGTGGTGGAGGTTGTGAAGGATACCGTGAGGAGACGCATCCACGCTACGTCCAGACCGAGTCTCGCAGGGGCTGTTCCTGAAGATCCGAATTTTGTCGTCGTCGGCAGTGTCGTTTCCGATGTATCGGGCGGGACGTGGTTTGTCAATCGGTCGGCAATCAACGGCTTCTATCTTGCCCGGCTGACCGGCGACACAACGATGACCTACTTTTCGAAGACAGTGTTTCCGGCAGAGGGGCGGCTGACCAACATGGTGGTCGACCGGTTTGGCACGAAGTGGGTTGCAAGCTCCGAGCCGTTTAACAAGCCTGCAACGGGTCTGGTGTATTTCAATGAGAACCCGGCCATCGTCAGTGGAACGCAAGCGACGAACGGGTGGGGATTACTCACCGCCCCGTCGATTCCGGACAACAACGTGCTTGCGCTTGCCCTCGATCAGCATGGCGATGTGTGCGTGGGAACGGATGCAGGAATGGTCTTGATCGTTAACCCCCGTGCGCCGCATGCTTCCGGTAGTATCAGGACGGTCAGGCCGGTGGTTGGGCAGGTGGTTCAGGCGATCGCCGTCGACGCCGTCAATAATAAATGGGTCGGCACGCGTGAAGGCATCGTCGTTACAAGCCCGGACGGCACGTTCTTGCTGCACCACTATACGGTCGAGAGCACAGGAGGCAAGCTGATCGATAACGACATCAGGTCGATTGCCATCGACCAGCGGCGCGGTATTGTGTACGTGGGAACGGAGAGCGGCCTTTCCAGCCTTGCCATCGGGCCGGTGCAGAGTGCACGCTCATACACGACATTAGAATTTGCACCGAACCCGTTCGTGCTTCCCGCAGAGCAGCAACTGGTGATCACCAATCTTGTGCTGAACTCCTCCATCAAAATCCTTTCGTCGAGCGGAGCGCTGGTGTCGGAATTCTCCGCACAGGGAGGGGGACGCGCGTTCTGGGACGGGAGGGATCGCGACGGGACGTTGGTTCCATCCGGAGTGTATTTTATTGTGGCACATGCGGAAAATGGCAATCAGGTTACTACAGGCAAGGTTGCTGTTGTTCGAAAGTGACTGACGGGAGGATTTGTGAATCGAGGTCCGTGACATTGTGTGAGTCGACGAAGACGTTCACCATCCACAGGATCAACCAGTTACACATACAGGGAGGGTAAGACCATGGAAAACTCGTACAAAGACGAAATCTTCACCAAGCGTGTGCGGGCCGGCAAGCGCACCTACTTCTTCGATGTCAAGTCGACAAAATCGGAGAAAGACTTCTTCATCACCATCACCGAAAGCAAGCGCGTGGGAGAGCAGCAGTATGAGAAGCACAAGATCTTTCTGTATAAGGAAGATTTTGAGAAATTCCGTACCGCCCTCGTAGAGACCGTCGTCTACATTCAGGATAACCTGCTCGAGCCGCAAGCTCCAACCGACGGTGTGATGAATACCGAAGTCGAGAAGTCGTTCTAGTGAGTCATTGAGAACGGTCGTTTCTTCGTCAAGCCCTCCTTCGGATCTGCCGGATTCGAGAGGAGGGCTTTTTCTTGTTGCAATGCGACGTGTGCTGCCGGAATTCTCCTTGACTATCACCCCCCTTTTGGTTATCTTTTGACTGCTTTTTCTGAAAAATTGACATCTTTTCTCCGATTTTGCTGGCTGATGTATCAAGCCTCCAGCTCGGTCGGGGGCGCCTCGTGTGAGCGAGCTGGTTATTAACATATCGCGGTTGTCCCTTGGCGTTCACCGGTACACGCTGGAAACGACGCCGGAAGATATCGGGCTTGACGAGCGGTTTGATGCCGCCATCCGTGTTGGCGCAACGCTTGAAAAAAGCCCGCGGCAGCTCATGGCAACAGTCGAACTGTCCGCCGAAGGTACGTTCGTCTGCGACCGGTGCCTGGATGATTTTCGCCGGACGATCATGACGGGGTATGCGATCATGTACGTCATGCACGAACATCCTGTCGAGGGGATCGAAAAGGAGCATGAGGTTCAACGTATTCATCCCGATGCGAATATCATCGACCTGGGAGAAGATGTCCGGCAGTATATAATCCTCGCGGTGCCGCAGAAGCAGTTGTGCCGTGAATCCTGTGCTGGGTTATGCCCCATGTGCGGTGTCAACAAGAATCACACAACGTGCACGTGTGCTGATGAGGAGATCGACCCCCGCTGGCTTACTCTGAAACAGAAGCTGAAGAATTGAGACCATCGTTTGCAAAGGAACTGATCCATGCCAAACCCGAAACGACGCCATTCCAAGTCACGCAGCCGCAAACGCCGGACCCACTACAAGGCCTCAGCACCCGCGACGGCCGAATGCCCTCAATGCCACGAACAGAAACTCCAGCACCGAGCATGCTCTCACTGCGGTTATTACGGCGGGCGCTCCCTGTTTGTGCCGAAGGAAAGCTGAGATTGCCCAAAAGAGGTGAGCGACGCACACCACGGTGTTCCTCTACGTGTGTTCAGTCAATCCAAGAGAACCAGTCAAGTCCCGAAGAAAAACGTTTCGCCCCGTCGGTCATGCTTGCACTGTACTGATGAGTTTGTAGCGGCAATGCCATGAGCCCAGAGCGAAAACTCAAGATTGTTGTTGATGCGATGGGGGGTGATTACGCCCCCGCCAACGAAGTGCTCGGCGCCCTTGCCGCGCTTGAGGAGCAGGCAGGAGAGTTTGAAATCATCCTGGTAGGAAACGAGCAGGAGATTCGCAAGAACCTCGCCGCGGCCAATGCCGCGGGAGCGGCATGCTCGGTGGTGCATGCCTCCGAGGTGGTGACGATGGAGGATTCACCAACAGCTGCGCTGAAGCACAAGAAGGACTCTTCCCTCGCTGTTGGGATGCGGCTCCATCGGGATGGTGAAGCAGACGCATTTGTGAGTGCGGGCAACACAGGCGCCGTACTTTCTGCATCGACGCTCATCCTCGGACGCGTTCGCGGCGTGAGCCGTCCGACGATTGGAGCGTTCTTTCCGTCTGAAACCGGCGTCTGCTTGCTACTCGATGCCGGTACGAATGTCGATTGCCGCCCCCAGCATCTCTATGAGTTTGCCGTCATGGGAAGCATCTATGCCAAGACGGTGATCAAGTATCATGACCCTACGGTTGGTCTTCTCAATGTTGGTGAAGAGGAGAAGAAGGGAACCGAAGTGGTGCAAGAAACCTACAGGATGCTGAAGGCAAGCCGATTGAATTTTATCGGCAATGTTGAGGGGCGGGACATTCTGAGAGGGAAGGCCCAGGTCGTTGTGTGCGATGGGTTTGTGGGAAATGTTGTGCTGAAGTTCGGGGAAAGCGTCCCCGGATTCCTGAAAAGCAGACTCCGGTCGTATGCAGAGAAAGACATCGTGCGAAAATTGCTTGTGGGATTGATGAGACGGCCGTTGAGATCATCGCTGTCCGATATGGACTATGAAGAGCATGGCGGTGTGCCGGTGCTCGGCGTGAACGGCGTCTCCATCATCGGACACGGCGGCTCTTCTCCGAAGGCAGTCAAGAATATGATTCTCAAAGCAGTCGAAGTCGCACGTGTGCAACTCAACAGGTGCATAGAAGAAGCGCTTGCGGAGTATGCTCCCCCTGTCGCAGCGCCGTCGTTGGACACTGCTGGATAGCACGAGAAGGATTGTTGCCCCAATGGGAAAACGTCGAGCTACCGTCACTGCTGTCGGCCACTATGTTCCGGAAAAAGTCCTGAGCAACAAGGACCTGGAAACAATGGTCGACACGAGCGACGAATGGATTCGCACCCGCACCGGTATTGTCGAGCGCCGCATTCTTGAGAAGGGCGCAACCTCCGACCTCTGCGTCAAAGCCATCGAGCACCTGCTCTCCAACCGAACAATCGACCCCACGGAAATCGAAGTCATCATCGTCGCTACCGTTACTCCCGATATGCTGTTCCCGGCGACGGCGTGCATCGTTCAAGACAAGATCGGTGCGGGCAAAGCGTGGGGGTTCGACCTTTCGGCAGCGTGCTCGGGTTTTCTTTATGCGCTCACGGTTGGGGCGCAGCTGATTGAGAGCGGCACGTACTCGAAGGTCATCGTCGTTGGCGGGGATAAGATGAGCAGCATTGTCGACTACACCGACCGCAACAACTGCATCCTGTTTGGTGATGCCGCGGGCGCAGTGCTCTTGGAACCGAGCGACGACCCCGAGTACGGTCTTATCGACCATAAGCTGTATTGCGATGGCTCGGGCGGCGCTTATCTGTACATGAAAGGCGGCGGCAGTTTGTATCCGGCATCGCACGAGACGGTCGATAAACGGATGCACTTCATCTATCAAGATGGGAAGGCTGTCTTCAAAGTCGCCGTCATCGGGATGGCCGAGGTTTCTGCCGAGATCATTGAACGCAACAATCTTACAGCCGAAGACATCGCGTGGTTGGTTCCTCATCAGGCGAACATGCGCATCATCGACGCAACGGCGGAGCGCATGGGGCTTGACCGGTCGAAAGTGATGATCAACATCGACAAGTACGGGAACACGACCGCCGCCACGATTCCGCTCTGCTTGTCCGAGTGGTGGCATTGTGGACGATTACGAAGAGGACAGAACATCGTACTGGCGAGTTTCGGCGCCGGCTACACGTGGGGCGCTGTACTGATCAAGTGGTCGTTGGAGAATCCTGCGAAGACTTAACCTGAAATGATGTCCCGAGTCAAACACGAAGTTGTTGCGATGGTCCAAGCCTTGCCGGATGAAGCGATGTACGATGAAATCATGGCGGAACAGTATTTCCGGCAACGCGTTGGTTTTTCATAACTATCTCGTTACACTATCTCATAGATGAGCGTAACGGCTTTCGTTTTTCCCGGTCAGGGGTCCCAATATGTAGGAATGGGCAAGGACCTGTATGATCAGAGTCATGCAGCACGAACACTGTTTGAGCAAGCCGACCGGATCGTCGGCGTGCCGCTGAGCAAGATTTGTTTTGAAGGGCCGGAGGACGAGCTGAAGCAAACCAGGAATACGCAGCCGGCAATTTTCGTCCACAGCGTTATCCTCACCCGGCTCTATCGTGGAACGCCGCCCGCAATGGCGGCTGGGCACTCCCTCGGTGAATACTCAGCCCTCGTTGCAGCCGGCGCATTGACATTCGAAGATGGCTTGCGACTGGTTCGCTTGCGCGGCGAGTTGATGCAGCGCGCGGGAACCGAAAACCCCGGCACCATGGCCGCGGTGATCGGCCTGCAGCCCGAAGTTGTCGATGACGTGTGCCGAAAGGCATCAAGGGACGGAATTGTCCAGGCGGCCAACTTCAACAGCCCCGGTCAGGTGGTTATCTCTGGCTCCGTCGCGGGCGTGCAGAAGGCGATGGAATTGGCCAAGGAGCACGGTGCCAAACTCGTGAAGGAACTGCCTGTGAGTGGCGCGTTTCATTCGCCACTCATGGCGTCGGCAAAGGAAGGTCTTCGCGCTGCGCTCGAAGAGGCGGATGTTCGCGATGCCGCAATACCGGTCTATGCAAACGTTACCGCAAAGCCTGTTCAGAAGGCGGAAGAGATTCGAACACTGCTGCACGAGCAAATCACCAGCCCGGTTCGGTGGGAAGAGACCATTCTCAACATGGTTGCGGACGGAGCCGTGAAGTTCGTCGAGGTCGGCCCGGGTAAAGTGCTGCAGGGGCTCGTGAAACGAATTGCTTCAGCAGGAGAAGTGTCCGGCGTCGAGCGGTATCAGGACGTTGCGCAGGCTTAGTAGAAAGGCACACGAACCGATGGCTGTCTTGCAGGGTCATGTCGCACTTGTTACCGGAGGCTCACGCGGGATCGGGAGAGCGATTGCGCTCGCGTTCGCCGATGAAGGATGCAGTGTGGCATTCACCTACAAGAGTGCAAGCTCGGCTGCGGACGAAGTGGTGAAGGCGATTGAAGCCAAAGGCCGGCGAACGCTGGCGATTCAGTCGGATGCAAAGCAGTTCGACGATGCCGCCAAGGTGGTCGAGCAGGTCATAGCGCGGTTCCAACGGCTGGACATCCTCGTGAACAATGCCGGCATTACGCGAGACACTCTGCTCTTACGAATGTCCGAGCAAGACTGGGATGAGGTCATCGAGACGAACCTCAAGAGCGCGTTCAATTTTTCGAAAGCGGCCTGCAAGCCGATGATGAGCCAGCGCCGGGGAAGGATCGTGAACATGAGCTCCATCGCCGGTATCGTTGGGAATCCGGGCCAGACGAACTATGCAGCGGCCAAAGCCGGCATGATCGGGATGACGAAAACACTTGCAAAAGAATTAGCATCCCGTAATATTCTTGTCAACGCCGTTGCCCCCGGCTTCGTGGATACGGACATGACGCAGAAACTCAACGAGCAGCAGCGCGAGGCGTTGTTGAGCCTTGTCCCTCTCAAACGCATGGGCACACCGTCCGAAATTGCAAGCGTTGTTGTGTTCCTCAGTTCACCCGCATCCAGCTACATGACCGGACAAGTCCTCTGTGTGGATGGCGGTATGGTGATGTAACTGTTCTCACATCCAACTTACAGTAAGGAGACCTCTTATGGCAGAAGTCGATGCGAAGATCAAAGAAATCATCGTGAACAAGCTTGGGGTTGATGAATCCCAGATCACCCCGGAAGCTTCCTTTACGAACGATCTCGGTGCCGATTCCCTCGACACCGTCGAGCTCGTAATGGAATTTGAGAAGGCGTTCAACGTTCAGATTCCGGACGAGGATGCCGAGAAGATTGCAACCGTCGGCGATGCCATTAAGTACATGCAGTCCAAGCTCGGAACGTAACCTGCCTGCGGCGGGTAGAGCGCTGTCGTTGAGAACGGGCACTGCGGGCGCAGAGCGTCTCCGCAACGCCCACGCATGCACGATTACACGAGGATGATCCATTATGGCCTTTCATGGACAGGGACGGCGAGTTGTGGTGACAGGGATGGGTGCCGTAACACCGCTCGGCCTAACGGTTGATGAGTACTGGAACAATCTGCTTGCCGGCAAAAGTGGCGTTGGACTCATCACCGCGTTCGATGCGTCCGGCTACGATACGAAGTTTGCCGCAGAGCTGAAGGGCTTCGATCCGCTCCGATACATGGATCGAAAGCTCGCACAGCGGTGCGACCCGTTCACACAGTACGCATTGGCTTCAACCGACATGGCAATGACCGACTGCGGGTTGAATTTGGAGAAGGAGGATCGCGAGAGAATCGGCGTCATCGTCGGTTCCGGTATCGGCGGAATGGGAACCTACCACAAGCAGCAGGAGACGATCTGGGATAGCAAAGGCCCGCACCGGATCAGCCCGTTCTTCATCCCGATGATGATCGCCGATATTGCCGCGGGCCGCATCTCCATGCGCTACGGTCTCAAAGGGCCGAATTATGCCACAACATCGGCGTGTGCGACAGCGTCGCATGCGATCGGTGATGCATTCATCCTCATCCAGCGCGGTGACGCCGACGTCATGGTAACGGGCGGAGCGGAAGCACCGATCTGTCCGATGGGCGTGGGGGGATTCAACGCCATGAAGGCTCTCTCCATGCGCAACGATGCACCGGAAAAAGCCAGCCGGCCGTTCGACAAGGACCGCGATGGCTTTGTGATGGGGGAAGGAAGCGCCATTCTCATTCTGGAAGAATTGGAGCACGCCCGCAAACGCGGGGCGAAGATGTACGCGGAACTTGCAGGACTCGGCTTCACTGCCGATGCGCATCACATCACCGAGCCTGCGCCCGGCGGTGAGGGAGCGGTGCGGTCGATGCGCCTCGCCATCAAAGACGCCGGCCTGCAACCCGAAGACGTTCAGTACATCAACACCCACGGCACATCGACGCCGATAGGCGACAAGAGTGAAACCACCGCGATCAAGACGGTGTTCGGCCAGCACGCATACACGATGGCGGTCAACTCCACAAAATCCATGATCGGCCACTTGCTCGGCGCTGCCGGAGCGGTGGAAGCCGTGGCAACCATTTTGTCGATCGTGCACAACAAAGTCCACCCGACGATCAATCAGGACACACCAGACCCCGAGTGCGACTTGAACTATATTCCAAACCGTGCACAGGATTGGGAGATTCACGCGGCAATCAGTAACACATTCGGGTTTGGTGGCCACAACGCCTCGTTGTTGTTCCGCAAACTCGTCAACTAACGGCGGGTTGCACGGGGGTTGGAGTGAACCTTGTTCAAAGCAGTCCTGCATACACTGGCGACAGTCGTTGGTCTGAGAGGCAGGCAGAGCGCTCGCGTTCGCGAGCTCATGCAGCACCTCAAGCAGATACACGGGGGGAAGGAATTCGATGTCGCCAGGTTCGCACGCGCCATCGGCTACGCGCCGCACAACTGGGATCTCTTCTACGAAGCCCTCCTGCATCGTTCCTTCCTGCAGTACGTCGACCGATCTTGGCAGTCGAACGAGCGTCTCGAATTCCTCGGCGACGCCGTCTTGAGCTTCATCGTGACCGACGACCTCTCTGCCACAAACCCCACGATGGAAGAAGGAGAGCTCACGAAGATCCGGTCGAGGCTCGTCAATCGGAAGATTCTTGCCCAGCGCGCCCGTGAGCTTGGACTGACCGAGTTTCTGTTATTAAGCCCCAGCGCTGCACAATCCATCGATAGCGGCTTCGAATCCATCCTCTCGGACGCCTTCGAAGCGATTGTCGGCGCCATCTATCTGGACGGCGGCATCCACGCGGCGCGAACATTTGTACGAACCACGCTCCTTGCCGACCGGGACATTATGGTCATCGCCCTCACGGACGACAACTACAAGAGCGCACTGCTGGAATACTCGCAGGGGCACGCGATGGGAAGCCCCCGCTACAACGTGCTGAAGGAGGAAGGGCCTGACCACGACCGTCGCTTCACCGTTGAAGTACTGCTCGGTTCATCCCACTTTGGTGTTGGCACCGGCAGAAGTAAACGAGAGGCCGAACAGGCCGCGGCTGCACAAGCGCTGGAACGCATCCAACAGGAAACGAATACGCATCCCCACAAAGAACAAAATGAACGCTGAATTTCAATCCCGTCACATCGGTCCACAAGAAGACGACCTCGCCGCCATGCTTGAAGTGGTCGGCTCGGAATCGCTCGACCAACTCATCGACGAAACAATCCCTCCGGAAATTAGGCTGAACGATCCGCTACAACTGCCGCCGGCGATGACGGAATATCAATACCTGCGCGCCATGAGGGAGCGGGCGATGAAGAATACCGTTCTCAAGTCGTACCTCGGCCAGGGTTACTACAACTGCATCGTGCCGAGCGTCATCCAGCGCAACGTTTTCGAAAACCCCGGCTGGTACACGCAGTACACACCGTATCAAGCGGAGATATCGCAGGGAAGGCTTGAAGCGCTTCTGAATTTCCAGACGATGGTAAGCGACCTGACCGGCATGGAGGTCGCCAACGCGTCGCTCTTAGATGAAGGGACGGCTGCCGCCGAAGCCATGGCGATGGCGTACACCATCGTCAGCAAGCGACAGAACGGAACGCCCGCAACGAAATTCTTTGTGTCCCACCGATGCTTCCAGACGACGATTGATGTGGTGCTGACACGCGCTGAGCCGCTAGGGATCGATGTTGTGGTCGGTGATCATGAGAAAGCAGAGCTCGACGCCTCGTACTTTGGCGCGCTGCTGCAGTTTCCGACTGATGACGGCGAGGTGCTGGACTATCGTCCGTTTGTGCAGAAACTTCATGAGCTTGGCGGGATGATCGTTGTTGCCGCCGACCTCCTCTCGCTCGCGCTCCTGACGCCGCCGGGCGAATGGGGTGCGGATATCGTCGTGGGGAACAGCCAGCGTTTCGGCGTACCAATGGGGTACGGCGGGCCGCATGCCGCGTACTTTGCCACGCGCACGGAGCATATCCGCTCAATGCCCGGCCGCATTATCGGTGTTTCGGTGGATGCACACGGGAACCGCGGCTACCGGATGACACTCCAAACGCGCGAGCAGCATATTCGTCGTGAAAAAGCGACGTCGAACATCTGCACGGCTCAGGCATTGTTAGCCATCATGGCCGGCATGTACGCTGTTTACCACGGCCCGAAAGGAGTTCGCGCCATCGCCGAGCGCGTACATCGCATGGCCGCGACCCTTGAGGCTGAGCTTCAGCGGCTCGGCTACAAACAGCTGAACAGCGTTTTCTTCGACACGCTCCGCATTGACGCAGGCGACGCTTCCGCCGCGGGCCGCATTCACAACCTCGCGCTCGAGGCCGGATACAACCTGCGCGCCATCCCGCCAAAGGCGGGACACATCGGCATTGCGCTCGATGAGACAACGCTTGAGGAGGATATCGAAATACTCTTTAGCGTCTTCGCGAAGGCGAAAGGAGCGAGTGCTGTGGGAAAGGGAAACCACGCCGAGACGAACAACGCTTTCCCCGAGCCGTTCCGCCGTCGCTCACCATATCTCACGCATCCCGTCTTTTTGCGCTATCATTCCGAAACGGAGATGATGCGCTACATCAAGAGCCTTGAGAACAAAGACCTCTCACTGATGCATTCGATGATCCCCCTTGGCTCCTGCACGATGAAACTCAACGCCGCCACGGAGTTGATGCCCGTGAGTTGGCCGGAGTTTGCTCATTTGCATCCGTTTGCTCCCATCGAGCAGGCGCGTGGGTATCAGGAACTCTTCCGTGAGTTGGAGGAGTATCTGTGTGCGATGACAGGACTTGCGGGCGCTTCCCTGCAGCCGAATTCCGGTGCGCAGGGGGAGTTTACCGGCTTGCTTGTCATCCGCGCGTATTATGCCGACCGAGGAGAGAAGCAGCGTAACGTGGCACTCATCCCTTCTTCCGCACACGGCACGAATCCTGCCAGCGCAGTGATGGCCGGGATGCAGGTCGTGGTCGTGAATTGCGATGACAGAGGGAACATCGATGTCGACGATTTGCGCGCGAAGGCTTCGGCACATCGCGATAGACTTGCTGCGCTCATGGTGACGTATCCGTCAACATTCGGAATTTATGAAGAGCACATCAAAGAGGTCTGCGCCGTTGTCCATGAGTACGGCGGGCAGGTCTATATGGATGGCGCAAACCTCAACGCGCAGGTTGGGCTGTCGAATGCGGGCGTCATCGGTGCGGATGTTTGCCACATCAATCTTCACAAGACGTTCAGTATTCCTCATGGCGGCGGCGGTCCGGGTATGGGACCCATCTGCGTCGCAGAGCATCTTGTCCCGTTTCTGCCGGGTCATTCTGCGGTGAAGGGGCAAAGCGGCAAAGCGATTCGCGCGGTCGCGTCGGCCCCGTGGTCGAGTGCCAGTATTCTGCCCATCTCGTACGGCTACATCCGGTTGCTTGGCGCTGAAGGATGCACCGAGGCAAGCCGCTATGCCATCCTCAACGCAAACTATCTGAAACGGAAACTCGAGACACACTATCCCGTGCTGTATGAAGGAAGGAACGGCCGCGTGGCGCACGAGTTCATTCTCAACACGAAGCAGTTTAAGGACGCGGCAGGAGTTGATGTTGAAGACATCGCCAAACGGTTGATGGATTACGGCTTTCACGCACCGACCGTCTCGTTCCCTGTTGCGGGAACGTTGATGATCGAACCGACGGAAAGCGAGTCGAAGGAAGAACTCGACCGCTTTGCCGACGCGTTGATTGCCATCCGCAGCGAAATCCAAGAAATCATCGACGGCGTGGCTGACCGGAACGATAACGTCCTCAAAAACGCTCCACACACCGCGCAGGCGATTGCCGTCGATGCCTGGACGCATCCCTACGGCCGTGAGAAGGCGGCGTATCCGCTGCCGTTCGTGCGGGAGCGGAAATTCTGGCCGCCGGTGGGGAGAATCAACAACACGTACGGCGATCGCAACATCATCTGTACCTGTCCACCCCTCGAAGCATACGCCGAGGAAACTGCCTGAATCCGCCGAAGGCGGAGAAGCAACCATGCCGGTCGAACGCGACGACATCCTCCGAGAAATTCTCGCCAATGCGAAGACCATTGCAGTTGTCGGCGCCTCACAGAAACCGTGGCGGGACAGCAACAGCATCGCGCAGTTCTTGATGAATCGCGGGTACGCGGTCTTTCCGGTCAACCCGAAGTACGATGAAGTCCTCGGGGTCAAGTGCTACGCGTCGTTGCGTGATGTTCCCGAACAGATCGATATTGTCGATGTGTTTCGCCAGTCCGATGCTGTTCCCGAGATTGTCGATGAAGCCCTTGCTGTCGGTGCGAAGACGCTCTGGCTTCAGCTCGGTGTTGTCCATGAAGAAGCGGCTCGCCGCGCCGAACAGGCGGGATTGAACGTGGTGATGGACCATTGCATTGCTGTTGCCTATCGTCGGTTGATGAACCGTTCACAGGCAGTGGGGAAGGGGACGTGATCGAAGAGACGTGAGAGGCTTGTTCGTTCATATTCTCTTATTGGCGGCGATGAGGCTGTCGATTGCGCAAGAGGTGCCGGAAGAGCGCTTGATCGTGCATGAGGTTGTTGTAACCGGCAACGAAGTGACGAAAGACTACATCATCCTGCGCGAGATGAAGCTCAGGCCTGGCGTGGAAGTGACACCCGAAGTCCTTGAGCATGACCAGAAACGCATCTACAGTTTGGGTCTCTTCAACAAGGTGGATGTTGCCGTGCGCGAGGAGAGCGCAAAGGCGACAGTTGTCGTGACGGTCGATGAGCGGTGGTATTTCTTCCCGTTTCCTGTCTTCGGGTTCCGGTTCCGTGACCCGAAAAATATTTACTACGGTGTAGGCGTCCTGCACAATAACGTGCGCGGGCGAAACGAGAAACTCTTTGCCTCGTTTGCCCTCGGTTTCGACCGGTGGGTACAGGTCGTCTATCAAAACCCGAAGCTCACGGACGGTAATGATATTTTCTTCCGCGGTCAAGTCATGTACGCCAAGGTACACAATCTCAGCCGGACCAACGGGATGTACAATCAGATCAATTTCAAATCCAGCCTCATGGTCGGAAAGCGTTACGGTCTGTATCAGACTCTGCTCGGATGGATAGACTACGACGTCTGGACCATCTCCAACCCCGGCCTTCAACGCACCGTCTCTCCCGACGGACAGGACGCGTTCTTCACCCTCGGCGCCAATTATATGTTTGATTCACGAGACGTGCGCGAGTATCCGACCGGCGGTGCGTTTGTGAGTCTCTCAGCGCGCAAGCATGGATTCGGTGAATCGGACATGGATCTCTTCCGCTACGGCTACGATGCGCGGGTGTTTGTGCCGCTCATGGATGGTGTTACGTTGGCAACGCGGTCGTTTGCGAGCTTCATCAGCGGCGGGATTGTTCCGACGTACCGCAATGTCTACTTCGGTTACGACGAACGCATTCGCGGACATTTCCACACCGTGCTCGAAGGAGAAAATATCTTCGGCCTTAGCTCTGAAGTTCGGATCCCGCTTCTGCATCCTCGTTATTATCAACTTCCTTTCGAATTCATCATCCCTCAGTTCAGAACGCTCCGGTACGGCTTATATGCGGGAGTGTTTTTCGATGCTGGAAAGATATGGTATCGCAGTTCCTCATTCGGAAACGTACCCTGGTATGCCGGATACGGCGGCGGGCTGCACATTCTGT
Source organism: Bacteroidota bacterium (assembly GCA_041695045.1). Taxonomy (GTDB): domain Bacteria; phylum Bacteroidota; class Ignavibacteria; order UBA10030; family UBA10030; genus JBGFRR01. Next base: position 36,501 of record JBGFRR010000128.1, read on the forward strand.
TGCCCTACAGTATGGTCGTCCGCACGGAATACGGGATCAGTCTTGAGGGGAAGGGGGAGTTCATTCTCGACTTTGGCGTGTCGTTTTAAGTATGGATTACTTCTACGTCGACTCGAAGAACATCCACGGCACAACGTTGCTCATTATGGATGATGAGTTCAAGCATCTCGCGCGTGTCCTGCGGAAGAACGTAGGGGAGCACATTCGCGTTACCGATGGGAACGACCGCATGTTCACGGCAATCATCCGGTCGTTCGACCATGATGCGGCTGAGTGCGAGATTGTGGAAACGCGAACGCGCGTCAACGAACCGACGGTCGATATAACGGTTGCGATGTCGTTGCTCAAGAATCCCGGACGGATGGATTTCTTCGTCGAGAAGGCGACCGAGTTTGGCGCACGGACGGTCATTCCCCTGCTCTGTGAACGGACGATTCCGCAGCGGGAAAAACACAGCAGGCTCGAAAGCATTGCTCTTGCGGCGATGAAACAATGCGGACGCTCGTACCGGCCGCGCATCTTTGTGCTCACGCAATTTGAAACGCTCGTGAGAAACTCGGCCGCCTACGACGTGAAGCTCATTCCCCACGAACAAACTGAGCAATCGCAGTTTATCGGCACGGTGCTGCGCCACCACCCCTCGGCGCGGTCGGTGCTCATCGTCATCGGACCGGAAGGGGGCTTCACGAACGACGAGCTTGCTCTCGCTTCGGCAAACGGCTTTGTGCCGATCTCCCTGGGCGCCCGACGTTTGCGCTCGGAATCCGCAGGACTGTACGCGCTCGCATGGCTGGGTGGTGGGTGGTAGGGGCAAGGGGCGGGAGGTCAGCTTGCTCGCCGAAGTGTTTTTTAACGTAGGCGGGAGATCAACCCGTCGTGGCGCTAAGGCGCCCACAGTTGTTCGGGAGTGCCCCGCTCTAAAAACGAGCGGGACAGGCAACTCCCTCACAACTTTTAGAGTGAGCCTCTGGCTCAAGTCTATGGCTGAGTAATCCCGAGGATAGACTGAAGAAGAGAAGAAGACTATGAAAATCATCATCGTTGGAGCAGGAGAGGTTGGATTTCATCTTGCGAAGATTCTCTCGCAGGAGAAGCACGACATTATCGTCATCGATAGGGATGCAGAACGCATCGGACGCGTCAATGAAGCGCTGGATGTGATGACGGTTGTCGGAAGCGGCAGTCAGCTCAGTTGCTTGGAGCGCGTGGGAGTGAAGGACGCGGACATGCTGATCGCCGTCACGTCCATCGACGAAGTCAATCTCACCTGTTGCTTATTAGCACACAAGTTGGGGGCGAAGAAGATCATCGCCCGCGTCAACGACCCGGAGTTTCTTTCCGCCGAAAGCCCGTTGTTCCCCGAAGATTTCGGCATCGACCTCGTGATCTATCCCGAAGGGCTGGCGGCGCAAGAGATTGTCCGCCTTATCCGTCGTTCTGCCGCAACCGATGTGTTGGAGTTTGCCGAGGGACGCATCCAGCTGATCGGTATCCGCGTGGATGACGGCAGTCCTCTCATCAACCGCAAGCTGCGTGATATCGTTGCAGGGTATCGGGAAGTACCGTTCCGCGCTGTTGCGATCCATCGCGGTATTCGCACGATCATCCCAACCGGCGACGATGTGTTCCGCAAGGGTGATCAGGCATTTGTAATCTCGAAGGTAGAGCGTGTTCAGGAGATGCTGAGAATCTCGGGGAAGGACACAACGACCTTCGAGCGCGTGATGATCCTCGGCGGCGGACGAATCGGTCAACACGTGGCGGAAGAATTGCAGAGCGAAATGTCCGTCAAGCTCATCGAATCCAGCAAAGAAACCTCCCAGCGGCTTGCCGATACGCTCCGCAAGACGATGGTGATCCAGGGGGAAGGGAAGGACCTCGACCTCCTTGCCACCGAGGGCATCATGGATATGGATGCCTACATTGCGACGACACGCGACGAAGAAGACAATATTATTTCTTGCCTCATGGCGAAGCATCTCGGCGTGAAGAAGACCGTGGCGCACGTGGAGCGGCTCGACTACATTCCACTTGCCAATACAATCGGCATCGATGCGCTCGTGAACAAGAAGCTTTCGGCTGCGAACGCGATTCTCAAGTTCATCCGGAAGGGCGAGGTCGTTTCGGTGGCCACGCTCCACGGCGTTGAGGCGGAGGTGATCGAAATGGTTGCGCAGCAGGGGTCGGCGGTAACAAAGAAGCCGTTGCGCGAGCTGAAATTCCCGGAAGGCGCCATCATCGGTTGCGTCATTCATAACGGAAGCGTCACGATACCCATCGGCGCAACGCGCATCAATCCGCATGACCGCGTTGTTGTGTTCACACTGCCGAAAGCGATTAAGGAAGTTGAACGGTTCTTCAGCTAAGGTATGCGCCTCGTCCCCGTTCTCAGCGTTATCGGTTTTCTTCTCTGCGCTGTCGGAGCAGCAATGCTCTCAGCGCTGGCATTTTCGTGGTACTATGATGGACCGGATTTCCAGCCGATCCTTCTCTCAGGGCTCATTACGATTGCCGTTGGCATGTTCTTGCTTCTGTTTATGAGACGACTCGACGGGGGCGAACTCCGAGTGCGGGAAGGATTTGCCGTCGTCACGTTCGGGTGGATGATTGTTCCGCTCTTCGGTTGTCTCCCGTTCCTGCTCTCCGGCACGATTCCCTCGTTCACCGACGCTTACTTTGAGACGATTTCGGGCTTTACGACCACCGGTGCTTCCATTGTTCCCGCCGTTGAAGCATTGCCTCATGGACTCCTCTATTGGCGCTCACTGACGCATTGGTTGGGCGGGATGGGCATCATCGTGCTCTCGATTGCCATCCTGCCGTTGCTCGGAATCGGCGGCATGCAGTTGTTTCGTGCTGAAGTAGCCGGCCCAATGAAAGACAAGCTTACTCCCCGGGTTGCCGAAACAGCGAGACTCCTCTGGGGGCTGTACGTTCTCTTGACGGCAGCACAAACGGCGCTTCTTATGGTGGGTGGAATGTCTTTTTTTGACGCTCTCTGCCATTCGTTTGCCACGATTTCCACCGGAGGGTTTTCAACGAAGAACGCGAGCCTCGCTTCATTTGATTCAGCGTACTTCGACTGGGTTGTGGTCGTGTTTATGTTCTTGGGGGGGACGAACTTCGCACTGCACTATGCTGCGCTCAAAGGGGACGTCAGGAGCTACTTCAAGGACAACGAGTTCGTGTTCTTCTCGGTGAGTGTACTCGTTGCCATCGCACTTGTTACCATCGCGATAGCCGGGGATACCTATGCTGGCGACCTGCTCCGCGCTGTCCGGTTTGCCGCGTTCAACGTCGTCTCGGTCATGACGTGCACCGGGTTTGCCAATGCGGACTTCGCCGTCTGGGCTCCACTGGCACAAATCGTTCTCTTCTTGGCGATGTTCCCGGGCGCTTCAGCAGGCTCGACCGGAGGCGGCATGAAGCATATCCGGGTCCTGTTGTTGTTGAAAACTGCTCTGAATGAACTGAAGAAACTTGTCCATCCCCGAGCGGTCGTCCCGATTCGATTCAACGGCAGGATGGTGGAAGTGGAAGTCCTCTTCACTATTGGCGGCTTCCTCATTCTCTACCTTGTGACGTTTTCGACGGCATCGATCATCATAACATCGACGGGGCTGGATATTGTGACGTCCATGAGCGCTGTGGCTTCTTCGATGGCAAACATCGGACCCGGCCTCGGCTCCGTTGGCCCCATGGCTAGCTACGCTCACCTAACCGACTTTGCCAAGTGGATCCTCAGCGCCTGCATGCTCCTCGGACGTCTTGAGATTTTTACTGTCTTCGTCCTCCTCAGCTCTGCGTTTTGGAAGAAATAGCCCTCTTTATTTCCTCACACCAGCGACGGCTTTCGGGGGCGTTTGTCAAGCCTCTCTCTTAACAATTTCTTAACACTGTGCCCTTCCTGCATAACACACTCCTCGTTCGTGTGTTACTCACGCACTCCCTCTTCAGTGCGGTATATAAAGAGAAAGTAGACCCACCTATTTCATTCTGCGCTGACGCAACACCGTCTCCGGCGGTGTTTTTCTTTTCTGCGCCACTTCACGATTTCTTAACATTCAGTCCTTCCACCGTTAACACACGCGTCTATATTTGGTGCTGTGTACGGAGTGAGTGTATGGGCGATTCCCCTCCGCTGGGTTCCGAGCGTAGGGGCGATTCATGTCGAAGATCCCGCCGAAGGCGGGGAATCGCCCTTTCACAAAAAGGTAACGTCCGCATGAAGTTCACTTCACAGTCCGCCTGTATATTGCGGCAAGGAGAAGAAGTCATGAACAGGAGAAAACAGTTCGGTGCAGCAATCGTCGCATGTGCGATTGCTTTGATGGGTGCGATGCTCGGTAGCGCGACGATGCCCGGTCTGCTGTCGGGACAGACGTTCGAACGAGGAGTGATCACCGGGCGTGTCATAGACTCCGAGACGGGCGAGTCATTGATCGGAGTGAACGTCGTCATTGAAGGCACCACACGTGGCGCCGCAACGGATGTCGAGGGGCGTTTTACGATCCAGAACGTTGAGCCGGGGCGCTACACGCTTGTGGTGTCGATTGTGTCGTACGCGCGCAAACGCATCGAGAACCTCAGCGTGAAGTCGGGGCAAGCCGTCTCGCTTCATATCGTGATGACGCCGGAAGTGATCCAAACGCAGGAGGTGGTTGTCGAGGCGCGGGCTGTTCTTTCGTCTGAAGGCGCTCTCCTTGCGCAGCATCGAAAGGCGCCGGCAATCAGCGACGGCATCAGCGCCGAACAGATCAAGCGAACGCCGGATGCGACTTCGAGCGACGCGCTGAAACGATTGACAGGCATTTCGATTGTGGATAACAAGTTCATCTTTGTTCGCGGAGTCACCGATCGCTATAACCAGACGATGTTAAATGGTATACCCGTCACGAGCACCGATGCGGAAAAGAGAAGTTTTTCTTTCGATATGGTACCTGCAAACCTCTTAGAAAACACTATCGTGGTCAAAAGTGCCACGCCGGACCTCCCTGGGGATTTCACAGGTGGCTTGGTGCAACTGAATACACTGGATTTTCCCGATCAGACTGTGCTGCGTGCGAGTATTGGTTCAGCTTACAACTCCATGACAACGTGGAAGCCAATCTTTGGATCTGCATCGGGAAGAACAGATTGGCTTGGGTTTGATGACGGCTCCAGAGCATTTCCAGGGAATGGCACGAGCAGTGGAGAGCTTGCCCGCTCTTTGCCGAACAACTGGGCGCCCCGATCGTTTCGCGCACCGACAAATACAGCTTTTTCGTTCGTATATGGGAGCGTGTTTGAAGAATTAGGCGGAGAAAGCAATCAACTTGGCGTCATCACGGCGGTCACGTACCGGGGTTCTTTCCAGAGGAATGAGAAGATTATCGACGATGACGTTCATCTGAGGTATAACGTGGGAACAAAGGATGAATATTCAGTTTTGCTCAGTGCCCTGGCGAATCTAAGTTACAAGTTTGCCGAAACCCACAAGGTGAGCTTGAAGAACAACTCTATTCAGACTGGAGAGGACGAGGTAAGCAAGATTCGCTCTGAAGATAACGGGACCATGCTGGAAAACGTGTACACCATTGTCAACTGGAACCAGCGGTCGATGTATTCGGGTCAACTGACGGGCGAACACGTGCTTTCGCAGTTGGGTGGAATTTCGGTGGATTGGCGGGCATCGCTCTCAACTTCCAAGAGCGAAGTTCCTGATAGAAAAGAAGTGACATATTATCGGTGGCTAGGAAATACTTCGGATCCGTTTGAGGCTGCCACCAACCAGAGGTCATGGAGTAAGTTGAATGACAAGGTCGGTGCACTTGGGCTGGATATGACAGTACCACTGAATATTCTGAAGATCAAAGCCGGGTTCCAGTCAGAGTCGAAGAAAACGGACTACAGAATACGGTATTTCAATGTATCGGCGGATTATCCCGGAGGAGCCTCAAGCGATTTAACGACGCTGCCTCTGGAGAAGATTTATGACCCGGCCAATTATGGTCGAGGAAAATTCCTCTTCAACGAATCTTCGAAGGCAACCGACACCTACGATGCCGCGCAATCGCTGGCTGCCGCGTATATTATGGCCGATGTTCCGTTTGAGCTCATGAATGAGAAATTCCGTTTTGTAGGTGGTGCCAGGCTCGAAGAATCCTCCCAGCGTGTGAATGTTCCGAGAACGCTTCTGCCGGGCGGGCCTGTGGAAACGACCGAATTGAGGAATTCCGATCTGCTTCCTTCCTTTAATTTGACCTATACCATCAATACTATCATGAACCTGCGGTTTGCCTATTCGCACTCAGTGAACAGGCCGGAGTTCCGGGAGCTCGCGCCAACGGGGTTCTACGATTTCGTCAAATACGAATCGGTGGGAGGAAATCCGAACCTCAAAAGGTCGCTTGCAAAGAATTATGACATACGCTTTGAAATGTTTCCAGGGATTGGTGAGCTCATTGCCGTCAGCTATTTTCGAAAACAGATCGTCAATGCGATCGAAGAACAACTTGTACACACATCGACGAGAGCGAGGTCATGGTTCAATTCTGATATCGCCGTGAATTCCGGGTGGGAATTTGAGGTGAGAAAATCACTGGGCTTCCTGGGTGGATTGTTCCAGCATTTCTCGCTCTCGTGCAACTACACTCGTGTGTATTCTGCGGTGGATTTTCTCCTGACGTCGGGCAACTCGCTTGAAACGGTCACAACGGTGAACCAACGACCGATGCAGGGCCAATCCCCCTATATGGTGAATGCTTCACTGTTTTTCTCAGAACCATCACTCGGGACTTCAATCAATATTCTCTACAACAAATTCGGACGAAGGTTGGACGCTGTTGGATTCCTGACTTCTGATATTTACGAAGAACCGCGAGACCTCGTGGATCTCTCGATTTCACAGCGTGTCTGGACGGGATTCGAGGCAAAATTCACAGTCAGAAACTTGACAAACCAGAAAAGAGTTTTCACGCGTGATGGAAAGATGTACGAGCAGACGGCAAGCGGGTCGACATACTCACTCCAATTCTCGCAATCGTTCTAAATAACTACGCTTCTTCCATCAACTCTTTCTTTCCGGAGGTTTCATGCGAAAGTTACCTTTACTGCTTCTGATTCTCGTCGGCGTCAGCTCGTTGTTTGCGCAGCGACCGACCGTTGTTCTGGGTCCGGGCCAAGGGACAGCAAACTTCAGAGTTCCCTTTCATCAAACCGGCCATCGAACGTTATCCAGAGATACAACATACCTCCTCACAGGTTGGTATTTCGTTGATTCATTGGCCACCTTGACGATTCAACCGGGCACGCTGATACTCGGCGACACCGCATCGGCTGCGACGCTCATTATCAAGCGAGGTGCGAAGATTCATGCCAACGGCACACAGACTCAGCCGATCGTGTTCACGAGTTCAAGGCCGCGGGGTCAGCGGAAAGTGGGAGATTGGGGGGGCATTCTTATCCTTGGCAGCGCGCCAACCAACAAACCGACCTCTCAGCAAATCGAAGGAGGTTTTGGAAGAGCACATCCCAATACTGATGCACAGTACGGCGGCGCGAATCCTGATGACTCATCCGGCGTGTTTCGTTATGTCCGCATTGAGTTTCCAGGAATTGCGTTTGAGCAGGACAATGAAATCAACGGCCTGACGTTCGGAGGCGTCGGCAGAAAAACTCTGGTTGAATACATTCAGGTGAGCTATTGTGGAGACGACGATTACGAATTCTTTGGCGGCAACGTTGATGCAAAATACCTCGTCAGTTGGAAAACTCTTGATGATAATTTTGACACGGATCATGGATGGTCGGGAAGGATCCAATTCGCCTATGCAAAGAGAGACTCGACACTGTTTGACGCATCTGCCCCTGGGACCACCAACGGATTTGAATCCGACAATGAAGGATCGGCCCCGTTCACTTCAATTCCTCGCACAAGCGGGCGAGTGTCGAACGTCACCATCATTGGGCCTCAATCTGATACCTCTGGCACAGTGAACCCCAAATGGCATCACCTGGCCTTGATTCGAAGAGGAAGCGAGTTCAGCATCTACAATTCTATCCTGGTCGGTTATCCTTGGGGCATACAGATCAGAGACACATTGACTCAACGTGCCGCGCTTGAAGGCCGACTGGAGATTCGAAATACAAGCATTCAGGCGAAGAGCAGGGTCGTCACACACGCAGGAGGGCCCATCGCCGGGTTTGATGCGGCAACATGGTTCAATACCCCTGCCTTCGGTAACAATGGTGGCACCAGTCCCCGCCAGGCAAGCGATGTCGGTTTTACTTCTGCTGCGTTTAGGTTCGATGCGACACACAATCCCGTGCCCAGAGCAGGCTCGGAAGGAGCGACAGCGCCGGCAGCGTTCAGTGTCGGACGGTTGAGCGGAGATACCTGGTTTACGCCTGTAACGTACCGCGGCGCTTTTAACCCGGCGCTGCCGTTTAGCGCTCAGTGGACAGCCGGTTGGACCAACTTTGACCCTGTGAACACGGATTACTCTAGGGGTGTAACGAGTGTGGAACAAGTCCACGGAGCGATACCGGTTGCATTCGCGCTGGAGCAGAATTACCCAAATCCCTTCAATCCGAGTACGGTGATCCGGTATTCACTTCCCCAAGCAACTCGTGTGACATTAAAGGTGTACGACCTCATGGGGAGAGAAGCAGCTGTGCTCGTGGACCGAAACATGACGGCCGGACAATATGAGGTTGTGTTTGATGCGAGCGAACTGCCGAGCGGCGTGTACATGTATCAACTCCGGGCGGGGGAGTTCCGCCAGGTCAAGAGGATGGTGCTTGCAAAATAAGTAACCCGTCATCTTCCGAAGGTTTCATAGGAATCAGCTCAACCTTCGGAAGGTTTGTCCAGATGGCCGCGCGAACCTTCCGAAACAGCCAATCTTTTGCGGTGATCTGAACCCTGCTCTCGTTCGCAGAACATTGATGGGTTGCTGTATCGTAAAATTCCACTTGACTTTACTGTAAAATTCCACTAACACCGAATACATCCACAACCACTGCACAAGGTAAGAAGGTATGCACCTTCGTTATTTGCACCTCGCCCGAATCCTTCCTTTTTTCTTCTTTGTCCTTCCACTTTTCTCGCAAGTTATTATCAAAGAGAAGATTGAAATCAAGCCTCAACTTCCCAACGCGTTCTCTAAACGTGGTGGAGTTACTTCGACGTCGGCAACCTCGTATTATGATCCACCTCCCCTCATTGTGCGGGATGGGTTACCTACATTAACTCTTCACAGTACAATTACTGTCACAGGGGAAATTGATCAAGACCCGAACAATTTTGCCGCAGGGTGGAATGTCATGATCGTTCTCATGAAGGGCTACCAAGAACATATATTACGATGGGTAGGACGATTGCCGGCCGGGCATGGAGGTACTGTTTTTTCACATTCAGCGCCATTTTCGGGAACGTGGAGCCAAGGTGGAATTGACTTGCGGATGTATCTGTTCGATTATGCGTGGGGAAACGGCACACGTCAAGTAGCTTCCGGAGGAGAAAGTGTGGTGTTCACGGGAACGCTTCACAGTGTGCAAACATCGCTTCCCATCGCCGGACGCGCGCTGATCTCCGCAACACCGTTAGCAGATGCGCGATTTGCAGGGTGGCGACTCCATCCAGTAGACACTGTGCTTGAGTCCGGCAAGTCAAGCCGAATTGATGTGGGAACAATGAACGCCAGTGGTTGGCACTATGATCCGTTGCCGATTCCCGGCGCCGAAGCATTTGCCACAGTACAAGTAACGGGAGGAGATTACGTTTATCTTCAGTGGCTGGAGTGGAGCGGGCAAAGTACCGTTGAGGGGAAGGAAATCACGATTTCATTGGTAGATCAAGGGACGTTCCGTGGAGGAACATCGTGTTGGTTAGTCTTTGACCCATCCCGCGGCAATTTCAACGGATTAGAAGAAGAAGTTGTAGTAACAATAGTAGGAGGAGGAAAATCCGACACTACAAAAATAAAGCTGGTGCGGGTATTGGATCATTTTGAGGTTTTGTCAGCAAAGGATACAGTTGTGAAGGGGACAACGACTCAGCTGACGGTGATCGCCAAAGATGGGGGTGGTCAGGAGATCGAGATTGATCCGGCACGAGAGGTGGTGCTGTCACTTTCGGGAGGGATGATCATCGCCGCTGCAAGCAGGCAGCAAACGAAACAAGAGAACCTCGCTTCTCCCCAAGTGCGTGCGAACATCCATGCGGCAGATGTCTCTGCAATCTTTGGAAGCTTTGTTGTGAGCGGGACGGACACCATTCCGGATCAGGCGACGGTGCCGTATGGTATAGCACGGGCTGGGGCGGTACAGTATCTTGCTAATGGTGATATCCCAACGGGTTCGGAGCCTGAGACAATCACCATCCGGGCCGAGGCGGCTGATGATTGGACCAAGTTTGGCGAGATACAAGTGGTGGTGAAGAAGAGCGCTGCAACGATAGCACTTGATATTCCGACACCCAAAGAGATTTGGCCGACATTGCCGCAGGGGTCTGGAGGAAATCCCGGGAAGAGGAACATCAAGGAGCACATCACCCTTACAGCTACACGAGGTGGAGTGCCTGCTGCCAATTATGAGGTCGAAATCTCAGCGACGATGGTTCTACCTTCAGGTGGGCACGAGCATACGCCGCCGCCGCCCCAAGCTTTGTTAGGGGAGTTAAAGGATATACGAACAGGCAGGAAGGGAAAAGGGACATTGAAAACAGAGACAGACACTGAAGGAAAGATTGTGCTTGAATACACAGCGCCGGAATTCAGTGGCAAGTTTGAGGTAACAGCGAAATCGACAACGGAACAAGGAGAAGATAAGGATGAGTTGACCGTGAAGGTACCTGAGTTAACGGAACTGGGGGCAAGTTCGTACTATGAATTAGTTGGCACTCCAGATAATCACAAGGGAACCAACGATCCCTGTCGAGATGCGTCATCCTTACGGTCGTTGCATTTTCAGAATCATTATGGAACGGTGAAACTCCTTCAGGCAATTCAGAATATTGCTGCAGCGTACGCTCAGTTCCATCCCGGAATACGATTGCGAATTAATGATATGAGTCTGGAATACGGCGGATTGTTTGATATCAACAATAACTGGCAAACACCTCATCGCGGCCATCGGATTGGAGAGAATGCGGACATAGCCTTTATAGGAATCAACCGAGATAATGAGTGTGAAAATCTGAACATAAGACGTTTAGAGAGGCTGGTTCGAATACACACTCAGAATGAGCCGGTAATGGAAGGAAATCATTATCACATTAAGATGAACTGAATGAAAGAGTATGCAAAATGAGCTACATTCAGAAAGCTTTGTACCGTTTGATGCTCACCTTGACACTATCGCCCTCTAATCAGTTGTGGGCACAGGATACATTGTCTATATTCCCCTCTGCAAGGGAGATAACTGTTTCGGTTACCGGAGTTGTGGTCAAGATGGGGCAAGAATTTCAATACTCCTATCGTGTACAAAATCATGAAGAGAGTAAGCAAAACATATTTGAGTTATACATCCAGCATGATTCGGATGTCTACGATATCTTTGCACCGGATGGTTGGGAGGGGCTTCCGTCAAATGTTGTTAGGAGGGTTGTGATGTGGGGTTCTAATGACTCAACTTATGACATTTCACCCAAGGGTCAGTTAGGGCGGTTCGCTTTCAAAAGTCTGGGCCTTCCATCGCTTGTACTGTTCTTTGCGCGTGGTGCCTTCACGATTCCTGTGTTTCCTGAAGGCGAAGCACCGGATTCAATCGCGGGCAGCGACATCTTCGAAAACAGCGCGATTGGGAAAACGATTGGTCCCGTGCCTCCCCCCTCTCCATTCATCCCCCTCGCCTTCCTCGACACCCTCATCAGCTACACACGCCAAGCTTTTGCCCTGGGCTGGATCAAAAACCGGGACATCGTGCAAGACTTGAATGCCGAGTTAAACGACGCAAAGCGACAGCTCCGACGCAACAACAAAACAGAGGCAAAGGAAATACTCCGAGACTTTATCGACGAAGTCAAAGACTTATGGGAAGAAGAAGAGGACCAACGCCGCAAACCACTCACCAGCGAGGCCTATGCGCTGCTCAAGTTTAATGCGGAGTATCTGATCTCGAAATTATGATGAAGCGCGGGGGAAGAGTGTAGAAGATAGAAGTCAGGAAAACGAATAAAGAAACACGGAGACAGAAGATGAAAACAATCTGCGTTCAATCGATTCTTTCATTACTCATTGTTCATTGTGCCTTGTCTCAGCACATCATTCCCTTTGCCTCAGCAGGCAACAGCATCGAGCTTACCATAGCCAACAGTTCAGGCGCCAATGCCGTGGAGATAGCAGTGAGCGTGCAGAACATTCCCTCATGGCTGGACTTTGCAAGCAAGGAACAAACGATTCGCTCTCTTGTTGCGGGAGAGGAACAGCTTGCGATGTTCGTGTTTGCGGTCGATAAGTCCGCGCCCATCGGCGAGGAACATCGCCTGCAATTCCGGATCAATACACAAGATGGCCAAACCTGGTCAAAAGAGATTTCCATCGTTGTCGCAGCACCGGAGACGTTTGAGCTGTTCCAGAACTATCCTAATCCCTTTAATCCTACCACAATGCTCTCCTATCAATTGCCTGTGCCTGGAAAAGTGACGTTGAAGGTATTCAACCTGCTGGGACAAGAGGTTGCCACGCTGGTCGATGAGGAGGAACAAAGAGCGGGCTCTCATCAGAGCGCATGGTATGCGGCGTATGCTGCAAGTGGTGTGTATGTGGCTCAGCTTGTTGTGGCAACGGTGGATGGCAATCATTCGATGCGACGGGCAATGGTTCTGGTAAAATAGCGGAGGAATGTTTATATTACAGTGTCCGCTGCATTCTTATTTGAGCGGCGCTTCGTCCTATAGGGATGGTAGAACAAGTGCAAGGAAGCCCAATCATGAGAGTCGCCTATTTCAATGCAAACCTTCGTGTCGGACAGGATGGTGTGACACGGGTGATGTACAAGATGTTTGAAGGAGCAAAAGCTCGCGGCGTCGACGCCATGGCGTTTACCTCAACTCTTCCTGAACACCATCACGAAATCATCCCGATGGTCGGCGTGCCGTCGATCGCCTTACCGCTCCAGAAGGCCTATCGTCTTGCGTTGCCAGGCTCTCAGGCGTTTGTTAAGCGACTTGCGGAGTTTCGGCCTGACATTATTCACCTGAACAGCCCGTGCACGCTTGGCTTTGCAGCTATGAAGTACGCCCGTGAGTTCGGTGTGCCTGCTGTCGCCACGTACCACACGCATTTCCCATCGTATCCACGCTACTACAAGCTGAAAGGGTTTGAAAATCTTGTGTGGAGGCTCTCGCGCCGTTTCTATAATAATCTTGACCGCACGTTCGTCCCAACGATGCCGATTCTTCGTGAGCTGGAAACACATGCAATCCGGAATCTTCAGTATCTCCCGAACGGCGTCGACCTTTCGTTGTTCCATCCACGTCGAAAGTCAGAATCGTGGAGAAAACGCTTCGGACCGCGCAACAAGCCTGTTGTCCTCTTTGTGAGCAGGTTGGTGTGGGAGAAGGATCTGCGCGTGCTCGCCGAAGCGTACGCGATTCTCCGCTCCCGTCATCTCGATTTCGAGATGGTGGTTGTTGGCGACGGACATGCACGGGTAGAGTTCGAGAAGATGATGCCCGGCGCCCACTTTCTCGGTTATCAGAGTGGAAGCGCCCTTGCCGAATGTTATGCCTCGTCCGATGTTTTCGTCTTTCCATCGACGACAGAGACGTTTGGTCTTGTGACTCTGGAAGCGATGGCATCAGGTACCGTTCCGGTGGCAGCGAATGTTGGGGGTGCGTCGGGAATCATCGAGGATGGTATGTCCGGGTTGCTCGCTCAACCTCACAGCGGGTCGGATCTCGCCCGCAAGGTAGAATGGTTGCTCGACAATGACATAGAGCGATGGCGCATGTCGCAGCAAGCGGTTGAACGGGCGCGGCAATTCGGTTGGGATGCTATCATGGACCGACTCTTCACCAGTTACGGAGAAGTGATTGACCAGCACGAGCGCCGTCGCCGTTCGGCAGCATAGTGCCGTACGGCCAACGGGAGGGCCGCAGAGACAGTCGTTCCCGGGAATCATGACATTTTCGGCGGTCCCCATCGTGCTATCGATGTCCTGAGCTTCCCACGGCACATCCATCTTCCGTTCCAATCTCCGGTCTCACCGGAAAACCGTCCCCTCCGATATCACTTTCCGGCGCGCCGTCTCTCTCCTGCCAGCGTTGTCTAAGGATTGATTTCCAACAAGAGCATGGTAGCCTGTGGCGAAAGGCTGAGGCGAGTAGTGCTCGTGGCGTGTGTACAGCGCAGAAGATGGGTAGGGGAGGAGGGAAGAACCCGCTTCACCCCAAAGGGGAGAAAGACTTCGATGCTCGAAGGCGCACGGTTTGCTGGGAAGGTGTTGTTGAACGCTAGGATACATCGGTGGCGAGATTCGAAGGACACGTCGCAATTGACCCGTCCGAACGCCGTAGGGGCATTGTGGATGCGAAGAGGAAGCGATTGCTTGAGGAACGGACCGGCGCCGCGGAAAATTTCGAGGGAAGTCGGCGTTTCACGAAGAAGACAGTCGCGCAGAAACAGGATAACCTCCGCCGCTGCCCACCCATGATGCCCGTCTCCCATCGATCCTCCCCCTGTCCGGGGATGGATTGCCTCGGGGAAGGAGAATGTCGGCGACGCTTGGGCAAAGACGTTGCGGGCGACCTTCCACGCTTTCTCCGGTTCTCCGATCTGCAGAAAACTGTGTGCGAGCTGCAGCGTGAGGTACGGGTTGTAGCCGGAGTGAATGATGGGATGGAAGAACCCACGCTCATCGACGAATCGTTTGTACACTTCGTGAACGGTTTCAACCGCACCGGGAAGGGGAACGTCTTCGATCGCCAGCGGGTAGACCGCACACAACGAGCCGATAGCGGACTCATCGAATGCTCGGGTCGGCGAAGCTGGGATGAGACGCCTTCCGAGTCGTTGGTGGACGACCTCGAGTGATTGTAGGATGTCATGGGAAAACAGGCGACACTCTATGATAAAGGCGTCGGCGTCCTTCTGCTGCCCCGCTTCGTGCGCGAGAGCTGCCAGCGCACGAAGGCCGGCAAGCGACCAGAACGAATCCCAGTAATAGTGGTCGACGGTGCCAAGATGCTCTGCGCTCAGGCTTTTCGGCATCAGTCCTTTCATCGTTGTTGCCGCTGTTGAAGACGAGCGGCGCATTCGTTGGATCCATGTCCCGGCGCGCTTGAGAACCGGATACAATTGCTTGAGCCAGAGCGTTGACCTCGCGATACGGTAGTGTTGGTGGACCATCCAGAGCACGGCCCCGTTCGAATCCCATTCGCCGTTGGGTCCTCGGAAGAATCCATCCTGGGTGAGCCGCTGTGGAAAGGAATTCATTACTCCACGCACTCGGTCGTGCAATCCCAGAACATCCAGAGCACGAAGCATCGGGACGGCGTCGCGGAACCAGAAATGGTGATACAGGAACGGGCCCGGTGTGATGGTGTCTGCATCCTGAAGCTGAAGCAGCGTGAGTGCACTCGCGTCGAAGAGATGCTGGAGTGCTTGATCGCCGAAGTGCATGTGTGCGCGGTGTACTTGTTCCCGTCGCCACACGTCCTTGTGCTCTTTCTTTCGGTGTTCGTAGGTCACGCGCCACGATTGTTTCACCGGCACGCGTTTCAGTACCCGCTCGCTCGCGAGCGCGATGCTGCCATGGATCGTCCCTCGGCCACCGGCGGGAAGCTCGAATCGATATCCCGCGACTGCATTGGCGAAACCTGCCTCGCACTGTATTGAAGAGGAGTGAGTTCTTGGTGACTGGACTTTCCCCATGTTCCGTGCAAACGTTGCAGTGTCTCCTTCCACCCCGCTGCCGAGCCGATGCCAGTGGGGGTCTTCTGCCAACACCACGCCCACAGCTCCATCCACGGCGATGACACGGGGGGAGGGAAATTTGATCTGCTCGATCGGCGCAACTCCTTCTGGATTGAATGGTCGAACAGCGAGACAGAGGTCGGCCCGTTGCTGGAAGAGCGAGGTGTTTTCAACTGATGCTTCGAAGAATACGACATCGGTGCTGCTGCGCGAAGCAAGAACAAAAGCTTCGAGTCTCAGAACAAAGTCTCGCCACCGAAGCGAGGTGGTCAGTCGAGGTGCAACCGGGTCGAGCCGCTGGTCTGCATGGGAAGCGAGAGACGGAAACAACACATCGTCATTGGCAACAAGCCAGGTATCGATCGACCATTCACGCGGAAGGGGCGTGAGAAGTCCTCTTGGATCAACAATAGCTTCGTGTGTCCCGTGAGGAGTTCCGAGGGCTGTCCAGTTTCGATGAGTAATGTTCATCATGAGCGGGTTCTGAGATCGCGCGACAAAGGATGAGCTGGAAGGGTCGAGC
This sequence comes from Bacteroidota bacterium, assembly GCA_041695045.1. GTDB lineage: Bacteria > Bacteroidota > Ignavibacteria > UBA10030 > UBA10030 > JBGFRR01. Next base: position 52,923 of record JBGFRR010000128.1, read on the forward strand.
TGGCGGTGTACCCAGAATGGGAACACCCACTCCCGTTTCATCTGAAAGATGCCGTAATTCAGAAGCCCGCGCGTAATGACCGGAGCACTCAGTTGGAATAATTCTTTTGGAAAACCACGACCGTTGACATCACAAAGGCTGCTGGCAAGCTGGAACTGTCTGCGAGCCGACGCTGGGATATCGAGTTGTCGGAAGACCTGGTCGAGAAGGATGGAGTTGATCGTCACGCCCATAAGCACGAGAGTTCATTCTGTCGAACGGCTTACTGCATTGCTGCCTGCACGTGGGCCAACACCTCTTTGATGGAGCGCTCCCATTGCTCCAGAATGCGGTTGGTGCTGGCGGACGTTTGCTCGACGAAAGCCTCGTCTTTCAGTGTCGCGAGGTTGATGCGCACGTTCAACGCCGCGCCAATACACGCAGCATGCAACATCGCTGCCGCAACGCCGGCGTCGGAGATTGAGTTGACATTCCCTTTCTTTGCCACGATCGTCGCGAGCGGCATCGCACGCTCGCAGAGTTGCATGACCCGCAGCGGAACCGTGGCCGCGGCTTTCGTGGCTTCCTGGATTGCAACGCTGCGCGCGAGCTGCTCCTGGTCGGTATTCTTGGGAAGCGAGAATGCCGTCATCACGCCGTTGAATGCCGTCGTGTCCTCATCAATCAGTACGGTAAACTCGGTTCGCAACTCCTCGGCTTCCTTCAACACGGCCTCCATTTCCTCCTGAACCTCCGTGTACGTTTTCTTCCCGATCGTCAACCGACACACCATCGCGGTCAGCGCGGCTCCCAACGCGCCGGCCAGCGCAGCAGCGCTTCCGCCTCCGGGCGCGGCAGAGTTCGAAGCGACTTCGGTCAAGAATCCTTCAATGGTCTTGTCAACTAACATACGACCTCCAGGGTTGAAGAAGAGAACAAACTTACCACCAAGTCCCGAAGACACGAAGAGAACTGTAGCAATTCCAGAAGAATGCTTCGTGCAACCTCTGTCTTTGTTCCCTTTGACGGTGAAAGAAACGAGTTTTTCAATACGCTCCTAAATCATATACTCGATCACTTTCTTCTTCGGATCGAACGGCTCAAGTTGGCTGAGTCCAAGCCCATCCATGGCAAGGGTCAGAAGCTCTTTCTCGGAAAGCGAGGTTGTTGTCCCTTTTTTCTCAGCATAAAACTTGCCGGCCATGAGGAGCGCTTGCAGCGGTGTAAGACCGACAATCTCGCTGCCGGTTGCGTCGATGCCGAGCGAGCGGGCCTGCTTCTTGACTTCTTCAAATGCGACGTGGGGCGGTGTGATGTTGAAGTCAACAAGGTTGACCGAAACCTGTGCGATGTTGAATCGCTCCAACAGCACGCCGATGGCCTTCACCGCTTTCAGTGTTCCGGGAATCTTGACGGTGTTGCCGCGCTCATCCTTTACGGGATTTCCCGCTTCGTCTTTTTGGGGTCGCCCGCTTTCGCGAATCCGCAGGGCAATCTCTTGGGCCAGCGATGAGTCCGGTGTGTTGAGGTTCACATTGTAAGCGATGAGAAATGTGCGGGCACCGGTAACGGTCGAGCCGGACTTCGCATTGAACTCGGCAGGACCACAATCGGGTTTCCAGCGTGGATCGCTGAGCTTCTCCGGCAATCCTTCGTATTCACCTTTGCGAATGTTGGCGAGGTTCTTTCGTTCCGGCGTCGTTGCCGCCGCTTCATAGAGGTAAATGGGGATGCGCAACTCAGAAGCAACGCGCTCGCCAAACTTCCGTGCCAACTGCACACAATCCTCCATCGTCACGCCGGCGATGGGAACGAAGGGCACAACGTCTGTCGCACCGATCCGCGGGTGCTCGCCTTTGTGTTGCCGCATGTCGATCAGCTCAGAAGCGGTTTGGGTCGCTCGAAACGCCGCCTCCACAACTGCATCCGGCTCGCCAACGAAGGTCACGACGGTGCGGTTGTAGTCTTTGTCCGGCTCAACATTTAACAGTTTCACGCCGGAGACCGCGCCGATGCTTGCAGCAATTGCATCGATAATGCTCTGATTCCTTCCTTCACTGAAGTTTGGGACGCATTCAACGATTCGTTGCATCGTTCTGTATGTTTGTCTTGGTGTTCGTAGGGACAGACCGGACGGCTTGCTGAAGCCGGTCGGGCCTAACGGAAGTCTTCGGAATGATGATGGCACCCTGCCTGAAATTTCCCAACACTTCCGCCTTGCCACGCAAGAACAACCGACCCACAAGCGCGCCGGTGACGGCGTCTAACTCGTCGCCGTTCATCGATGGCTTCAGTCCTTTGAGGCCCAAACGCTCGAGGCCGTGGCGAAGCCGACCGAGGCCGTCTTGTTTTCGTGCAATGTGCCAAACATCCTGCGCTGCGCCGGGATACATTTCGATGACACGATAGCCCCTCCGACTCAGACGCTTCCGCAGTGCAATACCGCGCACAGTCAGCGAGCGCATGGGGCCCAGCGTGATGGGGAAGAAGCGAATGCCACGCTCGAACAAGGCGCGGTCACACGGCCGGAAGTGCTCGCCATTGCGGTCGTCAATTGACCTTCGGCCCGGCGGCAAGTGAAGCGGTGCATCGATGGCTACAATGTTCGGCGAGTGGCGCGTGATGAAGCTGAGAATCTCTTCATCCGACCTCAGCGTGGCGTACTCGGCGACCGTCATTCCCCGCAGTGCACAGATGCCGGTGTTGCGTCGCGGGCTGCCGGCGAGGTCGATGCCGACAACGACCGTCGCGTGCCGTTCAGCCTTAGAACTCAAGAATCACTCCCCCCTTGATCACCATCGCTACGTGATTCATGCCAAAGTGGTAGGCCAAGTAGCGATAATTGGGGATTCGATACAGGATCACATCGGCTTCCTTGCCGGCCTCGACGCTTCCAACACGATTTTCCATCTTCAGCGCAGCGGCGGCGTTCAACGTGCATGCGGTCATTGCTTCTTCCGGTGTCATCTTCATCTGTGTGCAGGCGATGGTCATCATCAGCGGGATGGAGAATGACATGCACGAGCCGGGGTTGAAGTCCGTCGCCAGTGCGACGGGAACGCCGGCTTCGATGAGCTTCCGTGCCGGTGCATACCGATGATTGAGGAAAAACGAGACCCCCGGCAAGAGGAGAGCGACAACGCCGGCTTCTCTCAGCTTCGGGATCGTTTCCTCGCCGATGTGTTCAAGGTGGTCGGCGGACACGGCCCCGAGTTCTGCGGCAAGCTCAGAGCCGCCGGAGGGGGTCAGCTCTTCGGCGTGGAGCTTGAGCTCGAAGCCGAGTGAGCGTGCCTGCTGAAGGATGCGTCTCGAATCGTTGACGGAAAAATAGCCTTGCTCACAGAAGACATCGCAGAATCGCGCAAGTTGGCGCTTGGCAATGTAAGGAAGCATTCTCTCGCATACAAGGTCGATGTAGCGGGTTGGGTCGTTCTTGTGCTCGGGCGGGATCACGTGCGCGCCGAGGAACGTTGGTACGACCGTCATGAAATGGTCGTCGGCAAGCTCGTTGATGGCTTCGAGCATCTTGATTTCGGAGTCGGGGTCTAAGCCGTAGCCTGATTTGATCTCAACGGTCGTCGTTCCGTGCTGCAACATCGCATCGAGTCGCCGCGATGCCAACTTCTTCAGCTCCTTTTTTGTCGCAGCGCGTGTTGCCCGAACGGTGGACATGATCCCTCCGCCCTGCTCGGCAATCGCTTGGTAACTCTTGCCCGCAGTTCGCAATGCAAACTCGTCGTCTCTGCTTCCCGCAAAGACGAGGTGTGTGTGGGCATCGACGAATCCGGGCAGTGCAACATATTCTGCGGCATTCACTACGGTTGCGTTTTTATCGAGCGTCCGGTCAAACTCATCCGCCCGTCCCACCCACGCAATGGTCTTGCCCTCAATCAGCACACTCGCATCCTCAACAATGCCGAGGTCGGCCATGGCTTCGCCTGTCTTGAACCGCGCCCCGTTGGCGCGGACGGTCACAAGTTGCCGGATATGTTCAAGCAGCAGTTGCATTGGGTGAACGCTTTCTCGCTTCGATGAAAACGTACGCCCCCTTCGAGAGACCCAGAGCCATGACGGCGTCATCCATCTTCCGGAGGAATCGTGCTGCGCGGTACCGTGCCTCTCCCGAAAGCTTCAGCTTTGCCGCTAAGTAATACCAGAAGGGGAGGAACGTGAATGTTTCAACGATATCGAAGCGCGCCGTGATTTCCCGAAGAATCGAGTCTTGGGAAATCTCCTCAAACGGCGACTCGGAATGAAGCGTGTTGCGGTTGGAGTGCTTCAGTGCCGCCCGTTTGGACTCCTCGGTAGCCAAAAAAGCCCTGAGCCGATGACGCAGTTTCCACTTCTCCCGGTACGGCTGGAACGTTGGAAGGAGAGCATACAGTGCGGCAGCCAACAGCTTGCGAATGCGTTTCATGCCGATGAAGTCGAGTACCAACAAGCGTCCGTGCGACTTCAGTGTGCGCTCAGCCTGCACCAGGACGTGATCGAGTCGGACGAGATGATGTAGAGCATCGTGAGCGACAACGGCATCGTATTGTTGTTCGGGGAGTGTTGAGACGTTCAGGTCGCCAACCTTAAATGTTGGAGAGTGAGGCAACGGTGTTCTGCCGATTCGTTCGCGAGCGCGGTCGATGCGCTCCGGACTTAGGTCAATGCCGTGGACGTGCAGGCCGCGCTGAGCAAGCTGAAGTGCAAGATGTCCCTCGCCGCAGCCTAATTCGAGCACAGTAGGGCCGGCGGCAACGATGCGGTCAAGGAAATGACGGAACTCGCGACCGAAGAAGATTTCAAACAGCTGCAGGTCGTGCCAGAGTTGCGGGTTGAGTGGGTCGGCGTGGACGCTGCCCCAGTGCCGCGCTTCCTGTTGGATGAGTGTCTCGTACGTGCTCACGCGGCCAGTCGTCGCGGTTCCCAGAGTGCCAGTGTGCATCCATCCGGCGTGGCAAAGTAGGCAAACCAGCCGAGGTTCGGGATGGCGGTTTTTGGCTGGACGACCTTGCCGCGGGCTCTTCGAATCTGCTTTAACTTCTCGTCAATACTCACCACCTCGATGTGCACGAAGACGCTCGGTTTCTTCGGGATGGACTTAACTTTGTATAACAGGCCGCCGGGTTCGTGTCCGGTTTCGATTATCATCATGTCTTTGTAGCCGACCAGCGGCTCGAACTTCCAGTTGAAGAGCTTTCCGAAAAACGCCTGGGCTTTGTTGAGGTCGGTGGTAGGAATCTCGATGAACGCGAAGTGATACATGGTTGCCCACCTCCGGCGGGTGGCGAGGATGAATGCGTAAGCAAGAAACGAAGAATCGCCTAAAGAATCAAGGTTGCAGCGGTGGCGTCGGTTCGTAGCCGGGGCAAGAAAGAACAGGAAGGCGGGGATACTTGACAAATCGCGGGTCGACATCGGCAAGCGTGCAACGATAAAACATGCTGCCGCGCGAGGTCGTGATCACCTGAGCGTGACGACAGTTCTCACACAGACCGATGGATGGATTCTGTGGTGTCGGCATGAAGAGTTTTTCCTTCTTACAACATCGGAATCGTGATATCCCATCGTCGTGCATTCTCGATGGCGTGTTCATATCCTGCATCTGCGTGGCGGACGATGCCCATGCCGGGGTCGTACGTCAGTACGCGCTGTACACGCGCCGCAGCTTCTTTCGACCCGTCACACACAACCACCATTCCCGCATGGATCGAAAGTCCGATACCCACACCGCCGCCGTGGTGCACGCTCACCCAGCTTGCGCCGCCCACGGCGTTGAGAAGGGCGTTGAGGATTGGCCAGTCGGCGATGGCGTCGCTGCCGTCCTGCATCTGTTCTGTTTCGCGGTTTGGTGAAGCGACGCTCCCGCAGTCGAGATGGTCGCGGCCGATCACGATGGGCGCCTTCAGTTCGCCGTGCGCGACCATGTCGTTGAAAATCTTCCCCATCGTTGCCCGCTCACCGTACCCGAGCCAACAGATGCGCGCGGGGAGTCCCTGGAATGCGACCTGCTTTTGCGCCTTCTCAATCCAATTGCAAAGCTGCTTGTTCTCTGGGAAAGTCTCCATCACGGCGCGATCAGTGCGATAAATGTCGTCCGGGTCTCCGGAGAGAGCGGCCCACCGGAATGGCCCCTTGCCGTCGCAGAACAGCGGACGGATGAATTCGGGTACGAAGCCCGGAATGTCAAACGCGTTCTTCGCACCGTTCGTATGCGCCTCGCCGCGGATGTTGTTACCGTAGTCGAACACGACCGCTCCTTTTCGTTGAAGTCGAAGGAGTCCCTTGACGTGCTCAACAATCGATTTCCGTGCGAGCGTAACGTACTTCTTCGGGTTCTTTGTTCGTAACTCCAACGCTTTTGCGTATGGTAAACCCGCCGGCACGTAGCCGTTCAGTGTATCGTGTGCCGATGTTTGGTCGGTGACGACATCGGCAATGAATGTGCCCGCGGCGATGCGCGGGATGATATCGGCGGCATTCGCAAGCAACCCAACGGACAACGGCCGCTTCGTTTCCGTTGCTTCCTTGATCAGGCGGATGGCCTCGTCGAAGTCATCCGTCATCCGGTCGAGATACCGCGTGGCGAGGCGTTTTTCGATGCGTGAGCGGTCGACTTCGACGACGAGACACGCTGCGCCGTTCATCGTTGCTGCGAGCGGTTGCGCACCGCCCATCCCGCCGAGTCCTGCTGTGAGCACAAAGCGGCCGCTGAGATTTCCGCCGAAGTACTTCGCGGCGCAGGCGGCGAATGTTTCGTACGTGCCTTGAAGGATTCCCTGCGTGCCGATGTAGATCCAGCTTCCTGCCGTCATTTGTCCGTACATGGTGAGGCCGAGCGCTTCGAGGCGGCGGAATTCGTCCCACGTCGCCCACTGCGGCACGAGCATCGCATTGCTGATGAGCACACGCGGAGCATCCGGGTATGTTTTGAAAACACCGACCGGTTTTCCGGATTGCACGAGCAGTGTTTCATCGTTTTCCAGGTAGCGCAGACTTCGCACGATGGCCTCATAGCATTCCCAGTTGCGCGCTGCCTTGCCGGTGCCTCCGTAGACGATCAGTTCGTTCGGCTTCTCGGCAACGTCAGGGTCGAGGTTGTTCATGAGCATTCTGAGAGCAGCTTCCTGGAGCCAGCTCTTACAGGATCGTTCCGTGCCGCGTGGTGCGCGGATGATGCGGGTGGGTTTATGAGGCATGAGAACATCTCGCTGTGGAAATTCGAAATACGAAACTCGAAATACGAAATAAATTCAATGCTTCATTTGCTTCAATGTAGTTTGCACCAACCGATCCCGCAGCACGAATAAGTTGTTTGCCATACTCGAAGTTCGCGGCGTTGTTCGGAAGCTTTATGACAAACTCTCCCGCCCTCCGGGCAAACGCTTCTGTTCGCTCTTCAAGGTCGTAACGTTTTGGATTTTGAGAGTTTGACATGTTTCGAATTTGTTTAGGATTTCGAAATTCGGATTTCGTGTTTATTTGAAAGCGATTGCTGCAATCTCCACAATTGCTTTCCGTGGGAGATTCGAGACCTCGACGGTCGTCCGTGCGGGATAGCGTCCCTCCGGGAAATATCCGCCGTAGATTAAATTCATCTTCGGGAAGTCGTTGATGTCTTTCAGAAACACATTGCATTGCACGACATGGCTCGAGTCGTATCCGGCTTGACGGAGAATGGCCATGAGGTTATCCAACGCCTGTCGGGTTTGGCTCTCGATGTCGTCTCCCGCTAATTGAACGGTTTCGGGATTCAGCCCGATCTGTCCCGCAACGAAGAGAAAGTTCCCTACCTTCACGGCGGGGCTGTAGGGTCCGATCACGCGCGCATCGGTAACGAACGTGCGCTCGCCGACGCGGAGCAGTTCCTCCTGAATCATCCTTCGAATGTCCTCATCGCTGTTCCCACACCCGACGACAAGCATCGCAATGACAACTGTTACGAGAGCTTTCATAATCAGTCCCCTTTCATGACTACAATTTGTACCCTATCGTGCGGAGCAGTTCTTTCCTGTGTTTGATGTCCTCATCCGTCTCAACGCCCTTGGATTGGAATCCATCTACCACACCGACGATGCCGCGTCCTTGTTCAGTCTCGGCGACGAGCACTTCCGTCGGATTCGCCGTTGCGCAGTAGATGTGGCAAACCTCCGGCACGTTCTTGATCGCATTCAGGATATTGACCGGGAAACCATTCTCCATAAAGAGAATGAAACAATGCCCGCACGCGACTGCGAGGGCGTTCTTTTTGGCAAGGTCAACAAGGTTCTCGTCGTTACCCACCCAGCGAACAAGACATGGGCCGGATGCTTCGCAAAAGGCAAGGCCAAAGCGCATCTGTGGATTGGTTTGCACCACTGCCTCGTAGATGTCCTCAACCGTTTTGATGAAATGACTCTGGCCGAGGATGAAGTTCGTCGCTTCGGGTTTTTCAATCTTGACAGCGCTGATGTTCATGGTATCTCCTGTACTGGTTGTCATGATCCAATGGCGTCGAAGAGATTCACCGGCAGCAGCCACGTGAGCGTTCCACTGCCGCGTTCAAGTGGTGTTGGCGACTCGATGCATGCAAGGCTTGCCTTTTTTATCTCAATGCGCGCGTTCGTGCTTTGGGCAACAAGGATGGAAGCCGTCGAGCTGAGGTGTGGCTCGTGGCCGACGAGGAGAACGGTCGTCGGAGGGGAGGAATTCAACAGGGCGAGCACGTTGGCGGGATTACTGTCCGGCACGAGTGCTTCCGACACAATCGGTGTTGGCAGGCCAAGGGCTTGCTGGATCGCGCCCGCCATTTGCTGTGCACGCAGCAGTGGGCTTGTGATGATGCGTTCGATGGCGATGCGTTTTGCCTTGAGGAAGGTTGCTACCTGGTGTGCTTGGGTCAGGCCGAGCGGTGTGAGAGGGCGGTCGCGGTCGTGGAGAGAAGGATGCTGAACCGCATCACCGTGTCGAAGCAGAACGAGGAGCATGTTGATTGCGGATTTCGGAATGCGGATTGTGGAATGATTTTTTAATCCGAAATCCGCAATCTGCAACCCGAAATCGGATCACGATTTGGTAAGGTTGTATTGCTGAATCTTGGTATAGAGTGTTTTGAGACTAATACCGAGCACTTTTGCCGCAATACTTTTGTTCCAGTGCAGGTTGTTCAGGACGGCCTGGATATGCGCTTTTTCGACCTCGCGAATCGACACCGAGCTGCCGACCAACGAGCCGCCGTCGTGATGCTGCTGTTCGAACATCGGTCGGACGCCGAGCGGGAGCGCGAGGTCTTCGGGGCGGATGATATGATCGCGGCAGAGGATTGCGGCTCGTTCGATGACGTTCTCGAGTTCCCGCACGTTGCCGGGCCAATCGTATTGTGTGAGGATGTCGAGCGCTTTGGGGTCGATGCGCTTTGGTTCGCCCGCGCGGAAGCGGTTCTTGAGAAAGTAATGAACCAACAGCGGAATATCCTCCTTGCGCTCGCGGAGCGGCGGCAGGCTCAGCGTGATGACATTAAGCCGGTATATCAGATCTTCACGGAATCGTCCTTCGGCGACCTCATGCCGCAAGTCCTTGTTGGTTGCCGAGATGATGCGGACGTCGGCTTTCATCGTTTTGTTTGCGCCCACGCGGCGATATTCGCCCGTCTGCAGGAATCGCAACAATTTCGGCTGCACAACAAGGCTGATCTCGCCGACCTCATCAAGAAAGAGCGTGCCGCCGTGAGCGATCTCCACCAGACCCGGCTTCGTGGCAACGGCGTCCGTAAACGCACCTTTCTCGTGGCCGAAGAGTTCGCTTTCGATCAGTGTTTCCGGGATCGAGGCGCAATTGAGCGCGACGAACGGCTGGTCGTTCCGGAGACTGTTCCGATGAATGAAGTGAGCGATAAGCTCTTTGCCGGTGCCGCTTGCCCCTTGAATCAGAACGGAGGAGTCGGTTGGCGCAACCTTGGAGCAGAGCTTGAGAACCTCCAGGAACGCCTTACTGCTTCCCACGATGTCGGCGGAGAGTGCGTGGCGCTGGAGTTCAGTCTTCAGTGCCGCGTTCTCGATCATCAGCCGCTTGCGTTCCAGTGCACGGTCGATCACGGTGAGAATTTCGTCGGCGGAAACCGGCTTGTTCACATAGCTGTAGGCGCCGAGCTGCATGCACTCGACAGCAAGCTTGATATCGGACACACCGGTTACCATGATCACCGGCATATCCAGAAAATGGTCTTTGATGTATTTCAGCACTTCAAGACCGTCGACGCGAGGCATCTTCAGGTCAAGGAGCACAAGGTCGAACGATGTCGATTGGAGTTTGTTGATAGCGGCGATACCGTCGGACGCGGTGGTGACGCTGTAGTGCTTCTGGCTCAACAAACTCGCGATGATCTCGAGGAAGGTTTCTTCGTCGTCAACAACCAGTATCGAGATCGTCGGGCGGGACATCGTCGGGCGGGTGTTTGCTTACTTGACCAGTAGAGCGAAGAAAAAGGTGGTACCTTTTCCGGGTTCGGACTCAACCCAGATTTTTCCGTTATGCGCTTCGATGATGCGCTGACAGATAATGAGACCCAGGCCGCTTGTTGTCTTGTTGTCTTTTGTCGTCGACACAACATTCCGATAGCGGTCGAAAATGAACGGCAGTTGCTCCTTGGGAATTCCTTTGCCGGTATTGAACACGGACACAAGCACGAAATCCTGCGGTGGCTGGCCCTCTTCGACGACGAGGGCGACTGTGCGCGTCTGTGTGGCAATGGCTCCTTCGGCCGGTGTATACTTTAACGCGTTGCTGAGGAAGCTCTGAACGACTTGCTCGATCTTCTGTGCGTCGAATTCGATCGGTGGTAAATCGGGGTCCGCATGGACTTCAAGGGCTATCCTACTTGATTGCGCCGGAACGCGAAACTCCTGCACAATTTTTCCGACGACATCGGCAATGTTCCCGATCCCCTTGTTCAGACGAACACGTCCTCCCTCAAGCTTCGTGAGATCCATCATATCGTTGAGGAGGGAGATGACCTTATCGATGGACGTCATCATGTACCCCATGAGTTCCTTCTGATGGTCGCCCAACGGTCCGGCCATCCCTTTCATGAGATAACCGATGCTCTGTTTTAACCCGGAGATAGGGTTGTGGAGGTCGTAGAGCAGTCGCGCAGTGTGTTCAGCCTGAAGCTGGCGGATGCGTTCCTCGGCGTCACGCTTCTTGATGAGGGACCGGAGTTGGGGCACAAGCTGGTCAAGATCGACAGGCTTGGTGAGGTACTCCTTTGCCCCTAACTTCATTGCCTCCACCGCCATGCTCACGTCGCTCATGCCGGTCATCATCACCACTTCGGTCGGGTTGGAATTCTTCTTGATGAACCGCAGCACTTCGAGTCCGTTTGCGCCGGGCATCTTGATATCCAGCAAGGCGATGTCGAAATCCTTTCCCTGGACCTTCTTAATCGCTTCGAGTCCGTCGGCTGCTTGTTCGACCTGAAAACCCTCGTCGCCGAGCCACGCAGCGATGGTGGTTCGCAAGGCTTCTTCGTCGTCGGCAATGAGAACGTTGATGGGCTCTTGGTCCATAGAGCAATACTTTGTGGAGGGTGTGGGCGTTTGCTGAATCTCGAAAACGATGGTGCGATCATGAAGGAAACCGGACCGAACAGTGTTACGTGCAAACGCGGGGAAATGATAACGAGATTCGCCCGAAAAGTCAATGCGCATGCGTGCAATTCTGTTGAATTTCTTCACTTGCTCTGCTACATTAGTGTATATTCTTACCTCCTTACTATGGCTCACTACGCACTCGACGGTAACTCCCTTACTCTCGAATTGCTTCAGCATGTTGTCTATCATGGCACGCCGATTGCACTTTCTCCGCAGGCACAGCGTCGGCTGCGCGCTTCGCGTCGGCTTGTGGAGCGTTGGGTTCACACCGGCGAGACGGTCTACGGTGTGACCACAGGATTTGGAGAATTCAGTAACGTTCGCATCAGCACACGCGATAATGAAAAACTTCAGGAAAACCTGATCCGAAGCCATGCGGCAGGCGCAGGCGAGCCGCTGCCTCCGGAGGTTGTCCGTGCAATGATGGTGCTGCGTGTGAACGCCCTTGCGAAGGGCTATTCCGGCGTACGAACGGAAACGGTTCAACAACTGGTGAAGATGGTGAATGCCGGTGTCGTTCCCGTGATTCCGTCGCAGGGTTCTGTGGGAGCCAGTGGCGACCTTGTGCAGCTCGCGCATCTCGTGCTGTCGATGATGGGGAAGGGAAGAGTGTGGGAGTGGGATGGTAGCAGAGGGGCGAGGGAGCAAAGGGGGTGGGGAGATGGGGAGGTGGGAAGCATGAAAACAGTGAGTGCGTCGGCGGCATTGAAGAAGCATCGGTTGAAGTCGGTACGGCTAACGGCGAAGGAAGGCATCGCGTTAATCAACGGCACGCAGATGATGACGGCGTACGTTGCTCTCACCGTCTGGCATGCAAAACGGCTCCTGCGTCTTGCCGACATCGCCGCCGGGCTGAGTGTGGAGGCCTTGCGTGGAAGCGACACGCCGTTCGACGAGCGCATCCACAACCTTCGCCCGTATGCAGGACAGAAAGCCGTGGCAAAGAACCTGCGCCGGCTGATGGAGGGAAGCGAGATTCGAGAATCCCACCGCTACAATGACCCGCGTGTGCAGGATGCGTACTCGCTGCGATGCGTTCCACAGGTGCACGGTGCTTCGAGAGACGTCGTTGCCTACGTGGAGCATCTCCTCGCCATCGAGATGAACGCGGCGACCGACAACCCGCTCATCATCCCTGCCCTGACAGGTCGGGGCGTTCATCTTGAGGGGGGCAACTTCCACGGCCAGCCGATGGCGTTCGCGGCAGACTTTCTTGCCATCGCACTTTCTGAGGTGGCGAACATCTCCGAACGTCGCATCGAACGTCTCGTGAATGGATCCCTGAGCGGCTTGCCGCGGTTCCTGACGGCAAACGGTGGGTTGAATTCCGGGCTGATGATTGCCCAATACACTGCTGCCTCGATTGTATCGGAAAACAAAGTCCTGTCGCATCCTGCGAGTGTGGATTCGATTCCCACGTCCGCCAATCAGGAGGATCACAACAGCATGGGCTCGATTGGCGCGCAGAAGGCCTGGCGCGTGCTGCAGAACGTGCAGCGGGTGATTGCCATTGAACTGCTCTGTGCCGCGCAGGCGTTGGATTTTACCCGCACGATGAACAGCAAGCAACCGATGAAAGCGGGCCGCGGAACGGAAATCGCCTATCACTTTCTTCGAAAGTACATCAAGCACCTGAATGAGGACCGTGTCCTCCATCCCGATATCCAGACCGCGCTGCGGCTCGTGTTGGACAACAGCCTTCTACAGGCTGTCGAGCGCGCGATCGACAAGCTTGAGTAGCGCCGACGAAGTTTACTCGTTGCTCTCTGACATCTTCCATGTGCTATTCCTCGAATTGATTCCAGAAAGGATTCTATGAAGTTCAAAAAAGAATTCCTCCGGTCTCTTCCGAAAGTTCTCTTGCATGATCATCTGGACGGCGGCGTTCGTCCGGCAACGGTGGTCGAGTTAGCGAAGGAACATCGCTACACCAAACTCCCCACCACCGACCACGGCAAGCTGGCGGAGTGGTTTCACCGCGGCGCAACGCGGGGAAGCTTACCGCTGTTTCTTGAGGGGTTCGAGCACACCTGCGGCGTCATGCAAACCGAGGATGCCCTCGAACGCGTCGCTTACGAGATGATGGAAGACATGAACAACGATGGTGTCGTCTATGTGGAGACGCGCTTTGCGCCGGTGTTTCATACGTCGAAGGGACTGCATCTCGAGACGGTCATCAAGTCGGTGTTGAAAGGGCTTGAACGTGGCCGGAACGACTTCGGCGTTGAATACGGGCTGATCCTGTGTGCGATGCGACATATGAAGCCTGCCGTTTCACAGGAGATTGCCGAACTGGCGGTCGATTTTCGAGACCATGGCGTCGTCGGCTTCGACCTTGCCGGTGAGGAGGGAGGCTATCCGCCGAAGAAGCATGTGGATGCCTTTCATTACATCCAGCGGGAGAACTTCAACATCACCATTCACGCGGGCGAGGCGTTCGGAAAGGAATCGATCTGGCAGGCCATCCAGTGGTGCGGCGCGCATCGCATCGGCCATGCAACGCGACTCGTTGAGGACATGAAAATCAAGAATGGGGAAGTGCTCAACATGGGCTTGCTTGCCCAGTACGTGTTAGATAAGCGCATCCCGCTCGAGGTGTGCATCACGAGCAACGTTCATACAGGAGCGGTGAAGAGTGTTGAGGAGCATCCGTTTGAAATTTTCCACCGCTACAAGTTTCGCGTTACCCTCAACACGGACGACCGGCTCATGAGCAAGATCACGCTCACCGATGAGTATGCGACCGCGGCGGAGGTGTTCAAGCTCTCGCTCAACGACCTTGAGAAACTCACCATCAACGCCATGAAGAGTGCGTTTATCCCCTATAAAAAACGAATCAGAATCATTTACGATGTGCTGAAGCCCGGGTTTGCCAAAGCCCGGGAACAACTCGAACACAGGCGCGGAGAACATCGCGTCAGGAGGTAAACCATGCATCATCAACACATTCATTGGTTAGGGCATGCAACGTTCCGGATTGAGGACGGCGCCAAGCAGATCTATATCGACCCATGGAAGCTCCCACCCGATTCCCCCAAAGCGGACGTCATCCTCATCACCCATGCGCATTACGATCATTTCTCGCAGGAAGACATCGCCAAAGTTCGCAAGGAGAGCACGGTGTTTTTCGCCCCGAAGGACGTCGCGTATCAAATCGATGCAAACGTCATCGTCACCTCGCCAAACCAGATCTATACGGTCGGTGAGTTGAAGGTAAAAACCATCCATGCCTACAACATCGGCAAGCAATATCATCCGAAGCAGAACAACTGGGTCGGTTACGTGCTGACGCTCTCGACCGAACAAAAAATTTACCACGCCGGCGATACCGACTTCACGTCGGAGATGCGAACGGTGGTAACGGATTTTGCGCTCCTGCCGTGCGGCGGAACCTACACGATGACGGCGAAGGAAGCGGCGGAAGCAGCGAACGTCTTCAAGCCGCGGGTAGTGATTCCGATGCACTGGGGTGACATCGTCGGTACGCAAGCGGATGCTGAAGAAGTGAAAAAGCTTTTCAAAGGAGAGACCCTCATCAAACAGCCTGAGCGGTCGTGACAGTGGTGATGACACGGAGCATCTCGTTGCGTGTGGTTGTCGGCGGGATGTTCATAGCATTCGGCATAACGGGATGCGCACAGACGTATCCGTATCTGATCGTCACTGATGACTGCAACTGCACACACTATCGGTATCTCGACCGAAGCTCGAAGGTCGAGTATGTCCTCTCAGGCGACTACGCCGTCAATGCACGCGTTGTATCTACCATTCGCATTACGCTCCGCAATCTGAGCAAGGACACGCTGAGCCTCAAACAAGGCCACATCCGAGGTTCCTCGCGCAACGTCCGTTATGAGAACAACGGCCGCTACGTGCTGCTTCCGTTTGTTGATATTCTGCCGGGTGAAGAGTTTCAGATCACCCTTGCCGGTACGGACACGGAAACCGTCGCGGAACCGTGGTTCAAGATCGCCGGCGAGAGAGTTCGTGTGGAGATGAAGGGTCTTCTGCTGAAGGGGAAGATTCTGAATCCGATGGTCGTGGAGTTCATTCCAGTCAATCCGAAACTTTCGTCGTAGCAAGCAATGGCAACGATCACGATCTACCAGAAGCCGACGTGCACAACGTGCCGCTCCGTCTCTCGCATGTTGACGGAGGCGGGAGTCGATGTTGAAACGGTGAATTATTACATCGCGCGGCCGGCCGAACGCATCAAGGATTTTCTGTAGCCGCCTCCTCGTGGTGGACGAGGTTGACCACGCGGGCACGGTCGCGCTTCGGCAGCCGGAGCCTCAAGAGCACGGCGTTGTCATCATAGCTCTTGTCCAACACTTCCCCCACCGTGTGCAGATGCGCGATGAGCCGCTGACGGTGTTGCGACACACGGAATTGTTCCTCCACGAACTCCTCTTCCAGTAATGCCACGACGTGCTCTTTCAAACCGGAGAGGTTGATTCCTCTCGATGCACTGATGAAGACCGACCGCGGATGCTGCACCGCAAGCGCCGCGAGGATGCTGCGGTCTGCTAATCGGTCGATCTTGTTGAAGACCATCAGCGTGGGCTTCTCGTAAGCCCCCAACTCTTCGAGTGTCGCTTTCACGATGTTGACCTGTTCCTCGAAATGCGGAGCGGAGACATCAACAACGTGCAGCAGCAGGTCGGCTTCGGTTGTTTCCTCTAACGTGCTCTTGAACGACGCCACGAGGTGGGGCGGGAGTTTTCGGATGAACCCGACGGTGTCAGTCATCAAAATGTGCAGGCCGGAACCCAGGTGAACGAGCCGCGTGGTCGGATCGAGTGTTGCAAAGAGCCGGTTTTCGACGAACACGTCGGAGCCCGAAAGCACGTTGAGCAGTGTGGACTTGCCGACGTTCGTGTAGCCGACGAGCGCCGCGCGGGTGTGCTTACTCCGCCCCTTGCGCTGCGTAACGCGTTGGCGTGCGATACGCTCGAGCTTCTCTTTCAGATGGCTGATGCGTGTCTTGATCAAGCGGCGGTCGGTTTCGATCTGCGTTTCGCCCGGCCCCTTTGTGCCGATGCCGCCGTATTGCTTCGAGAGGTGCGTCCACTGGCGTGTTAAGCGCGGGAGCAAGTACTGAAGCTGTGCCAGCTCGACCTGCGTCTTGGCTTCATTGGTTTTTGCGCGGTTCGCAAAGATGGCGAGGATGAGCGCGCTGCGGTCGAGCACTTTACATTGTACCTCGCGCTCGATGTTGCGAACCTGCACGGCGCTCAGGTCGTCGTCGAAGATGACCAGCGGAATCTCCTGCTCGGCAACGAGCGTCTTCAGCTCTTCCACTTTCCCTTTGCCGATGAACGTGGACGGTTCGATCCGGTCCCGGTCTTGCGTTATCCGTGCAACGACCTCGGCTCCTGCGGTGTCGGCAAGGAGCGCGAGTTCGTCCAGGTATTCAACCGTCTGCCGACGACTGCTCAGCCGTGCCTGTACGCCTGCCTGGCTGGCAGGCAGGCCGGAGGGCCCCGACTTGTCGGGGGCACGCAGGCGTGTCGAGACCCCGATGATAACGCAGCGTTCTTTTTTCGATTGGCTCAGTTCAATCATGATTCACGTTCCAGTTTGCGGAAGGGTCGCAAGTTCCTTCTTACTGTTGCGCGCAATCAGCATTTCCGCAATAGCAAGGAACAACGCGGCAAGGAGAAAATGTTTCCACAGTTCCGTCCCGAAGCGCGCCTGCACCACGCGCTCCCGCAGTGCCGCCGCTGACGCCGGATGAAGCTGCGACGCTTCGATGCCGAGTCGATCAAACAGCCTGTTGACGTCCTCTTCACGTGCCGGGATGGTCCTGGACTCTGCCGGATGTATGTTGACCGGCGCAATGTGCACGGTGTCCATTCCCTGCTTGAAGACGTAGAAGCCCGGGCTCTCCGTTCCCAGTAACCGCACTCGTCGTTCCGAGCCGGTCAATGTCGGCTGCAGCATCGTCTCGATTGCCTCAGGCGATCGAACGATCCATCCGCCGCTTCCGCTTCGACTGCGGACGACCACTTCATCCCCAATCCGATGTTCCTGGAGTTGTGTCCCCTGCTGGCCAGCGTAGGAGACGGATCGATGCACGAGGGGCACAAACAATCCCTTGAGTGGAAAGTTCGACCAATCTGTTGTGGCCGAGATTGCATATAACAACACGCGGCCGCTCTCGACGGGTTGGTCAAGCAAGAATGGCGCGCCGTTCGAGAGTCTCATCACTGGGACTCCGCCGGGGGGGGCGGCATACCGACCTGCTGCGGTGATAACCGGTGATTCAAGCATCCGCTGTGTTGACGTACGACCGCGAGGAGGCTGTGCGGGTTCCTCAAACATCCCGTGAAACAGGGGATGGCGCAAATCGACCTTATCGATCTCGAAGTGGGCGACAACATCTTCAGGCGGAACAGGTTGCCCTGTGCGTTCGATGGCTGTGAGCGAGGCAAGGTTCAGCGGGGCGGAGAAAGAATTCCGGAATGACTCCGGCTGTGTGCGGGAGCCGGGAAAGACGATCAGCCCGCCACCGTTACGGACAAACGCGTTGAGGCGGTCCGACTGTGTCGTGGTCAGTGAACCGGGGTTTGAGAAGAGGATGACGTCGGCGTCAGCCATGTCGTTCGCCGAAAGCCGTTCGGGAAGAACCTCACGCACCTGCAATGCCGTCTGGTTGTTGGCCGAGCGCGTTTCGAGCGCGAGTCGGAGATATCGAAGGTCGGACGGCGTGCCGACGAGAAGCACGCGGATGCGTTCGGGAATGCGCAGCGTAACGTACCGGCGGTTGTCGAATTCGAGGTCATCCGGCTCAAGTTCGACGATGCCCGTCAGCCAGCCCGGTGAGCGTGGGAGGACGGTGAACTCGACCTCGGCTGTGGAGCCTGCCTGGATATCGACGGTCCGCTGTGCTGTGCGCGCACCGTTGATGAAAAGTCCGACAACGTGGTTGCGAACCGCCTCGCCGCTTTCATTGCGAATCGTTGCCTGCACAATCACCTGTTTGCCGACCTCTAGAATCGTGTTGGGAATTCTGACCGTATCGATTCCAAGATTATGGAGCCGCCGAGCTCCAAGCCGAACCGGAAAGATGCGAACGGTCTCATGGAAAAGCTGTTCCTGAGCGGCGGAGGATGGTTCAATGATTCCGCGCTGAAAATCGGATATGAGATAGACCTCCTTGTTGAGGTGCGTTGAAGCTCCGAGAAGGTTCGCCGTAGCACGAAGGGCATCTTCGAGCGGAACGGTTCGGTACGATGGTTTGATCTCGTTGATCGCTGAGCGAAGCTGAAGGATGCTGCGAAACGGGCGCGGCGGTTCCTCCATTCCGTACGACGCAGCGTTCGAGAGGCGAAGGAGATATGCTTCGTCGCCGTCGTTGAGGACATCGCTCATGTCGAGTGCGGCTTGCTTTGCCTGTTGGAGGAGCTCGCCGTGCGAGTCGAGCGCCGTCATGCTGTAGGAATCATCGATAATAATGACGGCAGTTGTGCGGGCGCGCTCACCGACGGCACCTGCCAGCGGCCCTTCGAGCGTTGGTCGCGCAAACGCCATGACAAGCGCGACGACGAGAAGCGTTCGCAAAAGCAAGAGCAGCCATTGCCGGATTTTAATCCGGCGGATGCGCGTTTTCTGCAGTTCCTTCAAGAACGTCAGCGTGCTGAACTCGACCGTGCGCAGCTTGCGAAGGTTGAGAAGATGCAGGACGATGGGAATTGCGGCGGCGAGAAGACCGATAAGAACTGCAGGGTTTAAGAACGTCATACCGGGAAGCCCGATCACACCTCGTTGTTGTGAACAACATAAGCCGAAGATGCGGGAAATGCAAGCAAAGCTGATTCAGCGGAGACGATGGTCGGCAGATTGCAATTCCATTCATTATTCGGTACTTTTTCGGCCGAGATGAAAACGTGTGGTATCTATATCGTTGCTGTGGTGGTGGTCGCGACATCGTTGGCTGGAGCGCAGGCTACCGACGGAATCCGCCGTGTCTGTGTCATCCAGCCGCAGTATTCCCATGAACCGCAACGGGTACCGAGCTTTGTCCCCTTCCGTCCGTTGAAACGGCCAAAGGTTGCGCTCGTCCTCAGCGGCGGCGGGTCGAGAGGAATATCCGCTATCGGTGTGCTGAAGGTTCTCGAAGAAGCCGATATCCCCATCGACCTCATCGTGGGCACAAGCATGGGAAGCATCATCGGCGGGCTCTACGCCGCGGGGTATTCTACGCACCAGTTGAAGGCCATGGTCGACACAACACGGTGGGATATCATTCTGAGTTTCAACGACGAAGCACGCCGGCGGGATCTGTTTCTCGACCAGAAATTAGCGGAGGATCGAAGCATCCTTGTTGTGCGCTTCGACCGCTTCGCCCCCATCATCCCCAGTGCCTACTCAACCGGCCAGACACTTCTGAATTATCTGAACATCCTCACCCTGCAAGGCATTTATCATCCCAACCCGACGTTCGACGACCTTCGCATTCCGTTCCGGGCGGTAGCCACCGACCTTGTCTCCGGCCAGCGCGTGGTGATGGACCGCGGCGACCTTGCGCTTGCCATGCGAGCAAGCATCACCGTGCCGCTGCTGTTTTCTCCCATCACACAGGATAGTATGCTGCTCGTCGATGGCGGTCTTGTCTCGAACATCCCCGCGGAAACCGCCCGTGAGTTGGGTGCCGACATCGTCATCGCCGTCGATGCGTCCAGCCCGCTCAGACCTGCCGATAAGCTGAACGCCGTTTGGGAAATTGCAGACCAGATCATGGGCGTTGTGCTGCAAGGGAAACGTGCCGAGGATTTGCGCAAAGCGGATGTGGTAATTACGCCCCCTCTCGAGAATCATCTCAGCACCGATTTCACAAGACTGGACTGGATCGTTGAACAGGGAGAGCATGCGGCGCGAGAGCACGTCGGCACCGTTCAACGCTTGCTGCACCACAGAAAGCGAGAGAATGTGTTGACAACGAGCGATCCAACGCCGTATCATCATCCTCGCGTCGATTACGACGCGGCGGTCTTAGGTTCGGAGTGGTCGGAGCGAGTGTATGAGTTTGCGCGCGCGGCTGCTCTGTCTCCCGCCGACGCGCAGTTGTTCGTCAACGAGATGTATGAGAGCGGCGATTTTGTGGAGGTGACGATGGATGCGACAGAATATCGGGATCGGACAGTATTGCAGCTTCATGCCCGCCCGACGCCGCAGTTGCGGTCGTTGAAGATTGAAGGGACGAACGTTGTTCCCGAGGATACGATCCGCGCTGCATTCGTACAGTTCGTCGGAAGGCGGTTGAATATTTACCGGACGCAGCGCACGTTCGAAGGTCTTCTGAGCGTGTATCGCGACCGAGGCTACTCGCTTGCTCGCATACGAAGCGTTGAGTTTGATTCGGCCACGGGCACAGGCACAGTGGTGATTGATGAGGGGATTGTGCATCGGAGGGATATCCGTGGCACGCAGAAGACGAAGGACTACGTCATCTGGCGTGAACTGCCGTGGCGCCAGGGGGATGTTTTCGAAGTGTCGAAGGTAGTGCACGGTATTGCCAATCTCCACAGCACAAACCTCTTTGAGCGCGTTTCCATCAGTGTCGCACAAGAGGGGGAAGAGGGTGAGCGGCAGATCGTGATCATCGACGTGAAGGAGCGGAGCACGGAGCTCATTCGCTTCGGTTTGCGCGTGGACAATGAACGGAATGTCCAGCCCTCGATCGATGTGCGGGATGAGAACTTTCTCGGGATTGGAATGGAGTTGGGGGGAAGAATCTATGGCGGTCAGCGGAACCGCGGGCTGATGGGGCAGTTCAAGGCGCGGCGGATTTTCGACACGTACCTGACGTTCGATTTCAAGGGGTACTACGCCTGGAAGGATGTCAACGTATTCGCGGATGAACACATCCCCGACCCGGCGCGATGGAACCGCGTGCGGGTTGGCGAGTACCGCGAACTTCGGTATGGTGGCTCGGCGGCATTCGGCACTCAGTTGGAACGCCTCGGCGTTGTGACGGTGGAAGTTCGGTCGGAAACGCATCGATTGTGGAGCATTGCCGAGCGGCCGATGGAAACGGAGCGCTTCCGGTTTGCGGCTATCCGCTTTGGCACGCAGTTAGACTCGCAGGACCGGTTTCCGTTTCCGCGAGAAGGCGTGTCGGTCAATTTCTTTTATGAGTCGGCCATCGTTCGCTTGAAGGAGAATGTAGGGTTTACGAAACTCTTTCTCAGTTATGAGAGTTCCTCAACATATTTCGGCAGACACACGGTGCGTCCGCGTGTCGTCTTCGGGTTTGCCGATGAAACGGCTCCCGTTACCGAGCAGTTCAGTCTCGGCGGTCAGGAGAGCTTTCACGGACTGCGTGAAGACGATGCGCGCGGCCGGCAGTTGTTCGTTGCGAGTGTAGAATATCGCTACGAGCTTCCGTTCAAAATTTTCTTCGGTACATATTTTAAGAGCCGGTATGATTTCGGGTCGATTTGGGCAGTGCCTGAGCAGATCAAACTGAGCGCACTGCGTCATGGCATCGGTGTCGGCCTGGCGTTTGATACGCCCGTCGGCCCAGCAGAGTTCAGCGTGGGGAAAAGTTTCTTCTTCCGCCGGGATTTACTCGACCGGCCGTTAAGCCTCGGGCCAACGGTGGTTGCGTTCAGCATCGGATATCCGGTCACATTCTAAGACAGGAAAGCAATCGGCTCTGCATTTTTCTTCTCTCAATCTCTTGTTCTATTTGGGCCGTCTTTCACTCATTACCAACAATCAATCTATGACAACCAAACCACCACCAGCTGTTGCTGAATTCCCACTCGACTCCCTCGAAAAACTCGCCTATGGGACCGTTTCCGATGTTGAGACTGTTGAGCCCAACGACCGCAACCGCTTAGGCTACTGCATCTGGGCATGGCTGAAGGAACGCAGCGGGACGCTCGACGAGGCTATCCTGAACTCCGGTTCACGCACGAAGCTTCCTTTGAAGGAAATCGCCGAGCTCGTCCGGAGGCGTCTGCAGGAAAACGGTGTTGCCGTATAACGCCGTTCTCGCATGGACTTCGACCTCAACGCGCAGCTGCTCTCGTTCATTCCGCCCCGCCTCCAGCGGGGTTGCTATCGCCGCCCACGGTGTTCTGCCGATCTTTATTTCGCTCACCGACTGGATGGCCAAGGCGCATCGCTATCTCACAGTTTCTCATAATCTTCAAACGTAAACCCTTCGTGCTCCTCACGGGCAACGAGCTTGTACCGTGTTCCAAGAAGATGCTCATACGGTGGGAAGTAGGTATCACCCTCCACTTCTCTGTCCACAAGCGTCAGATGCAGTTCATCAGCATGCTCGAGTAGTTGGGCGAATATCTCTCCTCCGCCGATCACAAAGACCTTTTCTTCTTTCTCAAGAGCCTGCAACGCCTGCGCGAGGGCGGGGTAGGTTTCGACATCCGGAATTGTACGTGAGGTCAGCACCACGTTGCGGCGGTTGGGAAGGGGCTTACCGAGCGACTCAAACGTTTTTCGCCCCATCAACACGACATGGTTGGTGGTCAGACGCTTGAAGCGCTTCAGATCTTCCGAGATATGCCAGGGGAGTTTGCCGTCGTTGCCGATGACGCGATTGCGGCTCAACGCGGCAATGATGATGAGCTTCATGAATACTTTGAAGGTCGGGCGAGGAGCAGCGAAAGCTTGAGAAAAACAAACTGGTAAGGAAAACTATTTGCCAGAGTGTCTCTTCAGCCACTGCTCAAACGAGTGCTGACTTTCTCCCGAAGGTTTGCCTACGATAAGGTTTTCAATGCTAATATCTTCATCAAGGTCTGGCCAGTGGATTCCCTCATTGGCGCCGATGAATCTCCAATTGTCTCTCTCACGCTGTGTTGCGTGAATGAGCCGAGGATACCAAGCAAGGGGCAATAATATTGTTCGCCCATCAGTGAGGTCAACGGTCAAGGAGTCGTCGTTAATTCTGCCGTCTTTTATTGTTATCCTATGAGTTTTAGCTGTTAAGAAACTCATTCCATCCATGCAAAAGGATTTCCTCTTCGAGAACAGCGACAAATCGTTTCCTTTGGCTGATTAACTTCACACCGCCACCTCGAACTTGATCGGCTCGTCGCACTCGTATCCGACCAGCTCGAAATCTTCAAACCGCAGTTCGTCTACCGGCTTGCGGGTGATGATGAGGCGCGGCCGCGGTTTGGGCGTGCGCTTCAATTGCTCGCGCAGTCCGTCGACGTGATTCACATAGATGTGGGCGTCGACGATGGTGTGGCTGAAGGAACCCAATTCGAGATTCACCTCCTGCGCGATGGCCTGCGTGAGGAGCGCGTAGGCGGCGATGTTGAACGGAATGCCGATTGCAATGTCGCCCGAGCGCTGGGTGAGATGGCAGTGCAGCCGTTCGTCTTGCACGTTAAACGCGAAGGTGTAGTGGCAGGGAGGAAGTTTGCTTGTGAGCGCGTTGCCGGGCTCCCACGCCGAAATCACCATGCGGCGGGAGTTCGGGTTCGTTTTCAGAAGTTTGATGACCTCCGCGATTTGATCAATTTCTTTGACCTCGTAATGGCCCGTCTTCGGGTTGATCTGCGCGCTCGGGAAGCGCCGCCAGTAGCGCCCGTAGGCAGTATCAAGATTGCCGTTCTCGTCCGCCCATGCATCCCAAATCTTGGTGTGCTTGCGCAAGTTGCGAATGTGATCCTCTCCCGAAAGATACCAGAGCACTTCTTGAAGGATTGCCTTGAAGTTCATCTTCTTCGTGGTGAGGAGCGGAAACCCCTCGCTCAGGTCAATCTTGAGATACTCTGAGAAGGTGGAAATCGTATTAACTCCGGTGCGATTCTTTTTGAGCGTCCCTTTGTTTAGGACCCGCTCGACGAGGTCAAGATATTCGCGCATGGACTATCCGTTAGTTCACGACGACAAGAATGAATTGTGCTTTTTCGCTATAACGATTGGTCAAATATACTGCAGGGCAATGCAAAAGGCAATCTTCGACCGGAGTGGCACGACTCGCTACAGCGCGTAGTTGAGGATCTTGGAAACGAGCTTGGCTGTCGTGAGGTCGGGATGATGGAGTCCCTTCATGGGCGCAAGCTCCACCACATCGAAGCCGACGATGCGTTTGGCCTTACCGACTTTCCGCAAGCACTGCATCACCTCGTGCCAGAAGAGGCCGTTTGGCTCGGGCGTTCCTGTGGCCGGCATCATGGAGGGGTCGAAGCTATCCACATCGAACGTAACATACACGTTATCGGTGAGGTGAGCAACGACCTCATCGTCCCAATATTTCAGCAGGCGGGTGTATTTGCCCTCCCGGATTTCATGGGCGTAGAGGGTGTGGACGCCGTGCTCGCGGATGTATTCCGCTTCCTCCTTACATTGCGCCCGGATGCCTACCTGGACGACGTGGTGCGGGTCGATGAACTCGCACACTCTGGCCATCACGCTGGCATGGCTGAACGTGTTGCCCTGATACTCGGCTCGGAGGTCGGAGTGGGCGTCGAACTGGATGACGGAGAGATTCGGATAGCGTTTCGCATGTGCCGCCACACACGCCGACGTGATCGTGTGCTCGCCGCCGAGGGTGACGATGAACTTGTTGCGCTCTACAAGGTCGTGGACGATGCCGTGCAGAAATTCGAGTGCCTGAGCGTCTTTTTTCGTGCCAAAGCGAAGCGGAGCTAGCGTCGCGATACCGACTTCTTTATAAAGCTCGCGTCCCGTTTCTTCGTCGTAGAGTTCGACGTATTGCGATGCGTGCAGGATGGCGTGCGGGCCGTTTTTCGTTCCGCCGCCGTAGCTCACCGTCGCTTCATACGGCGCAGGGAGGATAACGACTTTCGACTTGTCGAACGTGCTGTACCGTTCTTCAATAGCGAGGAAATTCGATTTGTTGTCGAGCGTTTTGTACATGTGCGGTTAGGGTTGATGGGAGGGGTGTCAATATAGACGAAAGGCTGAGGAAATGCAACGCCTTCGCTTGACAAAGTTCGTAATACTCGCGATAATGCGGCCGCATCCGACCTCATGACAACCGTTCAACGCACCTATCTCATCGTTGTCAGCCTCGTAACTCTGTGGTGTCTAGCCATCGTTGCCGCGCCGCTTGCGAGCGCGTGGTTGGGACGTGAACATACAGTTGCCGCGTCCCTCTATTCATTCTTGAACCGCATCTGTCATCAGATTGCCGAGCGCTCATTCTCCATCGCCGGCGAGCCGTTTAGTGTCTGCATCCGCTGTTCGTCTCTCTACGGCGCGTTCCTCATCGGATTGTTCACTATGCCCGCGTTACCGAAGGCGCGCGTGACGAACATCCCGCCCCCGCTGTGGCTTCTCATCGCCATCGCACCTATGGTTGTGGATGTCATCCTACAGGTTTTCGGATTGCATCCGAGTACAACGTTCACGCGCATCGTCACCGGGTCGGCGGTGGGACTGGTGCTTCCGTTCTATCTGCTTCCGCCGTTGTTCGAAGCCGTGCAGAGTTTCCGTCATCAACTCATTCATCGGGGAGGTTCAATCCATGCTCGAAAAACCGAGTAAAGTTCGGTCGGCTGCTCTTGCCGGCTCGGCCATCGGCATTGTTTCCGGCGTGCCCGGACTGAATCTAATCAACTGCTGTTGTTGCGCGGGCATTATCCTCGGAGGAATGCTCGGCGTCTATTTGTATCGGGAGGAATTTCGTGAAGGCATGCCGCCGCTTGAGTCTTCCGACGGCCTTATCGTCGGCCTTCTTGCAGGCATCGTAGGAGCCTTCGCATCAACGGTTATGAGCCTCATGATTCTCCTGATGTTCGGTGCTGTCGAGGTCGAATTTATGCGCGGCATCATCGAGCGAGTGCTTGAATCGCTCGAAGAAGCAGGTACGCTTCCCGGTGAAGTAGGCAACGAGATCCGCCGACAGCTTGAGCAAAGCCTCGAAGAGGCCGCGACGGTTACCGGTGTCTTGGGCAGTCTGTTGATCAACCTCATCATCTATCCGATTTTCGGATTGTTAGGCGGGCTGTTGGGGTACGCACTCTTCAAGCCAAAGCCACCCCTTCAATACGTTCCACCCGCGACCATGGGATAAGAGGTGAAAGTATACCGGCGGGATGGAGAATCAGGTATGACCATCCATCGGTGGGTGAATGACACGCGCTCGACTACCGCTTCATCAACTCTAACACCGCCGTCGTGAGCGCGGTTACTCCCGTTCTGATTGCCGGTTCGGGCAGCGGCGCGAATTCACTGGAGTGCAGCGAAGGCAGCGGCTTCCCTTCCGACGCAAACCGCTGTTTTTTCTCGGGGTCCACTCCCCCTAACCAGAACAAACTGATGGGAATGTCTCCCCCCAACGCAAACCGTCCGAAATCCTCGCCTCCCATCACCGGCTCTTTCTCAACAACGTTGTCGTTCCCCAACACCTTCTGCAATGCACGCGTGAGTCGCTGCGTGAGCTGCGGGTCGTTGTAGGTGGCCGGCGTAAATTCATCCTCGTTCACCGCGACGATTGGCGCGCGCTCCTGCGGCACTCCGGCTGCCAACGCCACGTTCTTCGTGATGCGCTCGATAGAGGCCAGAACATTCTTCCGAACTTCTTCCGTATACGACCGCACGGTGAGCTGCATGTGAACGTCATCGGGGATGATGTTGTGCTTCGTCCCGCCGTGAATGGAACCGACGGTCACGACAACTGGGTCGAACGGTGAAGTCTCGCGGCTCACAATCGTCTGCAACGCCAACACCACTTGTGCCGCGATGACGATGGGGTCTTTCGTCGTGTGAGGGTATGCCCCGTGCCCGCCCGCGCCGCGAATGGTAATATCGACGGAGTTGACGTTGGCCAGCGCAAAGCCCTCCCGGTAGCCGACCTTGCCGGCTTCAAGCGACGCGTCCGTGTGGAGAGCGATGACGTAATCGGGTTTTGGGAATCGCGTGTAGAGGCCGTCGTCCAACATTGCCCGTGCGCCCGTGCCTCGTTCTTCAGCGGGCTGCCCAATCATAACCAGCATGCCCCGCCAGCGGTCTTTCATGCCGGCAAGAAGCCGTGCAGCGCCGAGAAAGCACGTCATGTGGAGGTCGTGGCCGCAGGCGTGCATCACGCGCACCTCTTCACCGGCTTCATTGTTCATCGTAGCTTTACTGGCGTAGGGAAGGCCGGTCTTCTCTTCAACGGGCAGAGCGTCGAGGTCGGTGCGAAGCATGACCGTTGGACCGCGGCCGTTCCTTAGCACTCCCACAACGCCAAACGATGTGAGGCTGGGCTGGCGATACGTTCCGACCCGCTCTGTAACCTCAAAGCCCAACCGCCGGAGTTCCTCCGCGATAAACGAGGCCGTTCGCTCCTCGAAATGAGAAAGCTCCGGATTGCTATGCAGGTGCTTGTAGGTCTCCACGAGCGAAGGAAGCTCGCGCTTCAGCAGATCGTCGAACGGCTGAGCGTGCGCAAGAGAAACGAACGTAATCCATAGTGTCAATGCGAAGGAGAATCTCATGGTGCTGCTCTCCTCAATCGTTGAGTGAATCGTTGAGCAGGTGAAGGATGGTCTTTGTGAATTCGAACGACGCGGCTAATGCGGTGGGAGAAACGTACACAGCCGAATCGCGCGGTGTATGCATCACCTCCAACACGCGAGGAGGTTGTGCACGATCGCCGGTCCCGCTGAGCAACGCTGTGAGTCTCTCCGCATCTCCCTTCGGGACAATGGAGAGCGAGATATTCTCTAACGATGCGGCGGCAAACGAAAGGTGGTCGGAGCCGGGATAGAGCGCGACGGCGTGGAGGGGATACCTCACCTGTGCCGCAGCCTTGCGCACAAACGGCATGATGACGTCGTCATCCCCGCCGCCCACAGGACCGACGTACAACTCTTCACCCGTTCCCACAACATCAAGATTGATCATCGCGAGATGCCGCGGACGCTCTGCATAGCGGGCAACGTAGACCGCAGAGCCTACCAGCCCAACTTCTTCCTGGTCGAAGAAACAAAAGTCGATGCTGAAGTTCCATTGCCGGTCGCGGAGATACTCGATGAGTCCCAGCACAACAGCGACCCCCCCACCGTTGTCGTTCGCGCCTGGGGAGTTCGCTACGGCGTCGGCATGCGCGCCAACCACGACGTGCTTTGCCCCGCTCCCCATCCGCACGATGATATTCTCCCCTTTGAACTTGCGCGTTCGTTCGCCGCGTGTGACCGTCGTATCGAACGGCATCGTTCTGTAAACAACGCCAAGCTGCTGAAGCTGCTTTTTGATGTACGCGAGCCGTCCCTCGTGCGATCGACCCTGGATGCGCTCCACATGACTGAAGAGCTTTTGACCGATATGCGGGTCGTTCGGTTGGAAGAAGAGGAACGCGAGGAAGGGAAGAACAAAAAGTTTGTGCATGGATGTTCCTGAGTGCGATGATGATAGGAAAACGATGAGATTCGGGAGTGAACCCCCTCACAACTATTTGCCCCCTGGTTACGTGGCGTTGACTTTTCCGAAGTTCGCTGACGTCTCGGAGTATAGCGATTGTATTCAGTCCGCATTCTAAAACCCGCCATTCGGGAGCTTGAGAGACTCGATCATTCAACCTCCGAACGGATTGCTGATCGAATTCAATGGCTCTCGGAGCACCTCGATTCGACAAAACTCTTCCCGTTGAAAGGTAAACTGTAAGGACTCTTTAAGGTTCGAGAATGTTCTTATCGAATCGTCTTTGAGATCTTGAAGAACGAGCAAACGATCGTTATCCACGCGATCGGTCACCATCGGGAAATCTACAAACGTCGATAGTTGCAGAACAACCTTTCTTACCGATGACCCTCTCTTCGTAATCTCTCCTCTCTGATTGTCGCTTAAGAGTTGTGCCCCAAAACGCCTTATCAACTGAACTATGCATCCGCCAGAACATTGCACTCTTCATTGTGGAAACTCGGTTTCGAGTTTGTTGCTGACACGTTGGAAGAGAGCATCAAGCTTGCGTTGCCGTGCTCGGTTCGTTTCGTGATTGGCTACGGCTGCGATACAACCAAGAAGTTCATCAAGGTCGTAGGCGTTCATTTGGATTGAGATTCGGTTCCCTTTGACTGTTGCGAGCTTGAATTGCTTCTCGATGTCAGAATCTATGCTGGAAAGACCCAGAATCAAATCCCGATCATCAAGAGTGAACGCAATCGGTTTGAGTTGCTCGTGAGGGTCAGTAGCTGGAACGTTCATTGTCTGAATAACACTTCGATTTGAGTATTTTGACAGCCCGGAGAAATGCCCAACTCAGCTCGCACCGCACACGGCTTTTCGTTGGGGTTGCTGACCTTTCTGTTTTGTGCTAATTGCACTTCCGCAGCAGCGCCATGACGCCTAACGTGTGGTGTAGCCACGCAGCGGTTTTTGCCGCTATCGAACGATGCGCCGAAGGGCGCTATCAATCCCGACGCTTTGCGTCGGGACGCCCGAAGCCGCAAACCAACACGCCTGCCTGCCGGCAGGCAAGCGACAGGCAGGCGTGCCCGACGCAGGCGGGGAGGTTTTCCATTGTACAGCTCAACTATTCTTCCCTTCCTCTTTATAGGTTCTGTTAGGCGAAGTGTTTTTTTTGCGTCATTTGTCAGATTCAGCTGCCTTTCGCAAGACGAGAAAAGCCTCTTTTAGGGGTTGACTAACAGAACTGTCGGGTTCAGCCAAGACTAGACTCTGATAGATGTCCAAAAAGGTTGTTCGGTATCGATGGAAAAAATGAAGATAGTGCCTGACGAATCCGATACAATCAAGGACGGCAATTTCGACACCAGCATTATCATAAACATCTTTGGCAAATTGTACGACCTGATCTTCGATTACGTCGGTAGTGATGAAGATGTAATTGTCGACCCGATAATCAAGCGTGGCAATTTTCTTAATAGCGTTCTCGATGTCGACTATGGTCAGGCGCTTGTCTTTCATTTCGTAGCACGTGATGATTTGGTCATCGTTGATCAGGGTAATCTCGACGTCACCGATGGAGCCTGTTTGACTGTCAGCTGCCGTATGAGATTGAAGTGGTAGGGCAGTCTCGCCAATTCTGTCCTTGACGGCGAGATAAGCTGCCGCAACCATCAAAACAGGAAGGCGACTTGAATTCTTGCTGCTAAGGTGCTGTTGGAGAAGTGTTACGATTTGCTCGGAAGAGAGTGGAAGTGCATCATCTGCCTGCTTGAGTTCTCGCAATAGCTGTTTCATTCGCAGGTCGTTCTCGGTCTTGATTACCTGCAAGAAATGTACGATCTCTTTGAGTACGTTTGCTGCGTCAACCTTTCCTTTTTGCGCTAAGTCGAGCAGCTCGAGAACATTAGTATAGACTTGGCGTGGCCTGCCCACAAGTACCAAGTCTATGGTGAGCTTACGGTCGATATTTCTGAAGGCAGGAGTTAAGAAAGCTGTGGTTGAGTTTGTTGGGAGCTTGTGCTTGATGACAAAAGGCTCCACGAACTGCTCATCGTATCGTCGACCGGAGAAGGTACCTTTACCACTGATTTCAGTGTAAGGCTTTCTGATGTCCACGCTTGGGTCGTCAAGTTTGCCAAGAAGACAGGCCATCAGGAAACGAATGGGAGCTTTGTTAGTGAGACATCGGCAGACAAACTCGATCTTTGCTCGTATTTCGTCATCGGAGACCAAAGACTTTTCGGGATTCTCTTGGACTTCTCGATAGATTTGCTCCAAGAATTCGGAAGGGTCGGTCATTGAAAGAGTGTATTCGAGTTCTTGAATGAATGAATGTCATAGTTTACCCAAAGAACCTCTTGGCGCTTGTCTTTGGTAGAGTGAATTGTTCTCAGCGGACTGCGATGTTTCTTCCACTTTGGAGCGGGGTAGAGTTCATCCATCAAGTCGCACTGGTAGTTGGATATGGCGACAAGCCCTTTGGCGGAATTGAGAACCTTGGCAAGACGGCGATGCTCGTCATCGGACATTTCGTATCCATAGGACTTTGTGTCTCCTCTTGTCCCGTGAATGTAGGGTGGATCGCAGTAGAAGAGAGTCTCTCTGGAATCGTATAATTGGATAACGTCGATGGCCGGACGATTTTCAATTTGGACCCTTAATAGCCGTTCGGCTATGAATGCTAGGTCTTCAATTCCACCGAGCCAGCGGCTGATTACACCGCTCATTCCATTTCGAGTCGTATTCTTGCAATTTGCCCATCTGCCAATTGTAGCGGTCTGCGCCAAGCCAGTTCTGACTTGTCTGGCTCGGACGTAGAAGCGTCGTGCCCTTTCGAAGTCGGATAAGTTTGGGTCAAGTTGACACGCCTTTGCAAACTCTTCACGGGAGAAAGGTGTCAGACCAATGGCCTCTATAAGTTTATCCTTGTGTTCCCTTAGAACTCTAAAGAAGTTGACGACTTCGCCGTCAAGATCGTTGTACGTTTCCACTGGAGAAGGGGCCCGGTTCAGGAGAATTGCAGCTGAGCCGCCAAAGGGTTCGCAGTAATGATGGCAAGGTGGTAGCAGGGGAAGAAGCCAATCAAGGTGAGAGAACTTTCCGCCATACCAGCCAAAAGCGATGACCTTTTTGGACGCTTTGAGTTGAGAGATCGGAGCGGGAATACGTCTTGCGCCTTCTCTGACGGCCATTCGGATGTCCTTATGTAATGGGTATTGGTTTTTCTTTGGCATAATCTCTCAAATAAAGACGACACTTCCAAGTATAGCGAAAGCCAAAAAACATTTCGCTGTTTCACGCAGGCCCGCACGTCGTACAAGACTAGGTTTTTGAATTGAGCCAGCCAGAAAGAAGCTGCTTCAAAAGAGATTGAGCTTCTTGTAATGACATTGGGTTGTCTGGCGGAACATAATTGCTACTTGCATGTCTGGCGAAATCACCAAGTGTAGCTCTACTCTGAGCTGTTTGGGTAAATCGATTCAATTCAGAACTTGAGACCCAACCCTTGGAAGTTATCGACTGCTTATTTCCTACGTCATCACGGATAATCTCGAAGACCTTGTAAAGACTGAACCAATTATTCTCTCGGAAGAAATGTAGGGCATCTGCAACATGCTTATGTTGTCGAGCTAGCTTAATCCAATGACGAATCTTCGGGTCCTGACTTGGAAGTTGAACGGGAACTCTCGATCCGTCTGATAATATGGACACGACAGACACTCTATCCTTTGCACGAACTTCTTCCACTACGCTGACAAAGAAAGTCCGATGTAATTTCCCATCATCGTCAATTTGAGCGACGCCGTCTTCGGCTATCTCTCGATAACTGTCGAAGTACAATTTCGCAGCACCATTCAGAAGATCAAGCAGTACAAGTCCCCGTTCGCGAACTTCGTCTGCACTTGTGAATGCTTGGAAGTCGGAACTACGAAGCAAATACTTGTTGTCACGTTTAATGACAGCCAGTTCAGGATTGTTCAATACTGAAGGCAGATCCTCCAGATCGAATTCGTGACCCTTGAGAATGAGTAACCATTCAGGCATTCAGAATCTCCAGTGCGGCCTTGCGCCAACGTTAAGGATTTACGCACTGCGTTCCCTTTGGGAGGAAAAACGAACTGCGTAATTCTCCTTTAAGCTAAAGATCAAAGGCGACAACGGTAAGGTTATGGAATTGGAAAGCTTTTGTCAAGTTCTTTGATCATGCCCTTCCCTAG
>JBGFRR010000045.1:0-16377 GCA_041695045.1 Bacteroidota bacterium
GTGGGAGCGATCATCCTGCACACGACGGAATCCGCCGGCTATCCGTACTCCGTGGTGCAAAGTTCCTGGGGCGGCGAGAACCTCGACATCGCCACCGACACCCCCGGCGGGCAGATTGCGCTGAAGGCATGGACGACCGAAGATGCCACCCGCCGCTCCGTGTCAATGGCGGGCTTCGACCTCGACAAACTGATGGCCGATGCGCGTCAGCGGGAATTCAAGCCCGTGCCGCTCGGACTCAAAGTTTCTACCACACTCGAGCTTACCTTCAGACATCTTGAGACCTACAACATTCTCGGTATACTGAGGGGAAGCGATCCGGAACTGAGCAAGCAATATATCGTCTTCTCTGCGCATCACGACCATCTTGGCATCGGCGCACCGGTGGACGGCGACTCGATCTACAACGGAGCGCTGGATAACGCCTCCGGCGTTTCGATGATGCTGACGTTGGCGAAGGCATTCTCCACAATGCCGACGAAGCCGAAGCGCTCGCTTCTCTTTGCGTCCGTTGGCGCCGAAGAAGGCGGCTTGCACGGCTCGCGCTATTTCGCGGAACATCCCACCGTTCCAATCGCTTCCATGGCCGCCAATATCAACACGGACGGAACGAACATCTGGGGAAAGACGAATGATATCGTCTTACTCGGCTGGGACCGGTCGACGCTCAAACATGATGTGGATGCGATTGCCGCGCAGATGAAGATGGAGGTCGAGCCGGATCCATTCCCGGAAAAAGGTTACTTCTACCGCTCGGATCATTTTAACTTCGCCAAAGTCGGTGTGCCATGTCTTTCGCTCGATAGCGGCACCGACTATATCGGCCAGCCCGCCGATTATGCCAAACGCATGGTCGATACCTACACCGAGAAACACTACCATCAGCCCAGCGACGAGCTGACCGACGCGTGGGATTTTTCCGGCGTCGTCCAGCAAGCGGAGTTCATCCTTCGGCTCGCCTCGCGTATCGCTAACGACCCCACGATGCCGATGTGGAATCCGGGAGACGAGTTCGAAGCCCCGCGCCTCAAGGCGCTCGGTATCGCCTCCCGAGAAGGAGCAACACGGTGAAGGTCGGCGTCCCGAAAGAAACTGCTGGTGGCGAAACACGTGTTGCGCTGACGCCCGCGCTCGTAACGGCGCTCGTGCGCGACAAACACGAGGTGCTTATCGAGCAGGGTGCCGGGGCGAAGTCGTCGTTTGCCGACGGCGCATACACCGCGGCCGGCGCAACGGTTGTGCCCAGCGCCCAGGAAGTGTTTGATCGCGCGGATATTGTCTTCAAAGTCCAACCGGCCTCGACACGTGAGGCAGGGTCTGTGCGTGAAGGCTCGGCGTACATCGGGTTCCTTGCTCCGCTGGCAAATCTCGAAGCCGTTTGGACGTTTGCGCAGCGGAAGGTTACGGCGTTCGCCATGGAGTTCATCCCCCGCATTACGCGTGCCCAGAGCATGGATGCACTCAGCTCGATGGCAACCGTGGCGGGTTACAAGGCGGTGTTGATCGCTGCCGAGCGATTGCCGAAGATGTTCCCACTGCTTATGACTGCAGCGGGAACGGTGCCGCCGGCAACGGTGCTCGTGCTCGGGGCCGGAGTCGCCGGTTTGCAGGCCATTGCAACCGCGAAGCGTTTAGGTGCAAAGGTGGAGGCGTTCGACCCGCGCCCGGCCGTCCGGGAACAGGTCAAGAGCTTAGGAGCGACGTTCGTGGAGATGGAACTGCCGGAAGATGCGGAGACGGCAGGCGGATACGCGAAGGAGCTTTCGCCGGAGTTCATCAAGAAAGAGCTGGAAGCAATCGGCGGACGCTTGCCGAAAGTGGATGTGGTGATCAGCACAGCGCAGGTGTTCGGCAAGAAAGCACCGCTGTTGGTGACGGCGGAGATGGTCAAGCTGATGCGGCCGGGAACGGTGATCGTTGACCTCGCCGCCGAGCAGGGAGGTAACTGCGAGCTGACGGAGGCGGGGAAGACGGTTGAGCATCACGGTGTAATGATTATCGGCGCGGTGAACCTGCCCGCTGCGGTGCCGACCGATGCGAGCCAGATGTATGCGCGCAACGTGGTGACGCTCTTCCGTCATCTCTATAGCGCAAAGGATGGAACCCTGAACTTTGAAGATGAAATTACGAAAGGCGCATGCATGACGCACGGGGGTTCGGTTGTGAACGACATGGTCAAGAAATCGCTCAACAGCGGAGGTTCAATATGACGGACACACTGGTCGTATCGATCTACATCTTTGTTCTTGCAATTTTCATCGGCTTTGAAGTCATCAGCAAAGTACCGCCGCTGTTGCACACGCCGCTCATGTCGGGTTCGAATGCCATCTCTGGCATTACGCTTGTCGGCTCGCTGATTGCCGCGGGCGAGGGACACGGCGGGGTGAGCGTCATCCTCGGCATGGTGGCCGTTATTTTCGCCAGCATCAATGTGGTCGGTGGGTTCATGGTGACGGATCGGATGTTAGGCATGTTCAAACAAGATCGTCGAGACAGGAAGGCCGCATGAACATCGTTACTGCATTCTTGTATCTTGTCGCTGCCGTTCTCTTCATCGTGGGGTTGAAGCTCCTCAGCTCGCCGAAGACCGCGCGCACCGGCAACTTGCTTGGCGCGCTCGGTATGTTGTTGGCTGTCGTCGTAACGCTGACGGGCAAGCAAATTATCGACTACCGGTTCATCATTGCCGGGCTGGTCGTCGGTTCCGCAGTCGGCGCGGTGATGGCGAGGAACGTGCAAATGACCGCCATGCCGCAGATGGTGGGATTGCTGAACGGCTTCGGCGGCGGCGCATCGGCACTGGTGGCGTATGCGGAGTTCCTCCGCTTCGACGAAGGCGCAATGCTGTTGACCGGCGACGGTCTCGTAACACTCGTGCTCAGTCTGCTGATTGGAACGGTCACCTTTACGGGGAGTCTGATCGCGTTTGCCAAACTGCAAGGGCTTATGAAGGGCGCGCCCGTTCTGTATTCCTTCCAGAAGCACATCAACGCCCTCATGCTGCTCATCGCTCTTGGACTCGGCGTGGCATTCGTTGTTGATCCAGCGATGGGATACCTTCTTCTCCCTCTTGTGGTGCTTGCGGCGATCCTTGGCGTCACAAGTGTTATCCCTATCGGCGGGGCGGATATGCCTGTGGTGATCTCGCTGCTCAATTCGTACTCCGGCATGGCGGCAGCGGCAACAGGTTTTGTTCTTACGAACAACGTGCTCATTATTAGCGGCACGCTCGTCGGCGCATCGGGCATCATTCTCACCAAGATCATGTGCAAAGCGATGAACCGTTCGCTCGCCAATGTCTTGTTCGCCGGTGTGGGTGCGGACTATGAGGCCTCGGCTACAGAGACGGAGCAACGTACCGTGGTTCGGTACACGCCGGAAGACGTGGCCTTCATGCTCGAAAATGCCCAGTCTATTATCATCGTGCCGGGCTACGGGCTTGCCGTTGCGCAGGCACAGCACGTGCTGCAGGAGATGGTGAACATCCTCACGCAGAAGGAGAAGCAGGTGCGCTACGCGATCCATCCGGTAGCGGGGCGCATGCCGGGGCATATGAATGTGTTGTTAGCCGAAGCGAACGCGCCGTACGAGATCCTGATGGAGATGGAGCAGATCAACGACGACTTTCAGAATACGGACGTTGCGCTGGTGATTGGAGCGAATGATGTAGTAAACCCGGCGGCGAGATACAAGAAGGAGAGCCCGCTCTACGGCATGCCGATTCTGAACGTCGACCGTGCGCGCACGGCGATCGTGTGCAAGCGGAGCCTGAATCCAGGATTTGCAGGAGAGGACAACGAGTTGTTCTACGACAAGAAGACGATGATGGCGTTTGGCGATGCGAAGGCGACGATCACGAGTCTTGTTCAACTACTGAAGAAATAAGCAGAGACAGTCAAACAATGCAAGCGGGCGAGTCGTAGACTCGCCAGCTTTTGTGTGTAGGTCGGCTCTCCAGAGCCGACACTGTATGACGGTCAAAAGAACGATGTACTCATATTTCAATGTTAGCTGCATACCAGCGTTCTAGAGGTGCGGCCGAAAACCCCGACTTTCACCACAAAGTCACCAAGGCACCAAGAAGCACAAAGAAAAATGCTTTAATGTTGTCTACCTTTGTGTCGCTTTGAGTCTTTGTGTCTTGGTGGTTCAGCTTTTCGGCCGGGTCTCTAGTCTGTTCAGCACCGTCTCCGCGCTGAAATCTAACTCTACTCGCCTGCGCGCGTTTGCGACCACAGTGTTTCGCAGCTCCCCATCGTGAAGCAGGTGTATGATACCTGTTGCCAGTGCCTGAGCATCTTTTGGCGGAACAAGCAGTCCTGAAATTCCATCCTCCACAATATCCAGCACGCCTGCGCTTCTGCATGCCACAATTGGGACCTTCATCGCCATCGCTTCCAGGAGCGCGAGGCCGAACGATTCCTCATACGACGGAAACGCTAACGGATCCATTGCAGCCAACGTCCGCGCAATGTCGGCGCGGAATCCGGTAAAACGCACCACATCGCGCGATCCCATTCGCTTAGCTACGGTGTGCACCCCCCTCGCGTAGTTGTCCTCCCGAAAACTTGCCTCGCCGACCACGAGGAAGAGCGGTGAAGGGTTCATCGCTTGCCGAACCGCTGCCGCCGCGTGAAGGAATTCGCGATGGCCCTTCAACTGGCACAAAGCAATCCAGTTTCGTAACCGCGTACGACCAATCGGTGGGGAAACGTCAGGGCCTGCATCTCAAGCCCTCACCACGAATGCGTGCCGCAGCAGTGGAGAATCTTCATAAACTAAGCATTTATTATGGTTTTCGAAGTGTCTATATAAAGATAGTACAGAAAAAAAAGTTTTGATAGGATGAAACTTTTCCTTATATACCAGCATAATAACTGACCGTTAGTCATTTATTAGATAGGTGTTGAGATGGGCATTCAAGAGAGAAAGGGACGAGAGAAAGAACAACGCAGGGAGGGAATCCTGCAGGCGGCTGAGCGGGTCTTCTTCGAAAAAGGTCTCCAAGCTGCAACGATGGATGAGATTGCCGAGGTCGCTGAGCTCAGTAAGGGGACGCTTTACCTGTATTACAAGAGCAAGGAAGACCTCTACCTTGCGGTAATGCTTCGCGGCATGAGTATCCTTACGGACATGTGCCGGCAAACCGTTGCACACGGTAGCTCGCCCATCGAGACGATTGTCAGGCTCTTGGACACCTACTACGAATTCTTCAACAAGCATCGGCAGTACTTCCGGATGTTCTACTTCTTCAACAACCCCACGCTGCATACACAAGTGACGGACGAGATGAGAGCGCATTGCAACCAGCACAATCAGCGGATCTGGTCGGTCGTGATCGATGTGTTTGTGAAGGGGATAGAAGAAGGCATGCTGCGTTCCGACCTCTCCCCGGTAGAGCTTGGGATAATTTTGTGGTTCAGCATTCACGCCATGCTCATGCGGATTGACAACGAGAGCGAGCAATGGAAAGAAAACATGGGAATCGATCTGGTGGACCTGAGAGAGAAGCAAGCGGCGTTGTTGCTCGATGCCGTTGCGACACCGGAAGCGCGGAAACGGTATCCGCATCTCTTCAAGATCGCACAACCAACAATTGCTTCATAAACAGTTTAGAGTTTTTCAAGGGGATTTCATGCACCGAGACCGAACAGTACTCCTCGTTTTTCTCTTCAACATCGGGTTCGCTTCACAAACGGTTGCACAGACGTCGGCACCCATGGTGCTGACGGTTGACCAGGCGATTCGGCTTGCCGTCCAGCACAATCATGAATTGGCCGCAGTGCGGCTCGAGGTCGAGCGGGCCGACGCAAAGGTTCGGGAGGCGCACGGGTATGCGTTTCCTGCGTTCGACCTTTCGAGTCAATACCTCCGGGCACTGAAAAGACCGGTGTTTTTCCTCCCCGACTTTCAGGATCCGAACAGTGGCCGTACGGTGCCAATCCGGGTTGGATCAAATCATGCGGTTGAGGTAGGACTCAACGCACGCCAGATTCTGTTCAATGCCACGGTGATCGTCGGCGTGGGGGCGGCAAAAGTTTACTCATCAGCCGCGCGTGAAATGTATAAGGCGAAGGAATTGGAAACGATCGCGAACGTTCGCCGCGCTTACTACGGCGTTTTGCTGGCACACGAAGTCGCTAAGATGATGCAGGTCAATCTCAAAAATGCCGAGGACAATCTGAACAACGTTCAGATCATGCGAAGGCAGGGACTGCTTTCCGAGTACGACGAACTGCGCGCCACCGTAGGCGTGGAGAATCTCCGCCCAACCGTCCTGCAAGCCGAGAATAACTATGCTCTGGCAATGGACGGATTGCGCGCCGCCATCGGAATCAGCACGGAGGAGTCATTCATCGTCAACGACACGCTCGCACTTACTCCGATCGACGATGCAACACTTGCCGCTGCGTACGGCCTTTCGGTCGAGAATAACCCGGTCCTCAACGCCGCTCGGCTGCAGATCGAGGTGAATAAAGCGTTCGTCAGCGCCGAGCAATCGAATTATCTCCCCACGCTTGCCGCCTTCGGCAGCTACCAGTATCAGGCAGCAAAGAACAGTTTGAATATTTCGACACGAGATTTCATCACAAGCTCAGTAGTGGGGCTGTCGCTGTCAGTGAATCTCTTCCAGGGACTGCAAACGAGAGCCCGTGTCGACCAGGCGCAGGTGGAAGTCCGCAAAAGTGAGGAAAGGCTTTCAAACGTCGAGACCCAACTGCGAGTTGCGTTGCACTCGGTGATCTCTCAACTTCACCAAGCTCGGAAGCGCTATGAAGCCCAACAACGAACGATTGAGCAAGCCGAGCGGGGATACGCGATTGCGACAACGCGCTTCCTTGCTGGGTCGGGTACACAGCTCGAGGTCAACGACGCGCAACTCGCTCTTACACAAGCAAAGGTGAATCGCATGCAAGCAATCTATGATTATGCCGTCGCGTCGGCGGAGTTTGAACAACTTATCGGCAGAAGGCCGGAGCACATTCCCGAGGTTGAAGGATAGACAGCAGAAGGAGAAGCACGATGTCGCATTCAAAGAAATCAGCAGTTCACTCATACCATCTATTATTGGAATCCATCGTGAAACGGTATTCCTTGCTTTGGCCTGCTCTTCCGGCGCTGGGCCTGAGCCTAATCCTGACTGCATGCGGTACCTCCGACACGCAAACGGAAGACGCCATGCAAACACAGCAAGAAGAGGTTGTCGGCGTTCGCGTGGAAGCGGTGCAAGCAGAATCCTTTGCCGAAACGCTCCAGACCACCGGTATCATCAAGGCCGTTGAGGATGTGATGCTCAGCGCCGAAGAAGCGGGGGTGGTGAAAGCATGGAAGGTGCGCAAAGGAGAGCGGGTGGCGAAGGGTTGGGTTCTTGCTGTTCTGAGCGACGACCTCCTCAAGGCGAGTTACGATGCCGCGCAAGCACAGTTTGAACTCGCAGAGCTCAACTACGAGAAACAGCGAAGCGTCTTCGCAGAGAACGCTATTAGCGAGTTGCAGATGAAGAGTGCGGAATACAACCGCAACGCCGCGCGTGCTGCTGCCGACCTTGCCCTAGCGCGGCTGGAGCGCACCCGACTCCGAAGTCCGATTGACGGCATGGTGAACGACCGGTTCTTCGATGAAGGCGAGTTCGTTTCGCCCGGCATGCCCGTTGCCCACCTTGTCAACAACGCGCGTGTGAAGGTTTCGGCTGAAGTGCCGGAGAACTATGCCGGCCTCATCCGCCTCGGTTCGACCATTACCTTCACGGTCGATGCATACCCCAAGGACACGCTGACGGGAACGGTGCAGTTCGTTTCGGCAGCGGTCAATCCTAACAACCGCACGATGACCGTAGAGGCATCGGTCGCCAACCCAAACGGCAAGCTCAAACCGGAGATGATTGCCCGCGTGCGCATTCTCCGCTCCGAGCAACGGAACGCCGTGCTGATCAATCAGAGTGTCGTGCAGCAGGTGGACCGCCACCGCTATGTTGTGTATGTCGAGAACAACGGTACAGTGGAAGAGCGCATCGTGAAGTTAGGCGGTCGACAGGGAAATAGGGTTGAAGTGCTCGAAGGGCTGGCGGTGGGCGACCGCGTGATTGTCTCCGGTTTTCAACGGCTCGTGCACGGCCAGCGCGTGTCGGTTGCAGGATAATCATTCGTTCGAACAAGAGGGACCCATGCGCATTTGGAACGTTGCAGTCGATAACAAAATCGCCGTTTACATTCTCATCCTGATGATTATCCTCATCGGCTACGGCGCGTACGACACCATGCCGAAAGAGGCCGCGCCGGATATCTCCATTCCTCTCGTCATCGTCTCGACCCCCTACATCGGCGTCTCGGCAACCGACATCGAGGGGCTGGTCACGCAGCCGTTGGAGCGCGACCTCAAATCGCTGAAAGACGTGAAGCAAATCAGCTCCGTCTCGAAGGAAGGACTCTCCACGATACAGGTAGAATTCAACACCGGCGTGGACATAGACGACGCCCTGCGCCGCGTGCGGGATAAGGTCAATTCCGCAAAGGCCAACCTCCCGAGCGATGTCCTCGAGCCAATCGTGTCGGAGATCAACTTCAGCGA
The DNA here is from genome assembly GCA_041695045.1 of Bacteroidota bacterium. Lineage (GTDB taxonomy): Bacteria > Bacteroidota > Ignavibacteria > UBA10030 > UBA10030 > JBGFRR01. Next base: position 8,569 of record JBGFRR010000045.1, read on the forward strand.
GTTTCCGATCATGTTTGTCAATGTAGAGGGCAATGTCGGCCTCGCGCGGTTAAGGAAGATTGCCGAGGAGATTCAAGATAAGATTGAAGCGGTACCGGGCGTGCTGCGTGCCGACCTCAACGGCGGTCTTACGCCCGAAGTGCAGGTGAACGTGGATGTCTATCGCATGAATGCATACCAGGTCGGCTTTGAGGATGTGGTCAACGCCATCCGCTCCGAAAACCTCTCTGTCCCCGGCGGGACCATCAAGACGGCTAACCGGAACATCTCGGTGCGCATCCCCGGCGAGTTCAAAGACGTTCAGCCGCTTGAAGACATTGTCGTCAAAATTCAAAACGGCAAGGCCATCTCCGTGCGGGATGTGGCCACCGTGCAGTATTCATTCGAAGACCGGCTGACCTACGCACGCCTTAACGGCCAGGAAGTGGTGTCTCTGGCCGTCCGCAAGCGCGCAGGGGAAAATCTCCTCCGTATCGCCGACGAGGTAATGGCCATCGTCCATGAAGAAAGCAAAAAGCTTCCCGCCGGCATCAAGCTTGAAATCTCGAATGACCAATCGATCTATATTCAGCGCACGGTCAGCGAGTTGGAGAACAGCATCATGACCGGCATGTTCCTCGTCGTGCTGGCGATGTTCATGTTCTTCGGGTTCAAGAATTCGCTGCTGATCTCTGCGGCTATTCCGTTCTCGATGTTCATCGGCTTCATCGTTCTCGGCGCGTTCGGCATCACGCTCAACTTCGTGGTGCTCTTTGCACTCATCCTTGTACTCGGCATTCTGGTGGACGACGCGGTCGTTGTCATCGAAAACATCTACCGCCATCAGCAAGAGTACAGTAAGGGCCCTGTGCAAGCGGCAAGGGACGGCACGGCGGAGGTTGCGCTTCCCGTGCTCGCGGCGACCATTACGACGATCTCGCCGTTCATCCCATTGCTGTTTTGGCCCGGCGTTGTAGGCGACTTCATGTCGTATCTTCCCATCACCCTTATCGCAACGCTCAGCGCGTCGCTCTTCGTTGCGTTTGTGATCAGTCCGGTGCAAGGGGCGCAGTGGATCAACTACCGGCGGGAGATCCGGAAGGCTAAACAGAACCTTGAGCATCAAACGTGGTGGAGGAAATACAATCCCATTACCTGGCTCTATCACAAGACGGATACGGTAGCATTTCCGTGGATGCAGAAACGGTATACCACAACGCTTCGCTGGGCACTGCAGAATCGCGGACGTACCATCGGCGGGTCGTTGGTGATGCTGGTGATGGTCATCATGTTGTTCGCCGTCCTCAACAGCGGTGTCGAGTTTTTCCCGAATGTCGAGCCCCAGCTGGTCAACGCGAACATCGAAGCTCCTCCCGGCACCTCGCTCGATGTTACCGACGGCATCGCTCGGGAACTGGAGGCACAGCTGGAACACATCCCCGGACGCCGCGATATGGAGTTCATCTCGACGAACATCGGCGTGTCCGAAGACCCGTTCGACTTCGGCGGCCAGGGAACGTCCAACAAGGGCACAATCTCCATTATCTTTTATGACAAGCAGAAGCGCAGCCAGAGCAGTTTCACAACGATGGAAGAAATCCGTACGGCATTCAAAAGCATTGCCGGCGCGGACGTGCGTGTCAACCAACAGGAGATGGGACCTCCCGTGGGTGCGGCCGTGAGCATTGAAGTCTTCGGCGAAGACTACGCGCAGCTTGCATCGCTAAGCGCGCAAATTCGAGAACGCATCAAGTCGATCCCTAACCTTGTTGACCTGAAGGATGATTACAGCATCGGCAAGCCGGAGATGGAAATCATCGTCGACCGTGAAAAGGCAGGACTGCTGTGGACGAACACAGGACAGATTGCAAGCACGGTGCGCACCGCCATCAGCGGATCTGAAGCGTCGAAGTACCGGCTTGGGGAAGATGAGTACAAAATCCGCGTCCGTTTACGGGAAGACCAGCGCACGTCGGTGGAGGACCTCGAGAAGTTGCGCATCACCTTCATGAACCACAGAGGAGAACTGCTGTCGATCCCGCTCACGTCGGTGGCTGAAATCCGCAAGACCGCCGGCGTGTCCGATATCCGGCGCAAAGACCTCAAGCGGGTCATTACCGTCACCGGGAATGTGGAAGGGCGCGTGGCTTCCGAGGTTCTCAACGATGTGAAAGCAATGCTGGCAGATTTCGATATGCCGCCGGGTTACGGCATCAAGTTCACGGGACAGGACGAAGAGCAGAAGAAGGCGGAGGCATTCTTGGCAAGGGCGTTCATCATTACGTTGCTGCTGGTATTCCTGATTCTCGTCTCGGAGTTCAACTCGGTGAAAGTGCCGTTCGTGATTATGCTGTCGGTCATCCTTTCGCTCATCGGTGTATTGGTCGGTCTGCTTGTGACACGTACGCCGTTCGTTGTGATCATGACGGGCGTTGGCATCATCTCCCTCGCCGGCATCGTGGTGAAGAATGCCATCGTGCTGTTGGATTTTGCCAAACGGAAGCGTGAGGAGGGAATGAGCGTGGATGAAGCGCTGCTCGAAGCCGGCCGCACGCGCTTGCGTCCGATTCTCCTCACGGCCGCCACGACGGTGTTGGGCATTCTTCCGCTTGCAACGGGATTCGATTTCAACTGGCGGGAGCTGCACTTCGTCGTCGGCGCGGAAAGCGCTGCGTTCTGGGGCCCGCTGGGTATCGCAATCATTTCGGGCCTCACTGTCTCCAGCTTCCTCACCCTCGTCATCGTGCCGACGTTCTACTCGTTACTCGAGACGTGGTCGGAGCGCATCGCTGCATTCTTCCGGCGATACTCGGACGAAGAGACGGACGTGGTTCCTACCACCAAACCTGTACGCACCGAATCGTAAGCTTCAGAAATGAAGCCTCCTCCAACCTCTACACGCACTGCCCGCCGGACCTACGAGATCATCTGGGACGTCGTCCGGCAGGTGCCGCGCGGACGCGTGGCGACGTACGGCGAAATCGCCGAGCACGCCGGCTTCCCCGGCCGCGCACGGCTCGTCGGCTATGCACTCCACAATACCCCGCGTGGTTCGGACATCCCCTGGCATCGCATCGTGAATGCGCAAGGGAACATCTCGCTTCCCAAAACAACCGGCGCGTATCGCCGACAACGCAGATTGCTCGAAGCCGAGGGCGTGCAGTTCGACGGCGAGAGAATCGATTTGAAGAAGTTCAGATGGTTGCGTAGATTGGCAAGGGGTTACCACATCCCCAGCGAAGGAGGATTTTTCTTCTTTATCTTAACGTGGGCAGGCAGGCCACAACCAAAAAATCCCCCACGAATTTACACGCCTGCCTGCGGTAGGCAGGAATCTACACGAAGAGGTCCAAAATCATTAGTGGCGATTAGTGAAGATTCCTGCCTGCCCTGCCTGCCGGCAGGCAGGCGTGGGCACAAAATCTTTGCCTTTTGTGCACAGATTTCACTCTTAAAGTACTAAGGAGTACTAATCATGGAAACGCGAATCGAAAAAGATTCTTTGGGCGATCGTCAGATTCCCAAGGATGCATACTACGGAGTGCAGACATCGCGCGCATTGGAGAACTTTCCCATCAGCGGCTTGAAGCCGAAGTCCGCCTACGTGGAGGCGACCGTTCACATCAAGCGCGCAGCAGCGGTCGTCAACAAATCATTAGGATTGTTGGATGGCAAGATTGCCGACGCTATCGCGCAAGCGGCCGATGAAGTGTTGGGCGGCAAGCTGCGCGAGTGGTTTGTGGTGGACGTGTATCAGGCGGGAGCGGGAACGTCGCACAACATGAACACGAATGAAGTCCTCGCCAACCGTGCAATCGAAATCCTGGGCGGACAAAAAGGCGACTACAAACTCGTCAGCCCGAACGACCACGTGAACATGGCGCAATCCACCAACGATGTGTGCCCGACGGCCATCCGCATCGCTGCGCTCATAGAGGTCGGCACACTGATGCCGGTGCTGAAGAAATTGGAAGAATCGTTTTTGCGGAAAGGGAAGGAGTTCGACGGCATTGTGAAATCCGGACGCACGCACCTGATGGATGCGACGCCGGTGCGGCTCGGACAGGAGTTCACAGCCTACGGCGTGAACGTGCGACAACACGCGCACGCGATTACGCGCGCGGCAGAAGCGTGCAAGGAACTCGGCATCGGCGGCACGGCGGTAGGCACGGGATTGAACGCGCATCCGAAGTATCGCCCGATGATGGTCGAACAGCTCACAACGCAGACAGGTATCGGCTTCAGCATGGCGGACGATTACTTCGAGGCCATGCAAAGCCTGCGACCGATGGTGGAGCTTTCCCACGCGCTCACGAACTTCGCGCAAGACCTCTCACGCATCTCCAACGACATTCGTCTACTCGGCTCCGGGCCAAAGACCGGGCTGGCAGAGATCAACCTGCCGGCGGTTCAGCCGGGGTCGTCCATCATGCCCGGCAAGATCAATCCCTCGATGTCCGAAATGGTCAACCAGGTCTGCTATCAGGTCATCGGCTGCAACACGACGATTCTCTTTTCCGCGCAGGCCGGACAGTTAGAGCTGAACGTGATGATGCCGGTGGTGGCGTTCAACCTGATTCACGAAATCGAAATCCTCCGCAACGCCATCGACGTCTGTATCAAGCTCTGCATCGACGGGATCACGGCGAATGCAGAGCGCTGTCAGTTCTATGCGGAGAACAGCACCAGCGTCGTCACCGTGTTGAATCCGCATATCGGCTACTTAGCCGCGGCGGAGATTGCGAAGGAGTACATCCAATCGGGCAAACCGATCCGCGAGTTGGTGCTGGAGAAGGGCTTGCTCACGAAGGAACAACTCGATAAGGTTTTCGGCTTACGCGGAATGACGGAGCCGGGGATTCACACGTAGATGCCTGGTTTGCTTACGGTTGTACATGGCGCGAAGAATCGTTTGGAAATCGTCGGTAACACCTATTTCGTGTGAAGAGAGGAGAGGAAAGGTAGAGTCACAATGAAAATCGGAATTGTCGGTGCAGGGTATGTCGGCTCGACTGCTGCCTATGCGATGGTTATGTGTGGGGTCGGCCGCGAGATCGTCCTCGTCGACGTCAAAGCTGAGCGGGCCGCGGCAGAGGCGGACGATATTTTTCACGCCGTACCATTTGCTCACCCCGTTGAGGTGAGAGCAGGGAAGTACGAAGATTTACAGGGATGCCGCGTGGTTGTGTTATCCGCGGGAACAAATCAACGGCCGGGCGAAACGCGGTTGCAGCTACTCGACCGCAATGCCGCAATCTTCCGTGAGATTGTGCCTCGCGTGCTGGATGCCTCGCCGGATGCTCTCCTCGTGGTTGCGACAAACCCTGTCGATGTCATGACGCACCTGACTGCTCGATTCGCAGCTGAGCGCGGCGTTCCCAGTCATCGCGTCTTCGGGTCGGGAACCACGTTGGACACTGCTCGTTTCCGCTCTCTGCTGAGCAGATACCTCGGTGTTGACGCTCGCCACGTACACGGATACGTCTTGGGTGAACACGGTGATTCTGAAGTTTTGACCTGGTCGCTCGTCTCCGTCGGCGGAATGTCCTTAGAAGAGTTCTGCCGGCAACGCCGTCTTTCGCTGGACACGAGCGTGAAGGACGATATCGACCGGCGCGTTCGGCGTGCGGCGTATTCCATTATTGCTGGAAAAGGTGCAACGTATTACGGTATCGGCAGCGCGTTGGCTCGCATCGTCGATGTGGTGCTGAAGGACCAACGATCTATCCTGACCGTGTGCACGCCGGTGTCGGATATCCTCGGTGTCCGGGATGTTACGGTTTCCTTACCGCATCTCATTGGAGGTTCGGGAGTGATAGCAACCTTCCCGCCGCCGCTCGATGGGTCGGAACAAGAATCGCTGAAGCATAGTGCGACGTTGATTGCCGATACCGTGAAGGGTCTGAATTAAGTATTCTCGCGGGAGTCTTTTTCGGGTTATGCATCAACCATGAATAACGAATCTGCTCCCTCGGAGGAACGCATGGCCGAGATGCTGCCGCTGGATTATGAACTCTTGGCCCGATAGAAGAAGTGCTCTCACGGTTCAGTGAAACGAATGCCCGCCGCGCACATGGCCGGCGTTCATGCTCTGTACAATTTTCAGTCGTTTTTCGGGACGCTGTTTAGCGTTGAGGCGCTTGTCACGCGCTGTAAGTTTCTTCAGGTTGGACTTCAGTTCCTTCGGGTTGTTGGAAAGGGGAAGCTTAGGTGATTTCATGGCGACCTCCGTATCGATGGTGATCAGTCGGACATCACGAACCGGCGGATGAGTGAACAATCGGGGCCAAGTAGATAGTACGTTGTGTAAGACCAAATGTCAAGTGCCAAATCGACACAAGTTAGCGAGCGTAGTGAAGTTCCGCTTTCTGGAATCCCGCTTGATAGCGGAATCCTGAAAAGCGGGACTAACGTGTCTGTCGATTTGAGCATTCCGCCGTTGGCTGGCGGAATCTCTCGACGGAAAACCCGTTGCCCGTACAGCACTTTTTGTGTATATTGTGGCCGTGCTTTCGAATGCAGAGTGATCATTGCGGGATGGAATTCCGCCTTCTTCAATCCGCATTCCGCAATTGACATGCTGGCGTAGCTTCCCGACAGAAAACGCCTGCCGACAGGCAGGTCGGCGTTTTCAGTCGGGATTGGCGGGGCAACGGTTTCTTCCACAATTGCCCACGAACGTCTTGTGTGAGTGGCGGCAATTGTGAGAATCCCGCCGTCGTTTGGCGGGAGTAAACCGCAGTCCGTGGGAAGACTGAAGTTTGCATTTTTTTTTGCTGGCGTAGCTCAGCGGTAGAGCAGTCCCGCTACCGCTGTGTGTAATGCTGGTGTAGCTCAGTGGTAGAGCAACGGTTTCGTAAACCGTAGGTCGTGGGTTCAACTCCCACCACCAGCTCAACATGTAGTGGTAAGCACAGGAGGGCGAAGCGACGCATCGCCCTACCGATCATCCGCGCAAGCGGATTTTTTTATTTCGTATGTATAACCTTCTCATCATTGGAGCAGGACCGGCAGGACTTGCCTGCGCGATCGAGGCGAAGCAAACCGGGTTGTCGTACGCCGTTCTCGACAAAGGCTCGGTCGTGGCTGCCATCCGCCGCTTTCCGACCAATCTTACCTTTTTTTCGACGCCGGAACTGCCCGAAATCGGAGGCGTACCGTTCATCGCCTCCGGCTTTCGTCCCACACGAACCGAAGTCATCCGCTATTACCTGAAAGTTGTTGAACATTTTAATCTCAACATTCGCTCAGGAGAGGAGATCCTCTCCATTGAAAGGGACGGAGCGCACTTTGTTGTCCGAACGCACTCCGGTCAGTATAGAGCACAGAACGTCGTTGTGGCTACGGGATATTTCGACCATCCCCATCCCTTCACGGTGCCGGGGTCGGAGCTGCCCAAGGTGAAGCGGTACTATCACGAGCCGTATGAGTATTACGGGAAAGACGTCGCGGTCGTCGGCGGCAAGAATTCCGCCGTCGAGATCACGCTCGACCTGTTCCGCCACGGCGCGCGGGTAACGCTGATCCACCGCGGGCCCATGCTGAGCGAGGGGGTGAAGTACTGGATCCTCCCCGACGTCGAAAACAGAATAGCGGCGGGAGAAATCACGGCATTGTTCGAGACGACTGTTGCCGAAGTCCAGCCGACCTCGCTCATGCTCACGGGCAAACATGCGGGCGAAATCCGTAACGATGTCGTGTTTGTGATGGTCGGTTACCGTCCTGACACACGGATGCTTGAGCAAGCCGGCGCTGCCATCGACCCACAATCGCTCGCTCCCGTTCACAATCCTGAGACGATGGAGACGAATGTCCCCGGCCTCTATGTAG